>NC_011420.2:3022500-3340000 GCF_000016185.1 Rhodospirillum centenum SW
TCCGCCCTTCTGGCCCCCGCCCTTCTGGCCCCCCCCATCCTGGCCCCCCCCATCCTGGCCCCCCCCATCCTGGCCCCCGCCATCCTTGCTCCCGCCGCCGCCCCGTCCGTGCCGCCCTGCCGGCAGCCCTGCTGGCGGGCCTCCTCGCCGCTGCTCCGGCCGCCCTGGCGCAGACGGCGCCGGTGGAGGAGATCGTCATCGTCGGCCGGCGCGGCGGCGTGCCGGCCTATGAACGTCCCTACGGCCCCACCGTGCTGGATGCCGCCACCCTGGCGACGGCGCCGCAGCGGCGGCTGGACGAGGCGCTGCGGGCGGTGCCCGGCTTCGGGCTGTTCCGCCGCGCCGGCAGCCGGCTGGCCAATCCCACGACGCAGGGCGTCTCCCTGCGCGGGATCGGCCCGAACGGGGCGGGCCGGACCCTGGTGCTGGTGGACCGGGGTGCCGGTCAACGATCCCTTCGGCGGCTGGGTCTACTGGTCGCGCCTGCCCACCGGGGCGGTGGAGCGGGTGGTCATCACCCGCGGCGGCGGGGCCGGCGCCTGGGGCAACGCCGCCCTGGCCGGCACCGTGCGGATCGAGACCACGCCCCCGGCCGGGTCAGAGGCGGAGCTGTCCGGCGGGTCCGACGACACCTGGCAGGCGCTGGCCGCCACCGCCGGCCGGGCCGGGCCGGTGACGCTGGGGCTGACCGCCAACGCCTTCACCACCGGCGGCGCGCCCGTCGTGCGCCGCGACCGGCGCGGCCCGGTGGACGTGAACGCCGACGCCGACGCGCTCTGGGCCGACGGGGTGGCGCAGGCCCGCTTCGGCAGCGTCGCCGCCACGGCGAAACTCTCCGTCTTCCGCGAGACCCGCGGCAACGGCACCCCCTATACCGGGAACCGGACCGAGGCGGTGGAGGGCAGCCTGCGGCTGGTGGGGGAGGGCGCGCTCCCCTGGGAGGCCGTGCTCTATGCCCGCGACTGGGAATTCTCCAGCACCTTCTCCGGCGTGGACGACGACCGCGCCGGGGAAACGCCGGCGCTCGACCAGTACAAGGTGCCGGCTTCGGCGCTGGGCGGCATCGTCCAGATCGGGCTGGAGCCGGTACCCGGCCACAGCACCGACCTCGGCCTGGACCTGCGCTGGACCGAGGGCGAGACGCGCGAGCGTTATTTCTTCCAGAACGGCGGCTTCACCCGCGAACGCCGGGCCGGCGGAGACCAGATCATCGCCGGACTGTTCGCGGAGCATGTCTGGACCGCCCGGCCGGATCTGCTGCTGTCGGCGGGGGTGCGGCTGGACGGCTGGTGGAACCGCGGCGGCTTCCGCACGGAGGTGGTGCGGGCGACCGGCGCACCGCTTCTGGACAGCCGTGTGCCCGACCGCGACGGGCGGGTGCTGAACGGCCGAGCCGGGGTGGACTGGCAGGCGACCGATGCCCTGGCCCTGCGCGGTGCCGTCTATACCGGCTTCCGGCTGCCGACGCTGAACGAGTTCCACCGTCCGTTCCGGGTGGGCAACGACATCACGGAGGCCAACCCCGGTCTGGACCCGGAACGTCTGGCGGGCGGGGAGGTGGGGCTGCGCCTGACACCGCGGCCGGGGCTGACGCTGTCGGCCACGCTGTTCCACGTGGAACTGGAGGACGCGGTGGACAATGTCGTGCTGACCCGGACCCCCGGCGCTTACGCCCCCCTGGGGATCGTGGTGCCGGCCGGCGGCAGTCTGGCGCAGAGACGCAACCTGGACCGGATCGAGGTGGACGGGATCGAGGCGGAGCTGCGGCTGGAACCGCGGGACGACCTGTCGCTCTCCCTCTCCTACCTGTTCAGCGCGGCGGAGATCGCCTCGGCCCCCGGCTTCCCCGCGCTGGAGGGCAACCGGGTCGGCCAGGCGCCGCGCCACCAGGGCACGGTGGAGGCGACCTGGCGGCCGCTGGAGCCGGCGCTGCTGCGGCTGCAGGTCCGCGCCGCCTCCGACGCGTTCGAGAACAGCGAGAACGACCGGCGCCTGTCGCCCTATGTCGTGGCCGACCTCTATGCCGGCTGGGACCTGTCCCGCACCCTGCACCTGTTCGGCACGGTGGAGAACCTGACCGACCGCTTGGTGGAGACGGGCGTGCGCAGCGACGGGCTGACCAACATCGGCCCCGGCCGGCAGTGGCAGGTCGGGCTGAAGGCCCGCTGGTAGGGCGGGAGCGTCTGAGGCGCCCCGCCGACGGGCATCGCGCCCGGCTCATACGGTGGGAACGGTGCCGCCGTCGATGATGTGTTCGGTGCCGGTGATGGTGCCGGCGCGATCGGAGGCGAGGAAGGCGATCAGGCTGGCAACCTCCTCCGGCGTCGAGGGCCGGCCGATCGGGATGCCGCCGAGCGACTCCATGATGATCCGCCGGCCGCCCTCCTGATCGGTGCCGGCGTCTTGCGCGACCCGCTCGGCCAAGCGCACCGCCGCCTCGGTCTCGATCCAGCCGGGCGCGACCCGCACCACGCGCACCCCCTTGGGCGAGACTTCCTTCGAGAGGCTCTTGCTGTAGGTGGAGAGCGCGGCCTTCGCGGCGGCATAGGCCGTCGTCGCCGCCGGCAAGGGCAATCTTCCCTGTATGGAGGTGACATGGATGACGACGCCGCGACCCTGCGCCACCATCCCGGGCACCAGTTCGCGGTCAAGCCGGACGGCGGGCATCAGGTTGAGAGCGATCTCCCTGGCCCAGTCCGTATCGCCCAACGCCGCGAACCCGCCCGCCGGGGCGGATGAGCCGCCGAGCATGTGGACGATCACATCAACCCCGCCCAGGCGGTCGCGCACCGCGGCGGCGAGCGCGGCGCAGCCTTCCGGGGTCGTCAGGTCCGCGGCGACGAACATCGTCTCGCAGGCCGTGTCCGGGCGGGATCGGGCGGCGGTCAGCACACGGGCACCGAGGTCGCGGAACAGCGCGACGGTGGCCGCGCCCGCGCCGCGCGTGCCCGAGGTGACGAGGGCGCGCTTGCCTTCCAGGCTGATGAAACCGCTCATGCCGTGATCTCCAGGCCGGTGATCCGGTCGCCCTCAAGCCGGAACGCGAAGGTCAGGCTGGCCGGGCTGCCCGGGAACCGTCCGGTTACCCGGGCACGGATCTCGGTGACATCGCCCCTTTCCGTCATGCCGAGCAGTTCGGTCGTGTACTGGTACGTGGCCTTCGCCGCGCTCCACCACGCGCCGATGGCGTCACGGCCGACATGGGACCGCGCTTCGTCCGTGACGACGGCGTCGGGCGCGAAGGCATTCACCAGGGTCGCGCGGTCGTTCCTCGCGTCGGCATCGAAATAGGCCAGGATCGGTGGGGGAAGGGTCATTGCGCCAGTCCTTCTGATCGGGGTCGCTCGGTCCTTTCCACTATGGGCGTGGACACCCGTTCCGATAATCGGGATAAAGCGGGATGTGGAATTTCGAATGACGGGACAATGTACCGGCCTGACCTGGACGATCTGGATGCCGTCATCGCCATCGCCCGCAGAAGGCCGAAACCGGCCGTCCAAGGTCTGTTGACCTTCGGGACGTCTTGACCGCCTTGCGCTACCTAGCCTGGACGGGCTGTGTCTGGCGGCTTTTACCGAAGGACTTTCCACCGTGGCAGACGGTGTATCGGTGGTTCCGGCATCTCCTGCGGCGTTTGCTGTTCCAGACGATCCACGACGTGGCGTTGATGATCGACCGTGAGCGGGCCGGCCGCGACGCCAGTTCCAGCGCCGGGATCGTGGACAGCCAATCGGTGAAGTCTCCCGCCGCGAGGGAGCGTGGCGACGATGCGGGCAAGAAGATCAACGGACGCAAGCGGCACATCGCGGTGGACACCGATGGCTGCCTGCTGATGGTCAACCTGACCACCGCCGACATTTCCGACTCCGCCGGGGCCCGGACGATCCTGGAGGTGATGCGCAAGCGTTGGCCGTGGATGAAGCACCTCTTTGCCGACAATGCCTATGATCGTAAGACGCTGATGGACAAGGCTGCCTCCCTCGACTTCACCGTCGAGGTGGTTCAGCGGACCGATACCGAGCCGGGGTTCAAGGTCGTGCCCCGGCGCTGGGTGGTCGAACGGGCCTTCGGATGGATGACCTGCTGGAGACGCTTGGTTCGAGACGACGAAGCCCGGATCGACATCTCCGGCGGCATGATACAACTCGCCATGGCAAGCCTGCTGCTTCGAAGAGTCTGCCACTGAAGCGGTTGTCAAACAGGCCTTATATAATAACGTGTCAACTTTCCTTTTTTTCTAAAAACCATACACCAAAAATAAGTATCGTGGCCAAGCCATAAATAGGTGTATGCCCCAAACCCAAAAATGATAAAATTGGGCCAAGAAACAAACCGGCGCTTGCACCCCTCATGATGTTTGAGATTTTTGCGATTTTTTCTTTGTCCATTTTGAATTCCTGTCTATTTGCCGCTAACAGTCATAGAGGCTGGTGGCGATGTCGTGCATGATCAGCTCATGCCTGCTACACATTGGGTATAGGCGAGAATGGCATCTGACGGGCCATCTTCGAACACATCCGCTATACGGCCGTATACAAGTAATCCTGACCCGAGAACTCCAGATGTTACGGGATTGCTAAATGTCAAAAAACTGCAATACGGAACCCAGCGGCCAGATTGTTGAAATTGTCCGCATTCCTGCCATTGATCCTATACTGTTCAATATGATGCCCGCAAGAATCTTTATCTCGATCGCCAATAGCAGCGCCACCGATTTGCATAATCTCGCCCATGGTAAGTTTACGCATTTCCATGAAAATTCTCCATCTTTCCCGAACAAAGAAAAAGTACAACGACAATAAAGAGCTAACAAATCCGGCTTTCTCATAGAAAACATAGAAAAGTGTGGTGCGGCCCCGCATTGTAAATCATTCAGATTGTCTGCGCGACATTCCAGGTTGCCGAACAGATCTGTGGTATTGTGTTCGATTCATGTGCAATTCAGCCCAGCTTTGCTCGCAAATAGTATGATGATGACTGTGATTCCGTTTGAGGAATAGAACATGATTTAGCATATATTGCTACTCTTAATGTAATATACGTTACTTATAGTGATCTGAGGGCGTTCTCAAACAGGCTTGATCGGGGTCGCTCGGTCCTTTCCACTATGGGCGTGGACACCCGTTCCGATAATCGGGATAAAGCGGGATGTGGAATTTCGAATGACGGGACAATGTACCGGCCTGACCTGAACGATCTCGATGCCGTCATCGCCATCGCCCGCCGGGGGTCGTTCCGCGCCGCGGCGCTCGATCTGGGGATGTCCACGACCGCGCTCAGCAACGCGATCGGAAAACTGGAGGCGAGCCTTGGCGTCCGCCTGTTCAACCGCACGACGCGGAGCGTCTCGCTCAGCGATGCCGGGCGGCTGTTCGTCGCGCAGATCGGTCCGGCCGTGCAGGACATTCACGGCGCCCTGGAGGCCGTGCGGTCGCAGCAGACGGTTCCGTCAGGCACGCTTCGCATCAACGCCTTTGCCACGGCGGCACGGGAGATCCTCTCGCCGCTGGTGCTGGAGTTCCTGCGCCGCCATCCGCAGGTGCATGTCGATCTCGTCACCGAAGGGCGGCTGGTGGATATCGTCGCCGAGGGATTCGACCTGGGTGTGCGGGTGGCCGACCTGGTGCCCAGCGACATGATCGCGATCTCCCTGGGGCGTCCCCAGCGCCATGCCGTCGTCGGGTCGCCGGCCTATTTCCAGCGGCATGACACGCCACGGGTTCCGCCCGACCTCCTCCATCACCCGTGCATCCGGGTCCGGCTGCCGAACGGCGCCCTCTATCGCTGGCAGTTCGAGAAGGACGGACAGACGGCCCAGATCGACGTGGCGGGACCGATCACCCTGGACGAGGCCGGTCTTGCCCGCATCGCCGTCCTGGACGGGATCGGACTCGGCTTCTTCATGGAGCAGGACGTGCGTACCGACATCGACGCGGGCCGGCTCGTGCGCGTGCTCGACGACTGGACGCCGCCGCGTGCCGGGCTCTGCCTCTACTATCCCGGACGGCGCAACCCCTCGGCCGCCCTCCGGGCGTTCATCGGTCTGGCCCGGGACATTGCGGCGGGCGGGACGATCGGATAGGGTCATGCTCCAGTGTGAAGTGCGAGGTCGAAGGCATGGGAGCCGGCAAGTCAGCAGACAGGTAAGCCGCAACAACGGGCATTGTTGTTGCGGCGTTCTGTAAGACCGATCCTGACCGATTGCTGACGCACGGACGCCGCCGGTATTCCTGACCGAGCGGAACCCTTCCCATGACCAGCACACGCCCCGCGTGGGCCTTTACGCTGCCGGCAGCCCTGCTGCTGATGGCTCCCTTCGACATCCTCGCTTCCCTGGCGATGGACATCTATCTCCCCGTCGTTCCGGCGATGCCTGCCGCCCTGGACACGACGCCCTCCGTGATCCAGCTCAGCTTGAGCCTCTACATGGCGATGCTCGGCGTGGGGCAGGTGATCTTCGGCCCGATCTCGGATCGCCTCGGGCGGCGGCCGGTCCTGCTTGCGGGGGGCGCGCTCTTCGTCGCCGCGTCCCTCGGGGCGGCAGGCTCGCCGACGGCCGCGGTCTTTGTCGCCTTCCGCCTGCTTCAGGCGGTCGGGGCGTCGGCGGCGCTGGTGGCGACGTTCGCGGCGGTGCGCGACGTCTATGCCGGCCGGCCCGAGGGCGTCGTCATCTACGGGCTTTTCAGTTCGATCCTGGCCTTCGTCCCCGCCCTCGGCCCCATCGCCGGAGCCTTGATCGGCGGGGTCTTCGGATGGCGGGCGATCTTCGTCACGCTGGCCGCCCTGGCGCTGCCCGCGCTTCTGAATGCCGGCGTCAGATGGCCCGAAACCCGGCCGCCCGCAACCCGCCTGCCGGATGATGCGACGCGGCGCCGGTCCGTTCTGCCGGTTTTCGCCAGCCCGGCCTTCTGGGTCTACACGGCCGGCTTCAGCGCCGGCATGGGCACCTTCTTCGTCTTCTTCTCGACGGCCCCCCGCGTGCTGATAGACAGGGCGGGCTGGTCGGAGATCGGGTTCAGCCTGGCCTTCGCCACGGTCGCGGTCGTCATGATCGGGACCACCCGGTTCGCCCGGTCCTTCGTCGCCCGGTGGGGCATCCCGGGTTGCGTGGCGCGCGGGATGGCGCTGCTCGTCTGCGGGTCTGCCCTGCTGGCGATCGGCGAAGTCTCCGGCCCGCCGTCCTTTCTCGGCTACATCCTGCCGATGTGGGTCATGGCGGTCGGCATCGTCTTCACGGTGTCCGTGACCGCCAACGGCGCGCTTGCACCGTTCGACGACATCGCGGGATCGGCCGTCGCGCTCTACTTCTGCGTCCAGAGCCTGATCGTCAGCCTTGCCGGGACCGCGGCGGCGACGCTGCTGAACGGCGACACGGCCTGGCCCGTGATCGGCTACGCCACGACGATGGCGCTGCTGGTGTCCGCGGGGCTGGCGTGGCTTCGATCCCGGCCGTGAGGCGGACGCGCCGGGCGGTCCTGTGACGCGCGGCGCGGCCCCCGCCGGGCCGGAACTACCCCCTTCGGCCTAAGTCCGACGACTCCTGATGGCAGGATAAACGATTTGGTAACCAGGATCATGAAGAGTCGCCGCAGGTTCCGATGCGGCGGAAATCATGATGATCGGTCATGCTTCGAATTATCCGGCGAATTCGGCCGATTCCGGATCGGTCGGTGATCTCGGGGCGGAGGCATCTACGGCAGCGCCGCAACGCCTGACGTCTGATCTTGTCCAGATGATCTTCAAGGATTACTTCGGGATCATTGGCGAGAAATACCGGACATACTGTGCCTTCACGACCGCGATCAACTGCCGGGTCCTGGCGCATTTCGGGATCGCGGCGCGGCCGCTTCCCTGTCAGGCGCTGCTGCGGACCGAACGGGGCAACTTCGCCCTGGGCTATGTCGAGGAGGTTCCCGCGGGGCAGTGGAACGGCCATGTCGTCACCCTGGCCGGGGACTGGCTGATCGACTGCACCCTGGCGGGGTTCCGCCGGCTGGGTGACTTTCCCGTGCCGGACGTCGCCATCGTCACCGGAGCGGAGCCGGAGGCGGACGTCCTGGCGGGGTTCGAGCCGGCGCCCGGCCACCACCTGCTCTGGCGGGCACCGCCGTCGGGCACGCCCGGCCGGCTGCCGCAGGAACCGGAGGCGATGGTGCAGGCCGCCGCCCGCGCCCTGATCGCGGCCGTGGCGCGGGATCTGGCGGAGCGCCCGGGGCGGGCGTAGCCGGGAGGGGGCGCGGGCGGGCTCAGCCGCCGCTGAACACCTTCAGCCCGACGATGCCGGCGACGATCAGGGCGATGCAGGCCAGCCGCGCCGCCGTCGCCGGCTCCCCGAACAGGACGATGCCCAGCAGCGCCGTGCCGACGGCGCCGATGCCGGTCCAGACCGCATAGGCCGTGCCGACCGGCAGGCTGCGCATGGCGACGGAGAGCAGGAAGAAGCTGGCCAGGGCCACCACCAGCGTGACCGCCGTGGGCAGCGGCCGGGTGAAGCCTTCGGAATATTTCAGCCCGATCGCCCAGCCGATCTCCAGAATCCCGGCCACGAACAGCACCAGCCACGCCATTCCTTCCTCCTCTGCCTGTGCCGTCCCTGGATACCCTGCCCGCGCCGGCCGGGCCAGCCGGCCTTTCCTCCGGGCGGGTGCCACCTTAGCGAGCGCCCACCGGGCGGCCATGACCGCTGGCGCGTGCGGACCGCCTCCCCTACACTCCTCAAGAGGGTGCCCGTTGGGGACCCGGCGGGGGGAGGATCGCTTGGTCGCGCGGGTGAGTACGGTCGCCTTCCAGGGCATCGACGTGCTGGACATCGACGTGCAGGTGCAGATGTCCGGCGGCGAGCTGGCCTTCATCGTCGTCGGCCTGCCCGACAAGGCGGTGGCCGAGAGCCGCGAGCGGGTGCGCGCGGCCCTGCACGCGCTGGGCCTGTCGCTGCCGCCGCGGCGCATCGCCGTCAACCTGGCCCCGGCGGACGTGCTGAAGGAGGGATCGCACTTCGACCTGCCGATCGCGCTGGCCCTGCTGGTGATCCTGGGCGTGCTGCCGGGGGAGGAGGTGGCGCGCTTCTACGCCCTGGGCGAGCTGGGGCTGGACGGGGCGCTGGCCCCGGTGGCCGGGGTGCTGCCCAGTGCCATCAACGCCTCGGCCCACGGGCGCGGCCTGATCTGTCCCGCGGCCTGCGGCGGAGAGGCGGCCTGGGCCGGCGATCTGGAGGTGCTGGCCGCGCCCAGCCTGCTGGCCATCATCAACCATTTCAAGGGGACCCAGGTGCTGTCGCGGCCCGAGCCGCGGCTGGAGCCGGCCGACGCCGGGGCCGGCCACAGGGACCTGAAGGACGTGAAGGGGCAGGAGACGGCGAAGCGCGCGCTGGAGGTGGCGGCCAGCGGCGGCCACAACCTGCTGATGATCGGCCCGCCGGGGTCGGGCAAGTCGATGCTGGCCGCGCGCCTGCCGGGCATCCTGCCGCCGCTGGATCCGGCGGAGGCGCTGGAGGCGTCGATGATCCACTCGGTCGCCGGGCAGCTCGAGGGCGGCCGGCTGCTGCGCCGTCGCCCCTTCCGCGACCCGCACCATTCCGCCAGCCTGCCCGCCCTGGTCGGCGGCGGGCTGCGCGCCCGGCCGGGGGAGATCAGTCTGGCGCACCAGGGCGTGCTGTTCCTGGACGAGCTGCCGGAGTTCGCGCGCCAGACGCTGGAGGCGCTGCGCCAGCCGATGGAGAGCGGCCGCGCCGTGATCGCGCGGGCCAACGCCCACATCGCCTATCCCGCCCGCTTCCAGCTCGTGGCGGCGATGAACCCCTGCCGCTGCGGCCATCTGGACGATGCCGCCCTGGCCTGCTCGCGCGCGCCGAAATGCGCCGCCGACTACCAGTCGCGCATCTCCGGCCCCCTGTTCGACCGCATCGACCTGCATGTGGAGGTGCCGGCCGTCAGCGCCGCCGACCTGTCGCTGCCGCCCCCGCGGGAGGACAGCACCCAGGTCGCCGCCCGCGTGGCCCGCGTGCGCGAGGTGCAGCGCCGGCGCTATGCCGCGCTGGCCGGGGCCGGGGCCGGGCCGGGGCCAGGGGCGGGAACCGGAGCCGGCGGGACGGCCCTGCGCACCAATGCCGAGGCCGACGGCGCCCTGCTGGAACAGGTCGCCGCCCCCGACGCCCAGGGCCGGGCGCTGCTGACCGAGGCGGCGGAGCGGCTGCGCCTGTCCGCCCGCGGCTACCACCGCGTGCTGCGCGTCGCCCGCACCCTGGCCGACATGGACGACAGCCCCACCGTCCGCCGCCCCCACATCGCCGAAGCCCTCAGCTACCGCCGCCTCGCACCGCGGTAGGGGGGCTGGCTAAGCGTGGCAATGCTCTTCGGGTTGGACGATTTGGGCAGCATAAGCGGTTCGATTCAGTCAAGTGTCATGGAAATCATAGAACTATCTATGCTGATTAAGGTGATGATGGGTGGAATGCTTTAGAAAGAAGGCGTCGCTTCAGATTGGCGCGCGCTTGACTCGCTCTTTTTGCTTTATCTTTAAAACTTGGATCAATTTGGCTCGCCTCGAATAGTCTTCCAACCTGCTTCTCTAGTTGGGTTAGGCGATCAGAATCAGTCTTTGCCGTAAAAATATGCGTGTATCCGTCGCGGATAGCTCTGTGGCGCCTTAGTGGGAGTCTTACGCCAAGCGAGGTAACGGCGACCCCTGTAATCAACTTTACTTCGCCGGGCGAATAGTAGCGCGCCTTTTGCTTGTGATTTACGTAACCGTGCCGACGAATTATCTTTTGAACCTCGTAGAGTAACTTTTTTGATACATGTTCCCCCGAAAAACATACATCATCTATATAGCACGTCATTGTAGCGCTACGGTTTTTGGCGAGGAGATAAAGCTCCTCAAACATATCAATGTTTGCATAATAAGAAAGAATCGGGCTTGCGCTACTTCCTGTAGCGAGGTGACCGTCAACAGTGAGTAGTTTCGCGATTATTGCCGAAACATCTGGGCTGCATTTCATTTTGAATCTGAAAAAATTGTAAACTTTAAGTCGTGATACGGAAGGAAAAAACTTAGAAATATCAACTTTAATTAGTGCATGCCGCCCAATATGGCGTTGAGCATTGCTCAGATATGATCTCTTCTTGGTTGCCGAATAAAGATAATCCGGGGGGTCTATTCGGCAAAGAAGGCGCGCTATTTTCCTATGAAGCTCTTGAATTTCAGGTATTGGACTTTCGACTTTTCTTTTCTTGTTTCCTTGCGTTATGTAGAAGAATTTAAAATTTTTCCCTTCATAGTTTGCCATTTTCTCAATATCGAGATTGGTGCAAAGGATATTCTCAAGCTTTCTTTTTGAATGAAGCTTATAAAGTGGGGACTGATCTATTGGATAATTTTTCATGATTCTCGTCATCATCATTGCTATCAGCGGCGGCATCAATCCAACTTAGTATATTAACAATCTTGTTCGCGATTTTAGATTTTATTTTTCTGTGAGATCCGCTCATATGCTCATCAAATATGAAAAAACTTGAAATTGGTATAGAATAAGTTTCGGAATATTTTCTTAGAACTTCCAAAGAAACCTTCTTTTTTCCAGATTCAATTTCTGACAAAAATGACTTTGATATACCTAACTTTGCCGCAAGTTCAGATTGGCTTGTGCCGTGAAACTTTCTTACGAGCCGCACTACATCGTTAAGCATTGCCATTCCTTCAGGCTAAGGGAAAAGTTTAGGAGTCGCTGAGCAGATCGTAGATGGCCTTAGCGCACTTAAGCGCAACCATCAGTACCCACCGATTCCTCAGAAGCACCACGAGGGGCCTTCTGATCGGGCGGCGGTCCTTGCTCAACTTCTCCCGCTGGTCGTTTGGCGGATTAGCCTCGATAGACATAATCGTCTCCTCTGATACACCCATCCGGGCGGAATGGCCCGGATGGGCGTCGCAAGTATCAGAGGGGGACTCCAAACGGGAGCATTACTCCTAAAAATCCCCGCCGCATCCCGCGTCGTGGGAGCGGCTTTGGCTGCCCCGGGAGAGCACAGCGAGCGGAACCCTCTCGGTAACAAGTGGTAGAGGTTTTGCCTCCTCGGGTCGGAGCCCGACCCCGTAAGTGCGACAATGTCCCCAGCCAAACGATAATGCTATGCTACTAAATTGGAAAAAGCCGTCAACGGAAAAATTCGCTCCTGGCGAACTCTGTTCGCTTACCCTTGGTCCCGTTCTCAAAGGCAGACATTGGCAGCGCCATCGTTCCAGCGCAGAAAGGGGGCGTGACGCCCGCCCCATCCCAACGGAGTTATGGCGGGCTCCCCCGCCGGGGGAGCCCGCCCGGGGCGGGGGGTCAGGCGCTGGTGTTGAGGTTGTGGGTCTCGCCGCCCTTGGCGACGCCGACCATGGCCTCGCGCAGCAGCCGGCCCTGGAGCGTGTAGCCGGCCTGGAGCACGGCGACCACGGTGCCCGGGGCCTTGCCGGTGCCTTCCATCTCCATCATCACCTGATGGAAGTTGGGGTCGAAGGGCCTGTCCAGCGGTTCCATCTTCTGGATGCCGGCGCGGTCGAAGGCGGCGGCGAGCTGGCGCTCCGTCGCCTCCACGCCGGTCAGCAGGCTGTTCACCGCCTCGTTGCCCTGGCGCTGGTCCGGCGCCACGGATTCGACGGCGCGGCGCAGATTGTCGGCCACGGCCAGCAGGTCCTTGGCGAACTTGGCGATGGCGTACTTCGCCGTGTCCTCGCGCTCGCGCTCGGCGCGGCGGCGGACATTCTCCGTCTCCGCCAGCGCGCGCAGGAGCTGGTCCTTCAGCACCTGGATCTCCGCCTCCAGCGACGCGGTGCGGTCGTCCGCGGGGGCCTCGCCGGCGGCGGCCCTGCCGCCCGCGCCCGGAGCGGTCTGGCCCGGAGTGGTCTGGCCGGCAGCGGTCTGGCCCGCGGGGGCCTGCTGGCCGCCCTGGCCGCCCGGGGCGGTCGTGGTGGCGGTGTTGCTCTCGGGGGCCTCGGCGGCCGCGTCGGTCTGCGGCCGCTGCTCGCCGTTGGGCATGGTTTCGCTCATGACGTCTTGCCTCGGATGCAGTCTGCGGGGCTGGAACGGGGCGGCGGGACCGCCGCCCCGGTCGGCGGACGTTTAGGCGGGATCGCGGCGCCTGTCGAGATGGGATGCGCGCCCGGGGCGGGGCGCTCCCTCACCCGATCAGGCGGCCCACCACCTTCGCCGTATAGTCCACCATGGGGATGATGCGGGCATAGTTGATCCGGGTCGGGCCGATCACGCCGATGGCGCCGACGATCTGGTCCTTCGCGTTGGTGTAGGGGGAGACGATCAGGGAGCAGCCGGCGTGACGGAACAGCTCGTTCTCCGCGCCGATGTAGATCTGCACCCCCTCCGCCTTGCCGGTGGCGTCCAGCAGGCGGACCATGGCCTCGCGCGTCTCCAGCGCCTCGAACAGGGTGCGGATGCGCTCCAGGTCGGACAGGGCGGAGACGTCCTCCAGCAGGCGGGCCTGGCCGCGCACGATCAGATAGCCCTGCTGGCCCTGGCTGCCGCCCCAGGTCGCCAGCCCCGCCGCCACCACCTTGGCCGTGAGCTGGTCGAGCTGGGCGCGGCGCTCCTCGATCTCGGCCAGGATGTCGGTCCGCGCCTCCGTCAGGGTGCGGCCGGTCAGCCGCGCCGTCAGATAGTTGGATGCCATGGTGAGGGCGGAGACGGGCATGCCCACCGGCACCTCCACCACCCGGTTCTCCACCAGCCCGTCCTCCGTCACCATCACCACCAGGGCGCGGCCGGGCGACAGGTTCACGAACTCGATGTGTTTCAGCGGCCGGTCCGTCTTCGGCGCCAGCACCAGCCCGGCGCAGGAGGACAGGCCGGACAGCATGGTGATCGCCTCCTCCAGCACGTCCGGCAGCGAGCGGCCCCGGTTGGCGCACTGCGCCTCGATGGCCTCCCGCTCCGTCTCCGACAGGTCGCCGATCTCCAGGATGCCGTTCACGAACATGCGCAGCCCGGCATCGGTGGGCACCCGCCCGGCCGAGGTGTGCGGCGCCATCAGCAGCCCCAGCTCCTCCAGGTCCGCCATGACGTTGCGGATGGTGGCGGGGGAGAGCTGCATGCCCAGCCGGCGCGAGACGGTGCGGGAGCCCACGGGTTCCCCCGTCTCCACATACGCCTCGACGATATGGCGGAAGATATCGCGGGTCCGTTGGTTCAGCTCGACGATCATGCCGGTGCGGACGCTTCGCCCTTCGCTCCACCGGGCGGCCCCGGCCGCCCCTGCTTCCCTGAGTCTAGTGTCTGATCCGGGTCTAATCAATGCGGGCGGGGCGGGCGGATCGCGCCGGGCATGCGGACCAGACGGGCAGCAGGGGGAACACGGATTTCCACGGATGATGTCTTCCGGTGCTTTCCCTTGATCCGTGCCATCCGTGGGCCGGCGCAGCCGGCACCCGTGTTCATCCGTGTCCCGGGGACCCCGAGGCCCTGCGGCCAGAGCCCGGGCGGACGATGACGGGCGTCCGCTTGCGCCGACATGGATTCCGATCCATATTTCGTCATGCCCTGGACCGTTCTGTTCCATCCTGAGTTCTGGCCGGAGTTTCTGGACCTCCGGGCTCCGGTGCAGGACGAACTGGCGGCCAGGATGAAGCGGCTTCAGGCGACCGGCCCCCTGACGGGCAGGCCGGACGTGGACACCCTGAAGGGGTCTTCGTTCGCGAACATGAAGGAACTCCGCTTCAGTGTGGATGGCGGGGTCTGGCGGGTTGCCTTCGCGTTCGACCCGGACAAGCAGGCGGTCCTGCTTGTCGCGGGCGACAAGGCGGGTGTGGCCCAGGACAGATTCTATCGCACGCTGATCCGGAAGGCGGACGAGCGTTACGCCCGCCACCTGCAAGCCGGACGGACCAAGGGCTGACGGCCGGGAAAGGACGATGGCGATGAGCGGAACCAGGACGCTGGACGATTGGCTCGCTTCCCTGCCGCCCGACCGGCGGGAGCGGATCGAGGCCAGGGCGGACGCGCTGGAGGCGGAGGAACTGACCCTCCAGGGTCTGCGCAAGGCGCTCGACCTGACGCAGGCGAAGATCGCGGAAAGCCTGGACGTGCGGCAGGACACGGTGTCGCGCATCGAGCGCCAGACGGACATGCTGCTGTCCACCCTGTCCGGCTATGTCGAAGCCATGGGGGGCCGGCTGGAACTGACGGTCCGTTTCCCCGGCCGGCCGCCGGTCCGGATCACGGGGCTTTCGGACTTGTAAGCGGGGCGGGCGTGGCCTATCCACGGTCGGCCCGTTCCCCATCCCGAGACCACAGCCATGTCCCGCCCCTCCGGCCGTTCCCTCGACCAGATGCGCCCCGTGAGCCTGGAGACGAACGTCTCCAAGCATGCCGAAGGCTCGTGCCTCGTGCGGTTCGGGGACACGCACGTCCTCTGCACCGCCAGCGTCGAGGACCGCGTGCCGCCCTTCCTGCGCGGCCAGGGCCAGGGCTGGGTGACGGCCGAATACGGCATGCTGCCCCGCGCCACGGCCGAGCGCACCGACCGCGAGGCGGCCAAGGGCCGGCAGACCGGCCGCACCCAGGAGATCCAGCGCCTGATCGGCCGCTCGCTGCGCGCCGTCACCGACGTGAAGGCGATGGGCGAGATCACCGTGAAGATCGACTGCGACGTGCTCCAGGCCGACGGCGGCACCCGCACGGCGGCCATCACCGGCAGCTATGTCGCGCTGGCGCTGGCCTTCCGGCATCTCACCTCGATCGGCTTCCTGAAGGCGCAGCCGCTGACCGACAGCGTCGCCGCCGTCTCCTGCGGGCTGTACCAGGGCGCGCCGGTGCTGGACCTCGACTATGCCGAGGACAGCAGCGCCCAGGCCGACGCCAACTTCGTGCTGACCGGCAAGGGCGGCATCGTGGAGATCCAGGGCACGGCCGAGAAGACGCCCTTCCAGGAGGCCGAGTTCCTGGCGCTGCTCGCGCTGGCGCGCAAGGGCATCGGCGAGCTGACGGCGCTCCAGGCGGCGGCACTGGCCCGATGACCGCGCCGCGCCGCTTCGCCGGGGACACGCTGGTCATCGCCAGCCACAACCGGGGCAAGGTGCGGGAGATCGCCGACCTGCTCGCCGCCCATGTCCGGCACTTCCCCTCCGCCGCCGAGCTGGACCTGCCCGAGCCGGAGGAGACGGAGGCGACCTTCATCGGCAACGCGGCGCTGAAGGCGCGGGCGGCGGCGCTCGCCTCCGGTCTGCCGGCGCTGGCCGACGACAGCGGGCTCTGGGTCGATGCACTGGACGGCGCGCCAGGCATCTATTCCGCCCGCTGGGCCGGGCCGGAGAAGGACTTCGGCGCCGCCATGGAGCGGGTGCGGCGGGAGCTGGAGGCGGCGGCCGACCGCCGCGGCGACCGCGCCCGCTTCGTCTGCGCCCTGGCGCTGGCCTGGCCGGACGGCCATGTCGAGGCGGTGGAGGGCACCGCCCACGGCACGCTGACCTTCCCGCCGCGCGGCGGCAAGGGCTTCGGCTACGATCCGGTCTTCATCCCGGACGGCCACGCCTGCACCTATGCGGAGCTGGACCCGGCGCACAAGCACGCCATCAGCCACCGCGCCGACGCCTTCCGCCAGCTCCTGGCCCGCTGCTTCGCCTGACGGCGGGGCACCCGGCCGGCGGGGGCGTCATTCGGCGGCGACGGGAACCGGCATCCTTGGGGACCGCCGGACCTGAAGAACACGGATGAACACGGATGCCGGCTGACGCCGGCTTCACGGATGACACGGTGCCTGGGAAGCCGGACCGATGTCCGCCCTGCAAGGCCGGCAGGGATTCCAGCGGCTGCGCCGCCCTGCCCGTGATGGATGGGGCTGTCGCGGCGGGTTACTCATGAGGCAATGAGGGGGGGCCCGGCTCCGGCCGCACATCCGTGGCCATCCGTGGGCCGGCGTCAGCCGGCATCCGCGTCATCCGTGTCCGGACGGCAGTTCCGTCTTCCGGCTGATCACCCCCTCCGACCTCGGAACCGGCGCGGGAGGGGCGGGAGCGTGACACCGGCATGCCATGAGGGCGACACGATCCCCCCGCACGATCGGGACCCTCCTTTCCTTTTCCCCTCCCTCAGAGGCGATCATGCGCACACCCGTTCTTCTTGCCGCCGCCCTTCTCCTGTCGCTCGGCATCGCTGCCGGCGGCTATCTCGCCGGGACGCAGGTCGCCAGCATGCGGCTGGCCGACCGGGTGGTCAGCGTCAAGGGGCTGGCCGAGCGGGAGGTGCGGGCCGATCTGGCGATCTGGCCGCTGCGCTTCGTCGCCACCGGCAACGATCTGGCCGAGGTGCAGGCCAAGACCGCCCGCGACGAGGCCGCCGTCATGGCCTTCCTGGACCGCCACGCCATCCCGGCCGACGCCGTGGTCAGCCGCGGGCTGGACGTGGTGGATCTGCTGGCGCAGCAGTACCGCCAGGGTCCGGTGGACAGCCGCTTCATCGTCACCCGCACGCTGACCGTCCGCACCGCCGACGTGGACACCGTGCTCAAGGCCAGCCAGGACCTGGCGGGCCTGCTGGACCAGGGCGTCGTGCTGGGCGGGGATTCGGGCGGCAACGGCCCCACCTTCGCCTTCACGAAGCTGAACGACATCAAGGCCGCCATGATCGCGGAGGCGACGAAGAACGCCCGTGCCGCGGCCGAGCAGTTCGCCGCCGACAGCGGTGCGCGGCTGGGCGGCATCCGCCGCGCCAACCAGGGCGTCTTCCAGATCCTGGCCAGCAACGACGTGCCCGGCACCTTCGAGGGGCGCGAGGTTGACAAGACCGTGCGGGTCGTCTCCACCGTGGACTGGACCCTGGTGGACTGATCCCCTGGCCGGCGGTGCGGGCGATGCCCATCTGGCCCGGGCGGGACGTCCCCCCGCCCGGGCTGCCCCGCCCTGCCGTTCCTGCCTGCCGTGAGAGCATGTCCGTTCCGTCCGATCCCGGTTTCGCGCTCTACGTCCACTGGCCGTTCTGCGCCTCGAAATGCCCGTACTGCGACTTCAACTCCCATGTGCGGGAGGGGATCGACCAGGAGCGCTGGCGCGCGGCCCTGCTGCGCGAGCTGGACCATTTCGCGGCGCTGGCGCCGGGCCGGCGGCTGACCAGCGTCTTCTTCGGCGGCGGCACGCCGTCGCTGATGGCGCCGGCGACGGTGGAGGCTCTCCTGCGCCGGGCGGACGGGCACTGGGGCCTGCCGGCGGGGACCGAGGTGACGCTGGAGGCCAACCCGACCAGCGTGGAGGCCGGCCGCTTCCGCGACTTCCGCGCGGCCGGGGTGAACCGGGTGTCGCTGGGCATCCAGGCGCTGGACGACGCCGACCTGCGCCGGCTGGGCCGGCGGCATTCCGCAGCCGAGGCGCTGGGGGCGATCCGGCTGGCGCGGGCCGCCTTCGACCGTTTCAGCTTCGATCTGATCTATGCCCGCCCCGGCCAGACCGTCGCCGCCTGGAAGCAGGAGCTGGCCCGCGCCCTGGACGAGGCGGTGGGGCACCTGTCACTGTACCAGCTCACCATCGAGGAGGGGACGCAGTTCCACACGCTGCACGAACGCGGCGAGCTGGTGCTGCCCGACGAGGACACCCAGGGCGAGCTGTACGAGGAGACGCAGGCGCTGCTGGAGGCGGCCGGCCTGCCCGCCTACGAGGTGTCGAACCATGCCCGCCCCGGCGAGGAGAGCCGGCACAACCTGACCTACTGGCGCTACGGCGACTATGTCGGGGTCGGTCCCGGCGCGCACGGGCGCCTGACCCTGACGCAGGGCAAGGTCGGCACCCGCACCCACCGCGCCCCCGACATCTGGCTGGAGCGGGTGGAGCGGGACGGCACGGCGGCGAAGCCCTTCGAGCCGATCGGGCCGCAGGAGCGGCTGGTCGAACTGCTGATGATGGGGCTGCGCCTGCGCGAAGGCGTGCCGCTGGACCGGATCGCGGCGGAGTCCGGCCGGCCCGCGGCCCAGGCCCTGGACCCGGACAGGCTGGACGGGCTGCGGCGCCACGGGCTGCTGGAGACCGCGGACGGCCGCCTGCGCGCCACGGCGGAGGGGCGCACCCGGCTGAACGGCGTGCTGCGCGCGCTGCTGGCCTGACCCGGACGGCTTTCCCGACAGGACGCGGGGTCCGGGGATGTCCCGGCCCCCGCCCCTCCGTCAGTCGTAGAGCTGCTCGATCGTCTCCCGACACTGCTGCACGACCAGCGTCCGCTTGACCTTCATGGTCGGCGTCATCAGCCCGTTCTCGATCGTGAACGGGGTCGGCAGCAGGCGGAACTTGCGCACCCGCTCGATCGAGGAGAGCTGGCTGTTCGCCCGGTCCACCGCGGCGGAGATCAGCCGGCGGAAGCCGGCGTCGGCGCACAGGGTGGAAAGGTCCGGCGGCAGCCCGCGCCGCCGCGCCCACTCGGCCGCGATCTCCGCATCGGGCACCAGCAGCGCCACGATGTAGGGCCGCTTGTCGCCGCAGACGACGGCCTGGGCGATCTCCGGCTCCAGCATCAGGCACCCCTCCACCCGGGCGGGCGAGATGTTGTCGCCGCCGGAGGTGACCAGGATGTCCTTCTTGCGGTCGGTGATGACGATGCGGCCGCGGCTGTCCAGGTGGCCCACGTCGCCCGTGTGCAGCCAGCCGTCGGCCAGCGCCCGCTCCGTCGAGGACGGATCCTGCCAGTAGCCCAGCATGACGTTGGGCCCGCGCGCCAGGATCTCCCCGTCCTCGGCGATGGTCACCTCGCAGCCCTTCACCGGCGGGCCGACCGTGTGGTGCGCCGTCATGCCGAAGCGGTTGACGCTGATCAGCGGCGCCGCCTCCGTCTGGCCGTAGCCTTGCAGCAGCGGGAAGCCCAGGGCGTGGAAGAACAGCCCCACGTCCGGGTTCAGCGCGGCCCCGCCGGAAACCAGCGCCTTGATCCGGCCGCCCAGCTTCTCCCGCACCTTGGCGCGGACCATGGTCTCCATCAGGTCGTCCACCGGCTGCTTCCAGACCGGCAGCGTGCCGCCGTTGCGGTAGCGTTCCTTGCCCAGCGCCAGCGCCAGATTGAACAGCCGTTCCTTGACGCCGCCCTGGCGCTCCACCTCGCGGGTGATGCGCTGCTGCACGACCTCCATCAGGCGGGGCACGACCAGCACGATGCTGGGCTTCACCTCGTTCAGGTTGGTGCCGATCTTCTCCACGCCTTCGACATAGGCGATCTCGGCCCCCAGGCTGATGGGGAAGAACTGGCCGCAGGAATGCTCGTAGGCATGCGACAGCGGCAGGCAGGAAAGAAAGACCTCCTCCTCCAGCCCGATCTCGGCCAGCACATGGTAGGCGCCGATGCAGTTCGCCAGCACCGCCCGGTGGCTCAGCATGACGCCCTTGGGCGCGCCGCCGGTGCCGGAGGTGTAGATGATGCAGGCCAGATCGTCCGGCCCGCCGTCCATGGCCAGCGCCACGGGATCGACCGGCGCCGGCCCGGCGGACGCTTCCGGCCCGGCGGCATCGGCCTCGCTCCCGGCGGCGGCCTCCGCCCGGGCCACGGCCATCCGTCCCGCCTCCGACAGGGGGGCGGCCAGCGGCATCGTCAGCGGATCGGCGTCGGTGTCCGCGGGGCCGTCCGTCTCCGCGCGGGCGCCGGGGTCCTCGGGCCAGTGCTCCCCCGTCGGGGGCTCCGCATCGGCATCGGCCGCGTCCTCCGGCGCCGTCCGGACCACGGTTACCGTGGCGGCCTGCGCCGCTGCGACCGGGGCGGCCTGCGCCGCCGTGACCGGGGCGGCCTGCGCCGCTGCGACCGTGGCGGCCTGCGCCGCCGGGGCCGTGGCGGCCTGCGCCGCCGCATCGGCCTGGGGCACGGCCTCGGGGTCCGTCCCGGCCGATGCGGCCTGTGCCGGTTCGTCGGGATCGGCCCGCATCCTCTCTTCCGGGTCGGCCTGCGCCAACTCGTCGGGATCGGCCTGCGCCATCTCTTCCGGGTCGGCCTGCGCCTCGGCGGCCGCCACGGCCTCGCGGGCGGCGGCGGGCGGGACGGTGGGGCGGGGATCGGCCATCGCCGCCTCCCCCTCCTCGTCGGGGCGGGCCAGCGGCCGGGCCAGCGGGCGCGGCCGGGCGGCGTCGGCGGCGGCCAGCATCTCCTCCCAGGGGACGAGATCCACCTGCGGCTCGTGCTGCACCTCGCTCCAGCCCAGCGCGACCAGGGTGCGGAAGCCGGGCACCTCCGCCGCGGCGGCATAGACACGGCGCATCAACTGCTGCCCGGAGACGATGGCGACCGTGCTGCCGCTGTTCTTCAGGACATGCACGTAGTCGGCCACGGAGATCGTCGTGTAGGCGGGCACCGTGACCGCGCCCAGCGACATGATCGCCAGATCGGCGATCAGCCATTCGGGCCGGTTCTCCGCCACCAGACAGACGCGGTCGCCCCGTCGCACGCCCAGGGCCGCCAGACCCCGCGCGGCGCGCACGACCTGGTCCGCCACCGATCTCCAGGACAACTGTTCCCATTGACCGTCACGCTTGACCCGCAGCATCGGTCTGTCGCCCATGCGCGCGGCCTGGTCGAAGAACATGGCGGGCAGCGTGGGCCATTGCTCAAAACGCGGTACGACCGGCATGCGGTTCACTCCTGGCGGATTCTCTCCATCCTTCGGCGTCACTCTTCTGCCGGAACAGCCGGGCGCCTTTCGAGGTGCCGTAAAATGCCGTTCTCAACTCCGCCGGGCAAGTGTCGGATCGGTCGTTTGGAGTAGGCGGGCTTCCGTGTCACCGCTAGAATTGCCGCACCCCGCCCAGCGGGCGGGCCCCAATACAGGTGCATTGCAGCAAAGGTCGTTCATGAACACTGTTCCTGTACATGCCCGGTCGCCTATACATGCCATGGCGCGGTGCATGATGCGGCGCCCTGTCCGGATACTGTCCGGCCTTGCCGGGGCCGCGCTGCTGCTGGCGCCGGCCGTGGCCGCGGCGGACGGAAGCTGCGCCGCCCTGTCCTGCGCCATCGGCAAGCGCGCCTGGGCGCATATCGACGCCCGCCACTGCCGCACCTGCGACAGCCTGACCCCGAAGAACAGCGAGTTCACGGGCGCCTACTGCGGCGGGGCGGAGGACGCGCTGGAACTCTGCCGGGCGGTGCTGGCGGCCGCGGACTGCACCGCCGCCACCCAGCGCAACGGCCGCATTGCCGCCACCGCCACCCTGGACCGGGTGGCCGGCAAGCTGCGCCGCGGCTGCACCGACACGCGCCGGGCCACGGTGATCCTGGAAAAGGACGGGCGCACCGTCGTCACCCAGTTCCCGGGCGATCCCTGAGCGGACACCGGACCATCGACGGGCGGAAGAGGGCGCGGAAAAGGAGACGGAGCATGGGTGCGCGCGGTGTGTGCCAGACGGATGCGGACGGGACCCCGGTGCCGGAGGCGGGGGAGATCTGGCTCCCCACCCCGGTCTGGTCGGACCTCTACGACCGGGTGACGGATGATCCCCGCCTGCCGCTGCTGCGCCGCATCTGGCAGGACCAGTGGGGGCCGGAGGGCGATGTCCGGATCGACCCGGACGACCTGCCCGCCCTGCGCGCGGAGGCGGCGGCCCTGCTGGCCGCTCTCGCGTCCGCGCCGGCCGGCGGAGCGGGGGAGGGCACGGATTTCCTGCGGGCGCTGGACGGCTTCGCCGCGGATGCGGCGGCGGCCGGGCGCGGTCTGCTGTTCGTGGCCGACTGAGGCCCGGAGGCGGCCTCAGGCTCCCGCCGCCGCCGCGGCCGCCACCCAGCTTTCCGCCAGGGCCAGGACCCGGCGGCCCAGGCGGCAGCGCTCGCCCTCCAGCACGGCGCGGAAGGCGCGGTGCTTGGCGGCGGCGACCGTGCCCGCGTCCAGCACGCCCGGCCCGGCGGCGTCGGCCAGCAGGTCGATGGCCCGCTCCGCCGCGTGCAGCCGGCCCAGCAGGTAGTCGTGCTCGCGGTCATGGCGGCTGAAGAAGGCGCCGAAGCTGTTCAGCCGCGCCCCCTGGAGCCGCAGCGGCGCCCCGGCGGCCCGCAGCAGGCGGGCGTCGGGCGGGCCGATGCGGTCCACCTTGATCTCGTGGAACTCCTCCAGCTCCCGCCAGCCGCTGGTGGCGAAGGCCAGCACGTCCCAGAAGGCGAAGCCGACATAGGCGGTGAACAGTTCCGCCCGCGCCGCCGCGCCCAGATAGTTCAGGCCCATCAGGCAGAACAGCTCGTCCGTCCGGCGCGACTGCCCCTCCAGGTCCAGCGCCACGGCGACCGCCCGCAGCACCCGGTCCAGCAGGTCCGGGTCCGGCGGGCCGTTGGCGGCGACCACGGCGCGGGCGGCCAGCGCCCGCTCCTCCGGCCCCAGGGGCAGGCCCTCGGCCAGGACGTGCAGCCCCTCCAGCGTGCCGTACAGGGCGGACTTCAGCTCGTCCAGGTCCTGCGGGCGGGTCTCGGCGAAGCCGCCGTCCCCCGCCAGCCCGTACAGCCGGTTGACCTCGCGCACGACGAAGCGCAGCCGGCGCCGCCGGAACTCCACGTCGAAGTCGCGCAGGAACCCGACCCAGGGCGGCTCCGCCCCGGCGGCATCGCTTCCGCCTCCCGTTGCATCTGCGGTGATGCCGCGGGACGCGGCCCAGGCGTCCAGCGCCCGGCGCAGCCGCGGCACCGCCTCCCCGTCCGGGTCCAGCCCGGCCAGCCGGGCCAGCAGGGCGGCCAGCCCGTCCAGCACGCGGCCGATCTTCAGGCGCAGATAGGCCTCGTAGGCGAAGCCGGCATCGGCCGCGGCCAGACTGCCGGCCGCATCGCGCCAGCCGCGCATCTGCGCATAGGTCGGGGCCTCCGGCGGGGTGCCGCCCAGCACCCGCGCCACCAGCGCCTCCACCCGCGGCCGCGCGCCCTCCAGCACGCCGCGCAGCCGCGCCACCCGCGCGTTGCGCTCGGCGATGGCGGCCAGCTCGTCGCGCACCGGCTCGTTGCGGGGAATGTCGGACAGCGCTCCCTTGAGGGTGCGGAAGAAGCCCGGCGGCGCGCGCCGGCCGTTGTCGCCCGGCGGGGCCGGGTTGGGATCGACATAGACGATGCGGCGGTCCACCTCGCGGAAGGCCGGCCGGCCGGCGATGGCCGCCAGCGCCGCCGCGAAGGGCTTGTTGTTCAGCACGCTGCCGTCGATCAGGCTGGCCTGGGCGGGATCGCCGCCGGCCTCCGGGGCGGGGAAGCACACCTCCAGGAAGCGGGCACGGGCCGGCCAGTCCAGCCCCGCCGCCGCCAGCACGCGGTCGAGCTGGGCAAGCTGCGCCGGCGGGAAGGCGCCGGGGAACGACGCCGTGGCGCGGGCGGCGAAGGCCAGACCCGGCACGCTGTCCAGGTCGAAGTCCGTGATCCCCTCGCCCTCGGCCGGGCGGCGGTACTCGAAACGGAACAGCCGGCGGTGCTCGCGCTCCTCGATCAGCGGCGGATCGTGCGCCGCGATGATCTGGCGGAAGCCGTGGAAGTCCGTCACCGTCACGATCAGCGACAGCGGCATCCCCGGCGGCAGCAGCGAGGCCGCGGGCGTGGCCGGCACCCCCATGGCGCAGGCGGCCTCCAGCAGCATCTCCAGCAGCCGGTCGCCGCTGAAGGGCGGCTGGAACCAGCGCGAGCGGACGAACAGCGACAGCTTGCCCCGCGCCTCCGCGTCCGGCGCGAGGCTGCGGGAGCGGCCCAGGGCCAGCCAGAGCAGGGGCCGCAGGAACCACTTGCTCCAGGCCCGCGCCCGCCGGTCGGGGGCCAGCAGGCGGGTGACGTCGGCATTCTCCAGCCAGAGGTCGGTCAGCGGGTCCAGCGGCAGGTCGTGCGCCAGCCCGCGGGCCAGGAAGACGCCGTTGATGCCGCCGGCGCTGGACCCGGCCACGGCATCCACCACCACCCGCAGGTCCAGCCGCCGGCCGATCCGCTCCAGCAGGTCCAGATAGACCGCCCCGCTGCCGGCCGGCGGGCCGATGCTGGCGGTGCTGCCGTCGCCGGGGGCGTCGCCGGTGCCGTCGCCGGGGGCGTGGCGGCGCTGCGAGGCCTTGACCAGGGTCAGCAGTTCCTTGGTCACCCCGTGCATGTAGACGGCCAGACTGACCCCGCCGTAGCAGACCAGCGCGATGCGGAGTTCCTTCTCCTTCACGCGACACCCCCCGACAGGCCCGGCCCAGACACTTCCCGCCAGCCAGTGTCGGGTGCCCCCGCAACGCCGTCAACGGCGGCGCCGGACGGAAGCGGAGCGCAGGTTCCGGGTGGGCCGGGGCCGCCGCCGGGATCATCCTGCCGTTCCAGGCCCCACCCCAGGCCCCCATCCCAGGCCCCCATCCCAGGGAGGACCCCGCCCGTGCCCTGCGCTATGATCGACCGCCCGCAGCCCGTTTCCCGGTCCCGCATGATCCCTGCCGCCGACCTCCCCTTCGCCGGGTCCCCGCTCGCCGCGCCGGTCCCGGAGGACGATCCGGCCGCCGACCGGCTGGTCGCCGCCGCCATCGAGCGGCTGGCGCGGGACTGGCAGGCGCCGCCCGACCTGGACGCGCTGGCCGCGGAAGCGGGGATGAGCCCGGGGCACTTCCAGCGGGTCTTCAAGCGCCGGGCCGGCATCAGCCCCAAGCGCTTCGCCCAGTTCGTGACGCTGGGCCATGCCCGCCGGCTGCTGCGCGAAGGGGCGGCGGGCGGGCTGCTGGGGGCGTCCCTGGATCTCGGTCTGTCCGGCCCGTCGCGGCTGCACGACCTGTTCGTCGTGGCCGAGGCCGCCACTCCCGGCGAGTACAAGGCGGGCGGGGCCGGCGTGGCGATCCGCTACGGCTTCCACGACGGCCCGCTGGGCCGGGTGCTGCTGGCGGCCACGGGCCGTGGCCTCTGCTTCCTGGGCTTCGTCCCGGAGGGGGAGGAGGCGCGCGGCCTGGCCGAACTGCGGCAGGACTGGCCGGGGGCTTCGCTCACGGAGGACCCGGCCGCCACCGCCCCGGCCGCGGCGGCCATCTTCGGTCCCGTCCACGATGGCGGCCTTGATGGCGGCCGCCCCGATGGCGGCGGCCGCGCCGGCGGACCGCTGACGCTGCATCTGCGCGGCACGAACTTCCAGATCAAGGTCTGGCAGGCGCTGCTGGAAATCCCCTTCGGCCGGGTCGCCACCTATGCCGACGTGGCCCGCAGCATCGGCCACCCGACCTCCGCCCGCGCCGTCGGCAATGCGGTGGGGGCGAACCGGGTGTCCTTCCTGATCCCCTGCCACCGGGTGATCCGCGGCACCGGCGTGCTGGACAACTATCGCTGGGGTCCCGTGACGAAGCGCGCCCTGCTGGCCTGGGAGGGGGCGACGACGGCGACGGGCCGGTAGGGGCCTACTACAGCCGGCGCGCCACGGCGACCCCGGCACGGGACCCGGCGACGGCCAGTGCCGCCAGCAGCCGGGCGACCACGCCGGGGCGGCAGGCCAGCCGGCCGGCATCCCGGCTGTGGCGGGCCTCGTCCTCCCGGCAGGCCTGCATCAGCGCGATCAGCGCCTCCGGCGCGCCCAGCCGGCGGGACAGGGCGATCTGTCCGGCATAATGCCCGTCCACCCAGCTCTCCACCGCCCCGACGACGGCGTAGAACGCCTCCGGCCCCACCCGCGCCGGCAGCCACCCCATCAGCCGTCCGGCGGCGCGCCAGACGGGCAGGATGCGGCTGCGCCGTCCCGGGGGCAGCAGGTCGGACCAGAGGCGGAGATGCACGGCCTCCACCGTCCGGTGGCTGCGGGCGAAGGTCAGCAGGTCGGGGTCGCGGCTGGCGCCGGCGACGCCGTCATAGAGGGCGACGGCCACCGTCTCGCCGACATGGCTCGCCCGCAGCTCCCGCCGCAGCGCGGGCGGCAGGGCGTCCACGTCGATGTCGGGGGCCGTCAGCCCGACGGCATCGGACGGAAAGCCGCTGTAGGGCGACCCGTCCCCACCGTGCGCCGCCGCCTCGTCCTGCCCCATCGCGTCTCCCCCTTGCCATCCGGGATGCGTCGCCCCGATTGCCGGATGCCCGGGAAACGCAAGGAACGGCGAGACGGGTCCGGGCTCCCCCGTCGCGCGGGGCGCGCGCTCGGGCAGGCTACCGCGGACGGGTGGCAGGACAGGTATCGGGCGGACGGCTCAGCGCGGGCGGCGGCGGAAGCGCAGGAAGACGGGCTTGCGCCCGGCCTCCACCGCCTTCTGCTCGTAGCGGGTCTGCGGCCAGTCGTCGGGCCGGACGCGCCAGTCCTCCGGCCGGCGGGCCAGCCACTCGAAGTCCGGATGCCGCCAGGTGTGCTCCAGCATCCAGCGGCAGAGCTGCCAGTCGTCCGTCGCCAGCCGCAGTTCCGCCCCGTCCTTCAGGACCCGGGCCAGCCGCGGCAGGTTGTCGGGGCCGATGAAACGGCGGAAGGCGTGGCGCAGCTTCGGCCAGGGATCGGGGAACAGGACGAAGACACGGCCGACGCTGGCGTCGGGCAGCGCGTCCAGCACCGGCCGGGCATCGTCCGGCACGATGCGGACATTCTCCAGCCCGCGCGCCTCGACATGCTGCAACAGGCTGGCGACGCCGTTGACGAAGGGCTCGCAGCCGATCAGCCCGACACCGGGGTTCGCCGCGGCCTGCGCCGCCAGATGCTCGCCGCCGCCGAAGCCCACTTCCAGCCAGAGATCGGACACGGGGTGCTGGAACAGCCGCGCCGGCTCGATACGGCCGCCGTCGGCGGGAATCTCCAGCCGCAGCGCGGGCAGCAGCGTCTCCAGCAGGTCGCTGCGGTGCCGGCGCAGCGGCCGGCCGCGCCGGCGCCCGTAGAGGATCATGCGGGGCTGGGAGATCTCGTCGGTCATGCGCAGGTTCTAGCCGGGCGCCGGGGCAGGGCGCAAGCGCAGGGGGGCAGCGCAGCAAGGGGGGAAACACGAACGGCCCGCCGGGGGACCGGCGGGCCGTCGCAGACAGTCCCGGAAGACGGGATCAGAAGGCGCGGCGCAGCGCGTCCACCAGATCCGTCTTCTCCCAGGAGAAGCCGCCGTCCGCGTCCGGCTCGCGGCCGAAATGGCCGTAGGCGGCGGTGCGGGCGTAGATCGGGCGGTTCAGCTTCAGGTGCTCGCGGATGCCGCGCGGCGACAGGTTCATGAGCTGGCGCAGCACGTCGGACAGCTTGTCCTCGTCCACCTGGCCGGTGCCGGCCGTGTCGATGTAGACCGACAGCGGGTAGGAGACGCCGATGGCGTAGCTGAGCTGGATGGTGCACTTCCGGGCGAGACCGGCGGCCACCACGTTCTTCGCCAGATAGCGGGCGGCGTAGGCGGCCGAGCGGTCCACCTTCGTCGGGTCCTTGCCCGAGAAGGCGCCGCCGCCGTGCGGGGCGGCACCACCGTAGGTGTCCACGATGATCTTGCGGCCGGTCAGGCCGGCGTCACCGTCCGGGCCGCCGATGACGAAGCGGCCGGTGGGGTTCACGTAGAACGTGTCCTCCGGGCACATCCAGCCGTCGGGCAGCACGTCCAGCACATGCCGGCGGACCGCCTCCCGGATCTCCTCCTGCGGCACGCTTTCGGAATGCTGGGTGGAGACCACGACGGAGGTGGCGCGGACCGGGCGACCGTCCACGTACTGCAGGCTGACCTGGCTCTTGGCGTCCGGGCCGAGCCAGGAAAGTGCGCCGGAATGCCGCGCCTCGGACAGGCTCTTCAGGATGGAGTGGCTGTAGAACAGCGGGGCGGGCATCAGCGCCGGCGTTTCGTCGCAGGCATAGCCGAACATGATGCCCTGGTCGCCGGCACCCTCGTCCTTGTCGGTCCCGGCATCGACACCCATGGCGATGTCGGCCGACTGCTGGTGCAGGTGGCAGGTGAACTCGAACTTCTCCCAGTGGAAGCCGTCCTGTTCGTACCCGATGTCCTTCACCGCATGGCGCGCGACCGTCTCAACCTGGTCCAGCGCCGCCTTCGGGCCGCGCACCTCGCCCGCGATCACGACGCGGTTCGTGGTGGCGAGCGTCTCGCAGGCGACGCGGGCGTAGGGGTCGTGCGTCAGGAATAGATCGACAACGGCGTCGGAGATCCGGTCGCAGACCTTGTCCGGATGCCCTTCCGCCACGGACTCGCTGGTAAAGACGTAGTTAGACTTGGCCACGGGTGTCTCGACCTTTGCTGTTGTGGCGGGCGCCGCCGATGGGAACCGCCGCCCGGAGAAAGGACCGGGCGGGCTGTTCTCGCAATCTTGGGAAAGGCGGTCAAGGGCCAAGCGGTGCGCGCCTTCGGCGCGGGAGTGTTGCTCCTTGCCGGCCAGCCCGTCCACTGTCCGCGCCCGAGCGCGGGTCAGGCGGTCTCGGCCGATGCGTGAGCCACGGCCTTGGTCAGCTCGAAGATGCGCTTGCGCACCGCCGGCTCGGTGATCCGGTAATAGGCGCGGACCAGCTCCAGCGTCTCGCGCTTGGCCATCGGATCGGGCTCGCCGTCCGCCTGGGCCTGCTCCGCCGTGCGCGGCGCGTCGTCCGACGGCATGTCGTCGAAGAAGAAGGAGACGGGAACGTCCAGCACGCGCGACAGGTCGTAGAGACGGGAAGCGCCGATGCGGTTGGCGCCGCGCTCATACTTCTGGACCTGCTGGAAGGTCAGGCCGATGGCTTCACCCAGCTTTTCCTGGCTCATGCCGAGAAGGGTACGCCGCAGGCGCACGCGCGATCCGACATGGACGTCCACAGGATTGGGTTTGCCTAGTTTGGGTCGGCCGCCGCCACCACGACGGCCCCGAGTTGCGGTCTGCATCGCCTCAACCTCCAGTGAATGGTCAACCGGAAGCTAGCCCACACGATCGTATGCGTCAAGGGAGCGGGGCCGCAGAAGGCGGCATGCCAGCATGGGCAATCCTGCTGGACTTCTACGTCTTCCGGGCGAAAAAACCAATCAGGATCAGCATGCCCAGGAGGGTTAAGGCGAAAAACAGATCGCCGTACTGTACGTAAGGTGTACCCCCCTCATGCGCTGCGGGCAGGGCTGCATCCAGCACACCCGTGCTGCCCAGCGCCAGCCGGCCGACCGTGCGGCCATAGGGGTCCACCACGCCGGAAATGCCGGTGTTGGCCGCGCGCACCAGCGGCATGCCCTCCTCCACCGCCCGGGTCAGGGCGATGGCCCAGTGCTGGTGCGGCCCGGCCGTCTCGCCGTACCAGGCGTCGTTGGTCAGGTTCAGCAGCCAGGCCGGCCGCGGCCCCGCAACCGCGGGGGCGGGTGTCACGGCGGCGGGGAAGATCACCTCGTAACAGATCAGCGGGCTGAACGGCGGCAGGCCGGGCAGCGCCAGGGTCCGCGGCCCCGGGCCGGGGCTGGTGTCCATGCCGACCGCGGCCACCGCCTGCATCCCCGCCGGCAGCAGGAAGCGGAAGGGCAGGTACTCGCCGAACGGGACCAGATGGAACTTGTCGAAGCTGGCGACGATGGCGCCGCCGGCATCGACGGCGACCATGCTGTTCGTCACCGTATAGGCGCCGTCGCGCAGACCCAGGCGCGGGATGCCGGTCAGCAGAAGCCCGCCCGGCGGTACCGCCCGGGCGATCACCTGGGTCACCCAGCCGTCGCGCTCGGGGAAGAAGGGCACCGCCGTCTCCGGCCAGACGACATGGGTCACGCGCTCCCGGCCGGGGGCGGCGGACAGCTCCAGGTGGCGGCGCAGATTGTCCTCCCGCGCCTCCCGGTCCCATTTCAGGGTCTGCGGGATGGCGGGCTGCACCAGCCGCAGCACCACGCCCTCGACGCTGCGCCCCTCCGTCCCGGCCATGCGCCAGCCGCCCCAGGCCGCCAGCACCGCCAGCAGCACCAGCGCCGCCGCCGGCGGGCGCCAGCGGCCGTCGGCCAGGGTCGTGGCCAGGGCGGCGGCCGCCACCGTGAGCAGGCTCAGCCCGTAGATGCCGACGACGGAGACGGACTGCAGCACCGGCAGGACCGCGGTCCAGGCATAGCCTGTCAGGTTCCAGGGGAAGCCCGTGGCGACATGGCCGCGCAGCCACTCCAGCACCGCCCAGGCCACGGCGAAGGCCAGCGCCTCGGCCACCCCGGTCAGGCGCAGGCGAAGCCGGACCCAGCCGTGCAGCAGGGCCGCCAGGGCGGGGAAGAAGGCCAGCAGCGCCGGCAGGCCGCAGACGGCGACGGGCACGGCCCACCACCAGCGGCCGATGTCGGTCCAGAGCGCGACGCTGATCCAGTAGAGGCCGAAGACGAAATGACCGAAGCCGAACCACCAGCCCGTCCAGAAGGCGCGGCCGCGCAGCAGCCTGCCGTCCCGCTCCGCCCCGCGCAGCAGCAGGACCAGGACCGGGAAGGCCAGCCAGAGCAGCGGTACGAGGTGCGCCGGCGGCAGCGCCGGTACGGCCACGGCCCCGGCGGTGAAGGCGACGGCGTAGCGGCGCCAGCCGGCGAGCGCCGGCAGCGCGCGCACAAAACGGACCACCCGGTCGCCCAGCGGGGCGCCGGCGGCCGGGACGGTCAGCGGATCGGTCACGGGAGGGCGGCTCCCGCGCCGGCACCGGCAGCGGCCACCGGCCCGGGGGCGACGGCCTGGAGGTTGCGGACCCGCAGCCGCTTGATCCGCCGCGGGTCGGCGTCCACGATCTCGAACTCCAGGCCGGACGGATGCTTCAGCAGCTCGCCCCGGGCCGGCACCCGGCCGGCGAGGGAGAAGACGAGACCGCCCAGCGTATCCACGTCCTGCAGCTCGTCCTCCTGGAAGACACGGCCGACCTGGGATTCGAAATCCTCGATGGGCACGCGGGCATCGGCGATGACGCTGCCGTCGGGCCGTGCGACCACGCGCGGTTCGATGTCCTCGTCGTGCTCGTCCTCGATCTCGCCGACGATCTCCTCGACCAGATCCTCGATGGTGACCAGCCCGTCGATGCCGCCGAACTCGTCCACCACCAGCGCCATGTGCTGGCGCGTCTGGCGCATGTGCAGCAACAGGTCCAGCACCGGCATGCTGGGGGCCACGATCGGCACCTCGCGGGTGATGGCGGCCATGTCGAAGGGTTTCTGGTTGGCGACGCAGGCCAGCACGTCCTTGATGTGGACCATGCCGATGACGTCGTCCAGCGTCTCGCGGTAGACCGGCATCCGGCTGTGCGCCTCCAGCGAGAAGCGCCGGATCAGGTCGGGCAGGCCGATGTCGGCCGAGACGGCGACGATGTCCGCCCGCGGCACCATCGCATCCACGACGGTGCGGTCGCGCAGCTTGAGGATGTTCGCCAGCAGCGTCCGCTCGCTGGCGCCGATCGAGCCTTCGGCGGCATCGCCGTTCTCTTCGATCAGCTCCTCGATCGTCTCGCGCAGCGTGTTGTCGCCGCGCCCGCCGAGAATGGCGCGCAGCCATCCCCGGAAATGGTGGGAGAGGGAGGTGGTATCGTCGGCCCCGTCATCGCGGGGCGATCGACTGTCGCTGAGGTCGGCCATCGTCATTTCGGCGGTGGTGGGGCCGGGTCGGCGGGGTCCCGGCCGGGGTCGTCGGGCGCACGATGGCCCTCCTGCCCGGCGTAGGGATCGGAAATGCCGAGTCCGGCGAGGATCTCCGTTTCGAGGCGCTCCATGCGCTCCGCATCGGGATCGGTGATATGGTCGTAGCCCAGCAGGTGCAGGACTCCATGGACGACCAGATGGGTCAGGTGGTCCGCCAGGGGCTTGTTCTGTTCGCCCGCCTCACGCACCACGGTTTCGTAGGCAAGGATCACATCTCCCAACAATACGGGAGGTGCGTCCCCCTGCGCCAGTGAATCTTCCGCGTCGTCGTCTCCGGGAATATCCCCTTCCGGCCCGTCCTGCTCGACCTCCAGGCCCTCGGGCGGGGTGTCCGCGTCATCGCCGTCGGCGTAGAGCGCGAAGGACAGCACGTTGGTCGGCCTGTCCTTGCCGCGGTAGTCGCGGTTCAGCGTCCGCACGGTGGCGTCGTCGGCCAGCACGACGGACAGTTCGGCCGGGCCGTCGGGCACGCCCTCGCCGCGCGCCAGCGCCGCTTCGGCCGCGGTCAGGACCAGGGTTTCGGCATCGGGCAGGTCCGTCTCCCAGCCGCCGCTCTCCACGGCGACGAAGATCTCCACGGCATGCGGGGCGGCCGTGCCGGTGGTCGGGGTATCGGTCATGGACGGGGAACTCGTGGCAGGGAACTCATGGCAGGGCGGTCACGGCAGGGCGCTCATGGCTGGGTTCCCGGGCCGCCCGCCTTGCGCGCCGCGTCCTCGCGGGAGGCGGCGTCATAGGCGCGGACGATGCGGGCGACCAGATGGTGGCGCACCACGTCGGCCTCCGTGAAGGTGACGAAGGCGACGCCGGGCATGTCGTGCAGGATCGCCAGGGCGTCCTTCAGGCCGGACTTCTGGCCCGGCGGCAGGTCGATCTGGGTGATGTCGCCGGTGATGGCCATGCGGCTGCCCTCGCCCATGCGGGTGAGGAACATCTTCATCTGCATGGCCGTGGTGTTCTGCGCCTCGTCCAGGATGATGAAGGAGTTCGCCAGGGTGCGGCCGCGCATGAAGGCCAGCGGCGCCACCTCGATCTCCCCCGTCGTCAGGCGCTTCTGCACCTGTTCCGCCGGCAGCATGTCGTAGAGCGCGTCGTAGAGCGGGCGCAGATAGGGATCGACCTTGTCCTTCAGATCGCCGGGCAGGAAGCCCAGCCGCTCCCCCGCCTCCACCGCCGGGCGGGACAGCACGATGCGGTCCACCTGCCCGGTGATCAGCAGCGAGACGGCCTGCGCCACGGCCAGATAGGTCTTGCCCGTGCCGGCCGGCCCCAGGCCGAACACCAGTTCGTTCTCCGCCAGCGCCTCCAGATAGCGCGCCTGGGTCGGGGAGCGCGGGGCGATGACGCGACGCCTGGTGCGCAGCCCGGCATTGGGGTTGGAGAGGGTGGAGAGCACTTGGTCGCGCAGGGCCGCGTCGGCCGTGCCGGCCATGCGGATGGCGGCGTCCACCTCGGCCACGCCGACCGCCATGCCGGCCTTCAGCCGTTCCCACAGCGCCTCGAACACCGAGCGGGCGGCCTGCGCCTCGTCCTCGGGGCCGGCGATGGTCAGCAGGTTCCCGCGGGAGATCAGGCTGACGCCCAGCCGCTTCTCGATCCGGCTCAGATGTTGCTCATGCTCGCCGAACAGCAGCGGCAACAGGCGGTTGTCGTCGAAGGTCAGGTCGATGCGGCGGTCGCCCGTGGGCGCGGGGGAACCCGGCGTCAAACCCCTGCCTCCGCACTGGCCGTCTCGGGCGCGACGGGATGCGCGTGGACATGCTCGCCGACCACGACCGTGCCGGACAGGCTGTTGGCGTGGGCATCGGCGATGCGCACCTCAACGATCCGGCCGAGCAGACGTTCCGGCGCCTCGGCATGCACGGCCTGCATCCAGGGCCCGCGGCCCAGGAGCTGGCCCGGCTTCTTGCCGCGACGGTCGAACAGCACCGGCTGCACGCGGCCGACGCAGGCCGTGTTGAAGGCCGTCTGCTGTGCCGTCAGGAGCTGCTGCAGCGCCTCCAGCCGTTCGGCCTTCACGCTTTCCGGCACCTGCCGCCCGTCCATCGCCGCGGCCGGGGTGCCGGGCCGGGCGCTGTACTTGAAGCTGTAGGCCTGGGCATAGCCGATCTCCGTCACCAGCCGCAGCGTGTCGGCGAATTCCTGGTCGGTCTCCCCGGGGAAGCCGACGATGAAGTCGCTGCTGAGCGCCAGATCCGGCCGCGCCGCCCGCATGCGCTCGACCACGCGGCGGTAGTCGTCCGCCGTGTGCTTGCGGTTCATGGCCTGCAGGATGCGGTCGTTGCCCGACTGCACCGGCAGATGCACGAAGGGCATGAGCTGCGGCACCTCGGCATGGGCGGCGATCAGCTCCGCGTCCATGTCGTTCGGGTGCGAGGTGGTGTAGCGGATGCGGGCCAGCCCGTCGATCTCCGCCAGGTTCCGGACCAGCCGGCCCAGGCCCCAGGTCGTGCCGTCCGGCCCGTCGCCATGGTAGGCGTTGACGTTCTGGCCCAGCAGCGTGATCTCGGCCACGCCGTCGGCCACCAGCCGCGCGGCTTCCGCCAGCACCCGGGCGGCGGGGCGGGAGAACTCGGCGCCGCGCGTATAGGGCACGACGCAGTAGGTGCAGAACTTGTCGCAGCCCTCCTGCACCGAGAGGAAGGCGGACGGCCCGGCGGGGGAGGCCCCCTCTTCGGGCAGGCTGTCGAACTTGCTCTCCACCGGAAAGTCGGTGTTGACGACGCCGCCGGTGCCGCGCACGGCGCGGGCCACCATCTCGGGAAGCTGGTGATAGGTCTGCGGACCGAACACCATGTCCACATGCGGCGCCCGCATCATGATCTCCGCCCCTTCGGCCTGCGCGACGCAGCCGCCGACGGCGACGATCATGCGCCCGCCGGTGGCCGCGCGGGCGGCCTGGAGCGGGCGCAGCCGGCCCAGGTCGGAATAGACCTTCTCCGCCGCCTTCTCGCGGATGTGGCAGGTGTTCAGGATGACCATGTCCGCGCCGTCCGGCGCGTCGGTGGGCTCATACCCCAGCGGCGCCAGGACATCGGCCATGCGGCCGCTGTCGTAGACGTTCATCTGGCAGCCGTAGGTCTTGATGTAGAGCTTCTTCTTCAAGCCTGTCCCCAGCCGTCCCCGCAGGGTAGCACGGAAGGCGCGGCCCGCATCCGCGCGGGCCACGCCGAGCCGCAAAGATAAGCACGCCGGCGCCGCAGTCAACGACGCTCAGCGGCGGACCCGTCATGGCAGGGTCCGCTGGACAGGACGGGGCTGACGGGGGGACGGTCTGACAGGGGGACGGGCTGCAGGGGGGGGCGGGCTGGCGGGCGGGCGGGGAAGGGCGCGGGATCAGCCGCCGGAGATGCCGCAGGCCTTGTTGATCGCCTGATAGGCGGCGGAGGTGCCGGACAGGCTGTAGGTGTCCACCGTGCGCGTCCCGCGGGACGAGGTGCCGCGCACCACCATGGTGGTGCCCTGGCGGATGGCCTGGGCCAGGGCGCGGTCGGTCTGGTCGTCGCGCGCCCAGGCCGTGTCGCCGTCGGTGAACAGCTTGAAGCTCTGGCCACCGACCTGGACGGTCACCTCGCTGCCTTCGGCGAAGGCATAGCCGGCGACGAAGCTGACCACGTCCACCGCCTTCTCCTGCGGGCGATGGGTGACCAGGGCGAAGGCGTCGTCGCGGCGGCTGTAGTCGCCTTCCTGCTTCTTGGGCTTGCTCGCCATCCAGCAGACGGTGCCTCCCCCCTCGTCGATGGTGAAGGCGTTCCAGTCGCGGTACGTGCCAAGAAGGCGCGGTTCGGCGGCCTGGGCCGTGCCGGCTGGCAGCAGCAGCCCGGCCAGGAAAAGGGTGGCCAGCGCGGTGGCGGCGGTCAGACGTTCGGCAAGTCGCATGGGCAAGCCTGGCGGAAACCGGAATCCATCCTAGTTCTGTAGCGGAAAAGCGTGGCGGATCGAAGGCGCAAATTATCCCGGCACCGCTGTGATCCATTTTGCGGATACGCCCGTATCAGGTGGCGATGGAACAGGTGGCCCTTTATAGTCCGGTCTTCGGACGGTTCGATCCGGGAATATTCCCCGGGTTCCGGACCGATTCCCGGGCGGGAAAGGCCATGGACACGATACCGATGGACGAAGTCGTGCCGACCGACGATGTCGGCCCGATGGACGAAATCGGCCCGATGGACGGGATCGGCCCGACGGGCGGCGACCGTATGGCGGGGCGGCGGGCGCCGGTGGACGGCGCCGTCGCCGAACGGCTCTGCGCCCTGCTGCTCCGTGTCGGCCGCGAGCGCGACCGCGGCGCCTTCGCTTCCCTGTTCCAGTACTTCGCCCCGCGGCTGAAGTCCTTCCTGCTGCGGCAGGGGATGGAGGCCGGCGCGGCCGAGGAGATCGTGCAGGAGGTGATGGTCAGCGTCTGGCGGCGGGCGGACAGCTTCGATCCGGCGCTGGCGACGGCCTCGACCTGGGTCTTCGCCATTGCCCGTAACCGGCGCATCGACCTGCTGCGCCGCGAACGGCGGCCGGAGATCGACCCGGACGACCCGGCGCTCGTGCCGGAGACGGAAGTGGAGCCGGTCGACCGCGCGCACGAGGCGGAAGAACGGAACGAACGGCTGCACCGGGCGATCCGGCAGTTGCCGGCAGAACAGGCGGATCTGTTGATGATGGCCTATTTCGAGGACAAGCCGCACAGCCAGATCGCGGCCGAAAGGAACCTGCCCCTGGGAACCGTCAAGTCCCGGCTGCGGCTGGCCCTGGCCCGCCTGCGGACCGCCATGGGGGACGAACGATGACGGATCAGTTCCAGATGCAGCGGGACGGCATGGACCGGCGCGGCAGCGGCTCCCCCCTCGTGCAGTACCACCCGGCGGACGAGCTTCTGGTCGCCTATGCCGCGGGGTCCCTGCCCGAGGCGATGAGCCTGATCGTCGCCACGCACCTGGCGCTCTGCCCGCACTGCCGCGCCGAGGTGCGCCGGCTGGAGGCCGTGGGCGGCGCGCTGCTGGAGGAGATGCCGGCGGCCCCCGTCTCCGACGCCCTGCTGGACGCCGTGATGGCCCGGCTGGACGCGCCGGGCGGCGACACGCTGCTGGCGCCGCCGCCCGCCGCCCTGCGGGCCACGGCCACCCGGTCCGCCGCAGCCGGCGCCATCCGGCGGACGGCCACCGCGCCGGTGCTGCCGGAACCGCTGCGCAGCTATGTCGGCCGCGATCTGGGCGGCCTCTCCTGGACCCGCATCGTCCGCGGGGTGGAGGAGGTGGCGGTGCCCTGCAGCGGCGACGCCAAGGTCAAGCTGATGCGTATCCGTCCCGGCGTCGCCGTGCCGCGGCACACGCACCGGGGCAGCGAGCTGACCCTGGTGCTCCAGGGCGGCTACCGCGACGGCGGGCTGCACTATCTGCGCGGCGACTTCGCGGCGACGGATGCGGAGGTGGATCACGGTCCCGTGGCCGACAGCGACGGGGAGTGCATCTGCATCGCCGTCACCGATGCCCCGCTGCGCCTGACCGGCCCGTTCGGGCGGCTGCTGAACCCCTTCATCCGGTCCTGATCCCCGGCCAGTCCTGACCCGGCTGCCCGCCCGGCGGGCGGGTCCGGCCTTTGCCCTTGGCCGCCCGGTCCGGGCGCGCTACCCCCGGTCCCGGACCGGCACCGGGAGGGGCATGCCATGACCGACACGCATCACCACGCTCAGGTCAACCACGGCCAGGTCAACCACGCTCAGGTCAACCACGGCCAGGTCAACCACGGCCAGGTCAACCACGCTCAGGTCAACCACGGCCGGGCCGACCATGACGGGTCCCCCGGCGTCAGGGTCCACCGCGTCCAGGGGGGCGGCGGCATCGGGCTGTCGGTGCTGGAGGCGGGCGATCCCGCCGGCCCGCCGATCCTGTTCCTGCACGGATTCTGCCAGAGTGCGCTGGCCTGGCGTCCCCTGTTCCAGGGGCCGCTGGCGGCGCGCTTCCGCCTGCTGGCCATGGACCTGCGCGGCCATGGCGGGTCAGACCGGCCCGACGCGGCCGGCGCTCCCGGACCCTATGCCGACGGCGACCTCTGGGCCGACGACGTGGCCGGGGCGCTGGCCGGGCTGGGGATGGAGAAGGCGGTGCTGGTGGGCTGGTCCTACGGCGGGGCGGTGCTGGCCGACCATCTGCGCCGGCATGGCGCGGCGCGGGTGGCCGGCATCGTGCTGGCCGGGGCCTGCCCGCGGCTGGGAGCGGCGGCGCGGCCCTTCATGGGGCCGCTGGGCCGGCAGCATTTCCCGGCGCTCATGGGCGGCGACTTCGCGGCCCAGGTGGCGGCCTGCCGGGCGCTGGCGCACGGCATGACGGTCGCCCCCGTGGCGCCGGAGGATCTGGAGACCGGCATCGCCGCGACCATGAGCGTGCCGCCGGCCGTGCGCCGGGGGATGATGCGGCGGGAGGCGGATTTCGATCCGGTGCTGGCGGCCTATGACGGGCCGGCCCTGATCGTCCATGGGGCGGAAGACCGGGTGGTGCTGCCCGATCTGGCGCGGCATCTGGCCGGGCTGCTGCCGCAGGCCCGGCTGCATCTCTATGACGGGGTCGGGCATGCCCCCTTCCAGGAGCGGCCGGACCGCTTCGCCGCCGATCTGGCGGCCTTCATGGATGCGCTGTGAGGGGCTGTTCCGCGTGACGCGGGCTCAGGCCGCGGCGCGGCCGCTTGCCGGCGGGGTCGGGGGTGGCAGCAGCAGGCAGTTGCCCGCCGGCACCGCCGACGCCTGACCGCCGGCATCCTCGATGATGGCCCAGCGCCCCTCCAGCGCGGTGCAGCGCCCGATCATGCCCATGCCGTCCACGAAGACGTCGCGGCCGACAAGGTCGTGCGGGTCCTGGGGGGGCGAAAGCGGCGGGGCGGTCCTGCCCGGCATGGTCGTCCTCTCCTTGCGCCGTTGCATCCGGAAAGACCAACAGGCGATCCGGCCCCAGGCTCCCTGGTCCCGTCCGGTTCCGCAGACTGTGCCATCTCTTGTCATACCGGCGCCCGTCCCATGGGGCGCGGACTCTTCCCGGCCGGGCCGTGTCCGGGCCGGCGGACAGGGACGGCATGCCGCGGCCGTTCTCTCCGGTCGGGGGCCGTCCGTCGGGACAACGGGGACAGGATGGCGCGTCACCCGTGAAGAATGGGTAAACGGTTCTGCCGCAGAATGAGTTGGCGGAAGAACGGGCGCCAGGGATATCGGAGGGAAAGGCAGGGCCGCGAAGGGGCGGACCGGCGCGCGGGGCGCGCGCCCGCCGGGGGGATCAGGTCCCCTCGGCCAGGTCGAAGATCTGGTCCAGGTCGTGGATCTGGACCTTGTTGCCTTCGAGCAGGGAGATCACCCGGCTGGTCTTGAGCTGGGTGAAGGTCCGGCTGACGGTTTCCGTCGTCAGGCCGAGATAGTCCGCGATGTCGGCCCGGCTCATGGGCACATGCACCGGGTTCTCCTTGTGGCCGCGGCGCTGCGCCCGCTGCGACAGCATCATCAGGAAGGAGCAGATCTTCTCCTTCGCCGTCTTGCGGCCGAGCAGCAGCATCTGGTCCTGCGCCGCCGCCAGCTCGTTCGAGGCCATGGAGAACAGCCGCCGCTGCATCTTGGGGAATTCCTCCAGCAGCGCGTCCATGCGCCGGCGGGGGAAACGGCAGAGCGTCACCGGGGTGACGGATTCGGCGGAATAGGCATAGGTGTCGTTGACCGACAGGCCCAGGAAGTCCCCCGGCAGCAGGAAGCCGGTGATCTGCCGCCGCCCGTCGGGCAGCAGCTTGTAGAGCTTCATGGTGCCGGCGGTGACGTTGTAGAGCGTCTCGGCCGGATCGCCCTCGGCGAAGATCGTATGGCCTGCCTCGTGCCGCACGGTCTGGAGAATCTCGGCCAGACGGCGCAGCTCCTCGACCTCCAGTGCGGCACAGACCGTCAGCGAACGGACCGGGCAGGCGCCGCACGGGTTTATGTCGGCATGAGCATTCAGGTCCCTGACCCTCCCCATATCAAACGGAGGCATTGCCGACTCCCGACGACCCATGTTGCGGGCGAATAATGCGCCCAACGCTGTAAATTGGCAACCGCCGTAAGGTGCGCGGCCGTTGTGGCAGTTGCGCACATTGGCGGTGGACCCGCCGCAGGCAGGTCGCGGGCAAGCAGAGCCCCCCGATACTCACAAGTTTTCAAGGGTCTTGCGCAGTCGTGGCGGTGTGGCTGCTTCAGAACGCCACGGCATCTCTCGTAATGTCTAATCTGGACTGTCCGGGCAGGGAGTTACCCCGGACGGGCGGGTCTCCGGGAACTGGTCTTGATCCAAGTCAAGGTCTTTTCCGGGGCGGCGGGCCAGTCTGGACCGGCGTGAATACCGGAAGCACCATGCCTGACAGCTATGTTGCCAAGCCGCTGGACGCCCGGCGCATCGACCAGGCCTTCCCCGTCGTTCAGACCGTCCTGCCCCGGCTGGGGCTGGAGCGGTGGCGTGCCTATGCGGCCGAGATGATCGGCGCGACTCCGGCGGAGGTCGGGGCCGCGCCGGGCAAGGTGGTGCGGCTGCCGACGGCGCAGCCGACCGGGATCATCGTGGCCCAGCTCCGGCACGGCTACATCCACGGCCTGTTCGCCTACACGGTGCTGCCCAACCTCTGCCATGGCAAGGTGTTGCAGGTGGACCTGATGGTCGCGGCCGACATGTTCGACCCCGCCGCCATCGCCGAGGCGCTGCTGGCGGAGATGGACCGGCTGGCCCGCCAGCTCCGCTGCGACGCCATCCATCTGTCGCTGCCCAAGCCGCCCGCCGGCTCGCAGTACGACCGCATCCTCCAGCTCGGCCTCGTCAGCGAGGGCGTGCGTCTGTGCAAGTCCCTCACCCCGGCGGAAGCCGCAGGCTGAGTCGCGGCCCCGTCCGTCGCAATGCGCGGCGGCAATGCGCGCCGGACCGTTGCAAGCCGGCGCGGCGGCGTTATCTTCCGCCCCATGACCGACATCGCCCCCGCTTCCGCGTCCGCCAAGGACTACCCCGTTCTCCGTCTCCAGGCCGGCCGCCACAAGCGCGCCCAGCACGGCCATCCCTGGGTCTATTCCAACGAGGTCCAGATGGACACGGCGGCCAAGGCGCTGCCGGCCGGGTCCATCGTGCGGGTGCTGGATGCCGGCGGCGGCTTCCTCGGCCTCGCCACCTTCAACCCGCACACGCTGATCGCCTGCCGCTTCCTGTCGCGCGATCCGGCCGTGCGCGTCGATGCCGGCTTCTTCGCCGCCCGCATCCGCCGCGCGCTGGAGATCCGCGAGCGCCTGTTCGACCGGCCCTTCTACCGGCTGGTGCATGCCGAGAGCGACGGGCTGCCGGCGCTGATCGTGGACCGCTACGGCGACACGGTGGTGGTGCAGGCCAACACGGTCGCCATGGACGCCCGCCTGCCGGAGATCCTGGAGGCGCTGGACACGGTGCTGGCGCCGCGCGCCATCGTGCTGCGCAACGACAGCGCCGCCCGCTCCTACGAGGGGCTGCCGGAGGAGGTGCGGGTCGCCAAGGGCGAGGTCTCCGGCCTGATCCCGGTGGAGGAGAACGGCGCCACCTTCTTCGCCGACCTCTCGGGCGGGCAGAAGACCGGCTGGTTCTTCGACCAGCGCGACAACCGCTCCTTCATCGCCAACCTCTGCCGCGGCAGGCGCACCATCGACTTCTACACCTACACCGGCGGTTTCGGCGTGCTGGCCGCGGCCCGCGGCGCCGCCCACGTCACCCTGGTGGACCGCTCGCAGGCCGCCCTGGACATCGCCCTGAAGGCGGCCGCGGCCAACGGCTGCGCCGACCGGGTGGAGGCGCGCAAGGCCGACGCCTTCCACGAGCTGGAGAAGCTGGTGGCCGAGGGCCAGCGCTGGGAGGTGGTGATCTGCGATCCGCCGGCCTTCGTGAAGTCGCGCAAGGATCTGGCCGTCGGCAGCCGTGCCTACCGCAAGATGACCAAGGCCGCGGCCCGGCTGACCGCCCCCGGCGGGATGCTGCTGGTGGCGAGCTGCTCGCACAACATGGAGCCGCCGCTGTTCCACCAGGAGGTCGCCCGCGGCGTGGCCGAGGCGGGACGCGACTCCCGCATCCTGCGCTTCGCCGGCGCCGGCCCGGACCATCCGGTGCACCCGCTGCTGCCGGAGACGCAGTACCTCAAGGCCATGGTGCTGGCCCTGGACTGAGGCGGCGCGCCGTCAGGGCACATCGGCGATGCGCAGCCAGAGGCGGCCGGGCGGGGCCACCTCCGGCGGTCCCACGGGGCTGAAGCCGTAGCCCCGGTAGAACGCCTCCGCCCGCCCGTCGGTGGCGTCCAGCACGACAGCCTGCACCCCGACCTCCGAACTGACGCGCTTCGCCCGGCGCAGGGCGTCGGCGAACAGCAGGGTGCCGATGCCCCGCCCGCGGTAGCGCCGGTCCACGCCGAAGCCGGCGATCCGGATGGCCCCCGCGGCGGCGTCGGGGCGCAGCTTCGCCGCCGCCCCCGTCCGCCAGCCGTCGATGCGGTGGCCGTGCAGGGTGTAGAAGCCGCGCACCCGCGCGTCGCCGCTCTCCACCGCCACGAAGGCGCGGCCCAGATGCACGGCCTGCAGGGCCAGCGCGTCCGCAAGGTATGCGTTCACAAGCGGCATCCCGGCGTCGAAGCCGGCCGTCACATGCTCCGGTCCCAGCGGTTCGATGCGGAGGCGCGGCAGCGTCTCAGCAGATCGGTTCATCCACCACCCGCTCATAGACGTCCATCAGATCGCGCAGGGCGCTGCTGGGCGACGGCGGGGTGTCCAGGGCGGCGGCAAGGGCTTCGAACTGCTGGATCGGCAGACGGGTGGAAAAGCGCGTCTCCAGCTCCGCCAGCGCCCGGTCGAAGGCGGCCTTGGTGACGAAGTCCGAGGTGTCCTGCCCGGCCAGCAGCGCCGCCGCTTCGATCGTCCGCTTCACCGAGGGGCGGACGCGCTGTTCCATCCGGTCGCTCCGCCGTTCGTCGGCCGCGGCCGCCAGGGTATCGGGAAGCCGCCCCAGATCCGTCACTGCTGACATCGCCGTTCCCTCTGTCCGGTAAATGTACGGACAACGATGGGGCAAGCCGTTTCACTTGTCAAACCATACCGACAGGACCTTCCGACGGACCCCGCCCGCAGCCCGGACGGGATCGCCCGTCCGCGCCGCGGACGGACGCGGCGGATGGGAAAGCTCCCCGATCGGGGCGCCGTCGCCACGGCTGCCCCGATCGGAACGCGACACTCGGAAAAAATATGACGGCGCTGTGACGCAGCGTGCAGGTCCGGCTTGACTCCCCCTTTTACTCTGCGCGAGCATAACCAGATAAATGCTCAAATCGAGCATAAGTCCCGTCCGCCGCCGCGTCCCGCCGGCCGGACGCGGGCCGGAACCGGAGGACGTCCCCATGGCCATCGCCGAGATGGACCTTGCCTACACCCCCGCCGTCGCCGAAGCGACCCGGCCGCTCTACGACCGCGTGCGCCATGTCATTCCGGAGGTGGAATGGCCGTTCCATGCGCCGCTGGTGCAGGCGATCAACCGGCTGAAGCGGGAGCGCGGCGCCGTCATCCTGGCGCACAACTACCAGACGCCGGAGATCTATCATTGCGTGGCCGACATCGTCGGCGACAGCCTGGCCCTGGCGCGCGAGGCGACGCGCACCGATGCCGGCGTGATCGTCCTGGCCGGCGTCCATTTCATGGCCGAAACGGCCAAGATCCTGAACCCTGAGAAGACCGTGCTGATCCCGGACGCGGGCGCCGGCTGCTCCCTGGCCGAGAGCATCACGGCGGCCGACGTGCGCCTGCTGCGCGAGCGCTATCCCGGCGTGCCGGTCGCCACCTACGTCAACACCTCCGCCGCGGTGAAGGCGGAGAGCGATGTCTGCATCACCTCGGGCAACGCGGTGGACGTGATCGAGGCGCTGCCCGGCGACAGCGTGCTCTGCATCCCCGACGAATATCTCGCCCTGTGGGTGGCGACCCAGACCCGCAAGAAGGTGATCGCCTGGAAGGGCCACTGCGAGGTGCATGAGCGCTTCACGGGGGAGCAGCTTGCCGCCTACCGCCGGCAGTTCCATGGCGACCTGATCATCATCGCCCACCCCGAATGCCCGCCCGACGTGCTGGCGGAGGCGGACTTCGTCGGCTCCACCGCCAAGATGCAGGGCTTCGTGGAGACGCAGCGGCCGAAGCGGGTGCTGATGGTCACCGAATGCTCCATGGCGGACAATCTGGAGGCGGCGAACCCGGCGGTGGAGTTCGTGAAGCCCTGCAACCTGTGCCCGCACATGAAGCGCATCACCCTGTCCAACATCCTGCAGTCGCTGACGACGCTGGAGCCGCGGGTGGAGGTCGATGCCGCCGTGGCCGCGCGCGCCCGCCGCGCCGTGGACCGGATGCTGGAGCTGAGCCGCTGACCCGCGCCGCGGGAGGAGGGAGCATCATGGACGGCGTCGCCGTGTCCTGCACCGACGTGCTGGTGGTCGGCTCCGGCCTTGCCGGCATGGTCGCGGCGCTGCGGCTGGCGCCGCGCCGGGTGACGCTGCTGACCAAGACGGAAGGGCTGCCCGGCGGGTCCAGCCTGTGGGCGCAGGGCGGCATCGCCGCGGCGCTGGGGGCCGACGACACGCCCGAGGCCCATGCCGCCGACACGGTGGAGGCCGGCGCCGGCCTGACCGATCCCGCCCTGGCGGACCTGCTGGCCCGCGAGGGCGCGCAACGGCTGGCCGCCTGGATCGACGCCGGGCTGCCGGTGGACCGCGACGCCGGGGGCCGTCCCGCCGTCGGGCGGGAGGCCGCGCATTCCGCCCCCCGCATCCTGCACGCCGGCGGCGATGCCACCGGCCGCACCGTGGTCGGCTGGCTGGCGGAGCGGGTGCGGCAGGCGCCGCACATCACGGTCCGCACCGGGGCCGTGGCCTGGGAGCTGGTGCGGGCGCGCGGCCGGGTCTGCGGCCTGCTGGCCTTCCATGCCGGTCCGGGTGACGGGGCAGGGGACGGAGAGGCCGGCGACGGGGCAGTGGACCAGGGGGCCGGCTGGGTTTTCCACCGCTGCGGCACCGTGCTGCTGGCGACGGGCGGCATCGGCCAGCTCTACCGCCATTCCACGAACCCGGCCGAGGCGACGGGCGACGGGCTGGCGCTGGCCGCCCTGGCCGGGGCGGGCCTGCGCGACCTGGAGTTCGTGCAGTTCCACCCCACCGCGCTCGCCACCGACACGCCGGGCCGCACGCCCCTGCTGACGGAGGCGTTGCGCGGGGCCGGTGCGCTGCTGCTGGACGGGGCCGGTCGCCGCTTCATGCCGGCGGAGCATCCGCTGGCCGAACTGGCGCCGCGCGACGTGGTGGCCCGCGCCATCGGCCGCCGCGTCGCCCGCGGCGAGCCGGTCTTGCTGGACCTGCGCGCGATCTGGGCGGCGGGGGGGGCGGCGCGCTTTCCCACCGTGGCCGGGATCTGTGCCGAGGCCGGGATCGACCCGGTGCGGCAGCCCGTGCCGGTGGCCCCGGCGGCGCACTACCACATGGGCGGCATCGCCACCGACCGCGACGGCCGCAGCGACGTGCCCGGCCTCTGGGCCTGCGGCGAGGTGGCGGGCACCGGCGTCCACGGGGCGAACCGGCTGGCCTCCAACTCGCTGCTGGAGGCGCTGGTCTTCGCCGAGCGCGCCGCGGCCGCCATCCTGGCAGAGCCCGTGCCCGCCCTGCCGCCGCTGCCGGTCCCGGCGGTCCCGGCGCTGCCGGCGGATGCCGCGGCGGCCGAGGTGCTGTCGGCCCGGGCGCGCGCCGTCATGTCCGCCGGCTGCGGGCTGGTGCGCGACGGCGCGGGACTGGAGGCGGCGGCGGCCGCCCTGGCCGGGCTGCAGCGGGAGGCGGACGCGCTGCCGCGCGCCGGCACGGCCGGGCCGGACGGCGCCGCCGGGGCGCGGGTGCGGGCGGCGGCGGAACTGCGCTCCCGCCTGATCGTCTCCCGCCTGATCGTGCAGGCGGCGCTGGCCCGCTGCGAAAGCCGCGGCGCCCATTTCCGCACCGACTGGCCGGAGCCGCGCGCGGTCTGGCGCCGGCACCGGACCGTGACCCTCGACCACCCCGCGGATGCGGGAACCGTTGCCGCGGCGGAACCGCCGGAACTGGCGCTCGCCGGCTCCGACTGAGACCCGCCGCAGTTCATTCCATTTCCGGAACAATCCGGCGGCACCGCCGCCTTCCACCTGGAACCCCCGATGTACCATTCCCCGCCCTATCCGCTCCTCTACGAGGATCTGGTCCGCCGCGCCCTGCTGGAGGATCTGGGGCCCGCCGGCGACATCACGGCCGAGGCCTGCGTCTCCACGCGGGCGCGGGCGCGCGCCGTGCTGCGGTCGCGCAAGGCCGGCGTCGTGGCGGGGCTGGAGCCGTCCCTGCTGGCCTTCCGCCTGCTGGACCCGACGCTCGCCGTCCGCATCGAGGCGCCGGACGGCACGGCGGTGGAGCCGGGCGGCGTGCTGGCCGTGGTGGAAGGGGCGGCGCGGCCGATCCTCTCGGCCGAGCGGACGGCGCTGAACCTGCTGGGCCGGCTCTGCGGCATCGCCACCCAGACGGCGGCGCTGGTCCGGGCGATCGAGGGCACCGGGGCGGCCATCGTCTGCACCCGCAAGACCACCCCCGGCCTGCGCGCGCTGGAGAAGTACGCGGTGCGGGTGGGCGGCGGCCAGAACCACCGCTTCGGCCTGGACGACGCGGTGCTGATCAAGGACAACCACCTGGTCGCCGCGGGCGGCCTGCGCGCCGCCGTGCAGCGCGCCCGCGCCCGCGCCGGGCACATGGTCAAGATCGAAGTCGAGGTGGACACGCTGGAGCAGCTCGCCGAGCTGCTGACCCTGCCGGTGGACGCCGTGCTGCTGGACAACATGGCGCCGGACACGCTGCGCGAGGCGGTGGCGATGGTCGGCGGCCGCATGATCACCGAGGCGTCGGGCGGCATCACGCCGGAGAGCGTGCGCGCCGTGGCGGAGACGGGCGTCACCCTGATCTCGCTCGGCTGGCTGACCCACAGCGTGCGGAACTTCGACATCGGGCTCGACTTCGAGCCGGTCTGAACCGCCGGCCGCGGGGCCGCGGCCACGGTGCCGCACCCGGTTGCGCCGGTCGCCGGACCGTGATACCCCTGTCGGCCTCACGGAGTTGCGCGTCGATGACGAAGAGCTTTCCATCCTTTTCGTTTTATTGGTGGACCACCGACATGGCGGCCCACCGTTCGCGCTTCTGACGATCGAACCAAGGGCCGCCGGCGCAAGTCGGTGGTCCTGGTCGCTTCTCCCCGCTCTCCGCGGCCCTTCCAGACCCCCGACACGCACTCCGGCGACCCTGCAACCGCAAGGGCTGCACCATGACGCTCGCCGTTTCCCCGCTGGTCTGCGGGATCTCGCCTCCGGTCACCGCCGCCGCGGTGGAGGTGGCCGTGCCCGGGACGCTGGACCTCTCCCACCTGCCGCGCCTGATCCATCCGGCCGTCGCCCGCTCCCGCCGCGGCCGTACCCTGGTCGCACTGCTGCCGGACGCCCCGTCCCTGCCGGAGCACGCCCTGCACCGCTTCACCGCCGCGCTGCTGGCCTTCGGGCTGGCGGAGGATGCCCGCCTGCGGGTGGGGCCGGCCGACGCTCCGGCCCTGCGCCTGCCCGACGGGGCCGACGGGGATGACGATGCGGGCCTGCTGGCCGCCCTGCCGCTGTTTCCCGAGGCCGGGGCCGTGCGCGCCTTCGTCGCCTCGCTGGACGACGACGGGCGCCCCGCCGGCCTGCCGAAGGACCCCGACCACAGCGTGATCTACCGGCTCTACGCCCGGCTGGCGGAGCCGCCGCGGACGGAGACGCTGCGCCTGCGCTTCCTCTCCGGCATCTCCTGGGAGGATGCGCGTGAGGCGCTGGCGGGCCTGATCCTGCGCCTGACGGGCGGGGCGGCGTCCCCCTTCGGCCGCTACGCGGCCGAGCCGGAGGCGCTGGCCGACCTGCTGGCCGTCGGCGCCCCCCGCGCCGCCTGACACCCGTCCCCGGACGGATCAGGCCGGCAGGCTCTCCAGCGCCTCCCGGCAGGCCGCCTCGCAGCGGCGGCAGGAGTCTGCGCAGAGGCGGCAGTGGGCGTGCGCTCCGGCATGGCGGGCGCATTCCTCGCCGCAGCGGCGGCAGGCCAGGGCACAGGCGTCCAGCAGCGCGCGGATCACCGGCACGTTGCCGCCGGTCCGGCGCGTGGCGACGGCGCCCGCGGCGGCGCACACGTCCGCACAGTCCAGGTTCAGCCGGATGCACTGGCGCAGCTCGGCCACCATGCCTTCCGCCAGACAGGCGTCGGCGCAGGCGGTGCAGACCTGGGCGCAGGCCAGCGTCTCCTCGATGCAGGCGGCCAGGGCGGGGTTCAGGTCGCCGCGGACGTCGGGGTGGTCGGCGATCATCTCGCGCAGGGACATGGCCGGTCTCCGGTTCCGGGATCGGGTTGCGATCCGGGGAGAACCGGCGGCGGCCGGATTGGTTTCCGGCCCGCCGGCGGTCAGCCGGTGCGGCCGGTCGGCCTTTACACGCTTCGATAATTCGATTATCGTCGAAATATGGAAACGAGAAAGGCCGTCGAGGCGCTGGCCGCCCTGGCCCAGGATACCCGTCTGACCGTCTTCCGCCTGCTGGTGCGCCGGGGGCCGGAGGGGCTGAGCGCGGGGGACATCGCGGCGGCGGCGGGCGTCGCGGCCTCCACCCTGTCGCACCATCTGGCGGCGCTGGAGCGGGCGGGGCTGCTGCGCTCCTGGCGGGTGCAGCGGCAGGTCTTCTACGCCACGGACCTGGAGGGCACGCGGCGGCTCATGGCCTTCCTGCTGGAGGACTGCTGCCAGGGCCGGCCGGATCTGTGCGGCATCCCGGACAGCGTTCCGCCGGGCTCCGGTCCCGCCTGCCCGGACCCGTCCTGCCACCCGCCCGAGCGCTGATCCCGCCGCCGGGCCCGCCCGCACCCGCCCACCAGGAGAGGACCATGGCCGACACCCCCGGAAGCCGCGTCTATTCCGTGCTGTTCCTCTGCACCCACAACAGCGCCCGCAGCATCATGGCCGAAGCCATCCTGAACCGGATCGGCGGTGGCCGCTTCCGCGCCTACAGCGCCGGCAGCCATCCGTCGGGGCAGCTGAACCCGGCCGTGAGCGCGCTGCTGACCAGCCTGAAGTACGACCTGTCGGACGCCCGCTCCAAGGACTGGAGCGGGTTCGCCGGTCCGGACGCGCCGGCGCTGGACTTCGTCATCACCGTCTGCGACCAGGCCGCCGGGGAGGTCTGCCCGATCTGGCCGGGGCAGCCGATGACGGCGCACTGGGGCTTCCCCGACCCCTCCGCCGTCACCGGCCCGGAGGCGGAGAAGCATGCCGTGGCGGCGGACGTCTACCGCATGATCCACCGCCGGCTGGAGATCTTCGTCAACCTGCCGATCCGCGCCCTGGACCGGCTGAGCCTGAAGCGCCGGCTGGACGAGATCGGCGCGGCCCCGCTCGACGCTGCCACGCTCGACGCTGCCACGGCGGCCGGGGGCGGGGCATGACCGCCGCCGTCGCCGACGACCGCGGGGCCGCCCCGCTCGGCCTGTTCGAGCGCTGGCTGTCGCTCTGGGTCGCGCTGTGCATCGCCGGCGGCATCGCCCTGGGCAGCGTCGCGCCCGGCCTGTTCGGGCTGTTGAGCGGGCTGGAGGTGGCGAACGTCAATCTGGTCGTCGCCCTGCTGATCTGGGTGATGATCTACCCGATGATGGTGTCGGTGGATTTCGCCGCCCTGCGCCGGGTGGGCGACAGGCCGAAGGGGCTGGCGGTGACGCTGGTGGTGAACTGGCTGGTGAAGCCCTTCACCATGGCCGCCCTGGGCGTGCTGTTCTTCGAAGGGCTGTTCCGCGACCTCGTGGACCCGGCCGACGCCAAGCAGTACATCGCCGGCCTGATCCTGCTGGGGGCCGCCCCCTGCACCGCCATGGTCTTCGTCTGGAGCCAGCTCACGCGCGGCGATGCCACCTACACGCTGGTCCAGGTCGGGGTGAACGACCTGATCATGGTGCTGGCCTTCGCGCCGCTGGTCGCCCTGCTGCTGGGGGTGACGGAGGTGGCGGTGCCGTGGGACACGCTGCTGCTGGCGGTGCTGCTCTATGTCGTGATCCCGCTGGCAGCCGGCTACGCCACCCGGCGGCGGCTGGAACGCCGCGGCGGCGCGGCCGCCGTGACCGCCTTCACCGCCCGCTGCAAGCCGTGGACGGTGGTCGGGCTGCTGGCCACGGTGGTGCTGCTGTTCGGCTTTCAGGGCGGGCGCATCCTGGCGCAGCCGCTGCTGATCGCGCTGATCGCGGCGCCGCTGCTGGTGCAGAGCTACGGCATCTTCCTGATCGCCTACGCCTGGGCCTGGATCTGGCGCATCCCCTTCGCCATCGCCGCCCCGGCGGCGCTGATCGGCACCTCCAACTTCTTCGAGCTGGCGGTGGCGGTCGCCATCAGCCTGTTCGGGCTGGACAGCGGGGCGGCGCTGGCGACCGTCGTCGGCGTCCTGGTGGAGGTGCCGGTGATGCTGTCGCTGGTGGCGCTGGCGAACCGCACCCGCCGGTACTTCCCGGCGGACTGAGCGGCAGCGGGGGCGGTCCGGCCGCCGGTCAGCCGGCGATTCCGTCCATGAAACCGGCCATGCGGACATCCAGGGCCGTGACGCCGCCGGCGTCGTGGGTCGTCAGCGTGACCTCGACCCGGTTGTAGACGTTGGACCATTCCGGGTGGTGGTTCATCGTCTCCGCCAGCAGGGCCACCCGCGTCATGAAGCCGAAGGCGGCGTTGAAGTCGGGGAAGACGAAGCTGCGCCGGATGGCGTCGCGCCCCTCCACCTCCCGCCACGCCGCCAGCCCCGCCAGCGCCTCGGCCCGAGCCGCGCCCGTCAGTGCCGCGCCCGTGAGCGTCCCCGTCTGTGTCGTCGCCATGCTCTCCTCCCTGTGCCGTTTCTCTGCGGGACCCCGCGGCCCCGCCGCCATTGACGTGGCCCGGACGCTTGCCCACGTCAAGCGCGCGCGGCAAGCTCCGGACCCGCACCACGAGAGGAACCCCATGGCGTCCCTGCGCCGTTTCACGACCGCCCCCACGCTGGAGGAGATCGAGGCGATCGCCGCCCGCGCCTTCGACACCATCCCGGAGGAACTGCGCCAGCATGTGCGCAACGTGCTGATCCGGGTGGAGGATTTCCCCGACGAGGAGACCGAGCAGGAGATGGGCCTGGAAAGCCCGTTCGACCTGCTGGGGCTCTACCGCGGCGTCGGCCTGCCGTTCCAGAGCGTGTCCGACCTGCCGCGCGGGCCGGAGATGATCTACCTCTACCGCCGGCCGCTGCTGGACTACTGGTGCGAGACGGGGGAGGACCTGACGCATCTGGTGCGCCATGTCCTGATCCATGAGATCGGCCACCATTTCGGCTTCTCCGACGCCGACATGGAGGCGATCGAGGCCGGGGCCGCCGGGGAGTAGCGGCGCCGGGGGGCGGCGGTCAGTACGCCGTCTCGCGGGAGAGGAACTGGCGGCAGCGCTCGCTGCGCGGGTTGCCGAACACCTCGTCGGGGGTGCCTTCCTCCTCGATCCGGCCCTGGTGCAGGAACACCACCTTGCTGGAGACGTCGCGGGCGAAGGCCATCTCGTGCGTCACGATCAGCATGGTGTTGCCCTCGTCCGCCAGCGTGCGGATGACGCGCAGCACCTCGCCCACCAGCTCGGGGTCCAGGGCCGAGGTCGGTTCGTCGAACAGCATCACCTTCGGCTCCATCGCCAGCATGCGGGCGATGGCGGCGCGCTGCTGCTGGCCGCCGGAAAGCTGGGCCGGATAGGCGTCCAGCTTGTCCGCCAGCCCGACCTTGGCGAGCAGGGCGCGGGCCCGCTCCACCGCCGCCTCCTTCGGCTGGCCCAGCACATGCACCGGCGCCTCGATGACGTTCTGGAGCACGGTCATGTGGGTCCAGAGATTGAAGTTCTGGAACACCATGCCCAGGCGCTGACGGATGCGGTCCACCTGCTGGCGGTCGGCCGGGCGCACGGCACCCGCGCGGTCGCGGGTCATGCGGATCGTCTCCCCCTGGATGGAGACGCGGCCCTCGTCGGGCACTTCCATCAGGTTGATGCAGCGCAGCAGCGTGCTCTTGCCCGACCCCGACGAGCCGATCAGGGCGATCACGTCGCCCTCCCGCGCCGTCAGCGACACGCCTTTCAGCACCTCCAGATCGCCGAACCTCTTGTGCAGATCCTCGATGCGGATGGCTTCGCGGGCATCGGGCGGAACGGGCGGGTGCGGCATGGGACTGTCCGGTTGCTGTGACCGGGGCGGGAGGCTAGCGCGCCGGCGCCATGTTGGCAAAGCCCTGCTCGGCTTTTTCGGACGTGGTATCATCGGCGGCTCCCGGGGCATGCCGGAAACCGTCGCCCGGCCCGTCCCCCGACCCCCTGTCCGCAACCCGATCCCGAGCCATGAGCCAAGGCATCCAGCCCGGCCCCAACCGCGCCACCCACTTCCTGTTCGACCACAAGGTCTTCACCCTGGAAGGGGCGCGCTTCATCCTGTCCGCCACGACGGAGGAGCCGGTGATGCGCTTCCGCCTGGGCAAGAACGACGCGGAGGTCGCGCTCGACAAGCTCTGCGCGGAGTTCAACATCGACCCCAAGAGCTTCGACGGCCAGCTCCTGGACATGGCCGCGCGCGGGCTGAAATACGTCCGCCAGATCAAGCCCGGCGACAGCATCCCGAACGAGCTGCTGGACGGCACCGCCTCCTGGCGGGTGGACGAGAAGCACTACCAGATCGCCCGCGCCCGGCTGACGGTGCAGCTCGTCACCTGGATGACGGGCGGGGAGACGGTCATCACCAGCCTGGAGCATCTGGAGCAGGTGGTCGGCGACCCGACCACCAAGGCCCGCGTCCATGAGGCCTTCCGCATGATCGCGGACCGGCTCGCGCTGTCGGGCGATGTCGAACAGGAGGTGGAGAAGCGGGTGGACCTGCTGGCGCAGGAACTGGCCTACATCGAGGGGCTGCGCGAGCGCATGCACCTGCTGGCGATGATCCGCCAGGGGCTGGAGACGGCACACCGCATCTACAAGGCCGAGCGCACGATGCGGGAGGAGATCGTCCGCATGCAGACCCTCTGCCTGCCGCCGCTGGCCGATCTGGAGGCGCGCTTCGCCCAGGTCGATGCGCAGACCGGGGAGATCCTGGTCATGCTGCGCAAGTTCGAGCAGAACATCGCCTACATCCGGGAGATGCGCGACGACCTGCACCAGTGCCTGATGCCGTGGGAGGAGCTGCTGGAGGACTGGCAGGCGCTGCAAGGGGCGGAGATGCCGCCGCTCGACAAGGGCCCGGCGCTGGAGGCGCTGCTGAAGAAGACCTACCACTTTCTGGCCCGGCGTTTCAGCCAGGCCAGCCAGTGGAAGCTCGCCAACCGCCGGCCGCCGAAATAGCGGCCGGCCCTCAGCGCCCGCGCCGGCCCTCAGCCTCCCGACCTCAGCGTCCGGGCGGCCGCCAGCGGCTTTCGGTCGGCGGCGTATCGTCGCCGCCCTCGCCCTCCAGCCGGTAGCGCTCCTCGCGCACCTCGACCCAGTCGCCCTCGATCACGTCGGGGCCGCCATGGGCGCGGCCGCCGGGCCGGCCGGCGCCGTCCAGCGGGCCGCCCGGCCGCACCCCGGCCGGGCCTGTGGTGACCACGACCATGTTCATCCGCCCGAACAGCCACGACCGCACCGGCGGCAGGAACAGCAGCAGCCCAGCGATGTCGGAGAGGAAGCCGGGGATCACCAGCAGCAGGCCGGCGAGCGCCAGGCAGAGCCCGTCGAACGCCTCCTGCACCGGGGGCTCGCCGCGGTCCAGGCGGTCCTGGGCGCGGCGTAGCGTGTCGATGCCGTGCCGCTTCAGCAGCCCGATGCCGACCAGGGCCGACAGCACCACCAGAAGCACCGTCGGCAGCACGCCGATGGCGCTGCCGACCCAGGCGAATCCGGCGATCTCGGCCAGGGGAAGAAGCAGGAAGAAAAGAAGGAAGCGCATGGGCGTCCTTGCTCAATTATGGGAAACGGCCTATCTAACCGGAAAGCCGGTCGGGCTGGCAGGCGGTATTCCGCCCCGGTCACCGCACCCGCCCCGACGTTCTTTCCCGCTCAAGGGCTTCTCCGCTCAAGGGCGAGGCCCTTGCGGGCCACGTATCGCGGCAAGAGTATCGCGGCAAGAGAGGATCGGCGCCAGGGCAGCGGTAACAGGACGGCGACACGAAGCGTCCATCAGGAGTTAATGATCGGACGGGCAGGTTGAAAGGGGTACGGGTCCCCGACATGCTCGGCCACCGGCCGATCACAGACCCGTTCACCGGCCCGACCACCGGGCAAGCGGTCCCCGCCGGGGCCGCCCCGCAGAACCGAAGGTGGCAGGATACTCGCATGGGTGAAGGTTTCTATTTCTTCGACATCCTGATCTTCGGCATGGTCGCCGCGTTCCTGGTGTATCGCCTGCGCAGCGTCCTCGGGCGCCGGCATGGCGAGGAGCGGCAGCGTCCCAACCCCTTCACGCCGCCGCCGAAGGCCGGTCAGGCTCCCGCCCCGGCGGAATCCGACAACGTGGTTCCGCTGCCCGACCGTGGCCGCCCGCCCGAGGCCCCGCTCCCGGTGGAAACGGGTCCGATCTCCCTGGAGGAGGGGCTGCGGCAGATCCGCGCGGCCGACCCGACCTTCAACGAGAAGCACTTCCTGCAAGGGGCCAAGGCCGCCTTCGAGATGATCGTGAAGGCCTTCGCCGACGGCGACACCCCGACCCTGCGCCCGCTGCTGGCGGATGACGTCTATGACGGCTTCGCCGAGGCGATCCGCAAGCGTCAGGCCGCCGGGGAGACGCGGGAGACCCGCATCACCGCCTTCGAGTCCGTCGATCTGAAGGAAGCGCGGATGGATGGTCGCCATGCCATGGTCACCATCAGGTTCATCACCCATCAGGTGGACTGCACGGTGAACGCCGCCGGCGACGTCGTGGACGGCGACCCGGATGAGGCGATCGAGGTCGTGGACATCTGGACCTTCAGCCGCAACACCCGCTCGCCGGACCCGAACTGGCTGCTGGTCGAGACGCGGGTGCCCTGACGCGAGACGCGGGTGCCCCGGCGACGGGCACCCGGTTCCCGCGGGGGCAGGGCGTCGCTTCGGGGCGGACGCTCCCCGGCCATGCTCCGGGGTCCTGCCACGCTATTGCCGCTTTCCCCCCGCGCCGGGCTTGGGTAGCAAGGGGCATCCTTCCCGCGACCCCGCCCGAGCCATGCCCCGACAGACACGCCCGACCCGCGCCGGCCTCGTGCTGGCCGCCCTTCTCCTGTCCGCGCTCGCCGGCTGCGGCGCCCCGCGCCCGCCGAAGGAGCCGCCGCCCGCGCGCCTGACGCTCGCCGCCGCCGACTTCCGCGACCTGCCCGGCTGGGCCGGGGACGACCATGCGGCGGCGCTGCCGGTGCTGGCCCGCTCCTGCGCCCGGCTGGCGCCGCAGCCGGACGGGCGCACCCTGGGGCCGCAGGGCATGCTGGGCCGCATCGCCGACTGGAAGCCGGCCTGCGCCGCCCTGGCCGCCGTGCCGCCCGGCGACGGAGGGGCCGCCCGCGCCTATTTCGAGACCTGGTTCCGGCCCTGGCTGGCCGGCAACAACGGCACGGACGAGGGCCTGTTCACGGGCTATTACGAGGCGCTGCTGCGCGGCTCCCGCCGCCAGCACGGGCCGTTCCAGACGCCGCTGCTGCGCCGCCCCGACGATCTGGTGATGGTCGATCTGGGCGAATTCCGCGAGGCGCTGAAGGGCGAGCGCATCGCCGGCCGGGTCGTGGACGGCCGGCTGCGCCCCTATGAGGACCGCGCGAAGATCGAGGCCGGCGCGCTGAAGGGGCGCAACCTGGAACTGCTCTGGGTGGACGATCCGGTGGAGGCCTTCTTCCTCCAGATCCAGGGCTCCGGCCGCGTGGTGCTGGAGGACGGGACGGAGCTGCGCGTCGGTTATGACGGGCAGAACGGCCATCCCTACGTCGCCATCGGGCGCGAGCTGGTGGCCCGCGGCGCGATGGCGAAGGAGGCGGTCACCATGCAGTCGATCCGCGCCTGGCTGGAGGCGAACCCCGCCAGCGCTGCCGAGGTGATGAACCGCAACCCCTCCTATGTCTTCTTCCGCCTGCTGGACGGGGAAGGCCCGGTCGGCGCCCAGGGCGTGCCTCTGACGCCGGGCCGCAGCCTTGCCGTGGACCGCAGCTTTGTCGCCTACGGCACGCCGCTCTGGCTGGATGCGGAGGACCCGCTGGACCCGGCCCGGCGGCTGCAACGGCTGCTGGTGGCGCAGGACACCGGCGGCGCCATCCGCGGCCCCGTGCGCGGCGACGTCTTCTGGGGCCATGGCCCGGAGGCGGAACTGCGCGCCGGCCGGATGAAGAGCCCGGGCCGCTACTGGCTGCTGCTGCCGCGCACGCTGGTGCCCGCCGCCCCGGCGTCGTGAGGCGCCCGCCGGGGCGCGGCGGCCCCGCGGGGGGCCGCCGTCCGGCCGCTCAGAAGCGGTAGCTCAGGGTGCCGAAGACGGTCCGCTCCGCCCCCATGAAGCAGTCGCCGCGGGCGAGGCAGGCCGAATAGTAGTCCTTGCCCAGCAGGTTCGTGGCGTTCAGCGTGAACTGCCAGTTCCGCCAGGTCACCTCGGCCAGCGCGTCCACCAGCGTGTAGGAGGGCGTGCGCAGGCCGTCGGGGAAGGCCGCCCCGTAGGACCGGCTGGCGCCGGCGTAGCGCACGCCGCCGCCCAGCCGGAGTCTGGCCTCGCTGCCGAGATCGAGCGTCTTCGTCCCCCAGAGCGAGGCGTTGTGCTTCGGCACGTTCTCCAACTGGGTGCCTTCCTCCTCGATCTCCGCCTTGGTGTAGCTGTAGCTGGCGATGATCTCGTAGTTCCCCGGCAGCAGCCGGCTCGCCTCCACCTCGAAACCCTTGGAGGTGAGCGAGCCCGCCTGGGTCTGGTCGAACGGGTCGGGCGTCGCGGGGTCGTCCACCGGCCGGTTGCTCTCCTTGATGTGGTAGCCGGTCAGGGTCAGCAGCGTGGCGTCGTCGGGATGGAACTTGACCCCGGCCTCGTACTGGCGGCCGCGCTTGGGATCGAAGGCCCCGCCGTCGCTGGCGGTGCCGGCGATCGGCTCGAAGGATTCCGTGTAGCTGACAAAGGGGGAGACGCCGGTCAGCACCTCCACGATCAGCCCGGCGCGGAGCGAGGTGGCCTCCGCCTCCTCCGTCGGGCTGCCCGCATTGGTCGTGCGGACCCGGTCGCGCCGGCCGCCCAGCACGACCGAGGCCCGGTCCCACAGCCGGATCTGGTCCTGCACATAGAAGCCGAGCTGCTTCTGCGCCACGTCCTCCGTCGGGTCGGTGGCCGGCAGGCCGCCGCCGAAGTCGGACAGGGCGTCGTAGTCCGGATCGTAGATGTCGATGATCTCGTAGCCGAACCCGCCCTTCTTGCGGACATGGTTCCAGCTGTAGTCCACGCCGGCCAGGACGACATGCTCCACCGCCGCGCCGGTGTTGAAGTCCACGCGCAGGTTGTTGTCGGTGGAGAAGATGTCCATCCGCGCCTTGCTGCCGTCGGCATAGAGGCCGATCAGGCGCCGGGCGGGGTCCAGGTAGGGGTTGGTCGGGTTGGCGTAGCTGTCGGGATAGTGGGTCAGGTAGGTCAGGTCGCTGTCCACGTAGCGCGCGCGCAGGTTCATCCGGACGCGGTCGGTGAAGCGGTGCTCCACGATGCCGGTGCCCTGGCGCAGCCGCCCGTCATAGCGGTCCCAGCCCGGCTTGCCGATGAACAGGCTGTCCGGCAGCCGGCCGTTCGGGTTCGGCAGCAGGGTGCCGACCACCGGCAGGAACTGCGAGGTGGAGCCGCCGTCATCCTCCTGGTACAGGCCGAGCAGGGTGATGTCGGTGTCCGGCCCCGGCTGCCAGCGCACGGACGGCGCCAGCAGGGTGCGGTCGTCGGGCACATGGTCGGTCTGGGTGCCCGACTCGCGGACGCGGGCCACCAGCCGCCCGGCCAGTCCGGGGGCGAGGGTTCCGGTCACGTCGGCCAGCGCCTCCTTGCGGTCGAAGGAGCCGTAGCGCAGCGACACCTCGCCCCCCGTCTCGAACCGCGGCGTCTTGGAGACGAGATTGACGAGGCCGCCCAGCGAGGTGGTGCCGAACAGCACCGAGGCCGGGCCGCGCACCACCTCCACCTGGGAGAAGGTATAGGGGTCGGCACGGATGCTGGCGTAGTAGCTGAACAGGTCGCGCATGCCGTCGCGGAACTGCAACGGGTTGGTGCCGCGGATGAAGCTGCTGTCCACCCGGCTGTCCGGCCCGTAGGGATTGGCCTGTACGCCGGCGACGTAGCGCAGCGTGTCCGCGACGGAGAGCGCCCCCTGCGCCTGGTACAGTTCGGCCGGCACGATGCTGATCGGCTGCGGCGTCTCGATCACGGGAATGTCGGTCTTGGTCGCGGCCCCGCTGCGCTGGCGGGCGCCGGTGACGATGATCTCGTCGATCGGGCGGTCGGCCGCGGCGTCCTCTCCGGTCGCGGTCCCCGCCTCCTGCGCCGACGCGGGTGCCGTCGCCGCCAGCACCGCCAGCGCGGCGTCCAGCCACCAGGTCTTCTGCATGTCTCCCCCTCCGGGATCTTCGGATCGTCGGTTCCTGGATCGTCGCGGGGGATCGGGCCGCCCGCGGTCCGGGAGGGGCTATAGTAATAATTATTCTCATGCGCAACGACCAAAACGGGCCGCCACGGATGTCACCCGCGCCGGGCCGGTTCAGGCCGCGCCGGCGCTGCGCTCGATGGCGTTGATGTGGTCCAGGCCCGGCAGGATCTCCGAGCGCACGAACTCCACCCGCTTCTGCGGGCCGCCGCCGCCATGGGGGAAGCGGTCCCGCCAGAGCGCCATCTTCACCGCCAGCCCGCAGAGCACGCCGCCGATCGTGACATGGTGGCTCTCGATCTGGTGCCGCACGGTGCGGAAGCTGTCGGCGCTGATGTCGGTCCAGAAATCCTTGCTGCGGCGGTCGAACGCCTCGAACCGGCCGGTGATGGAGGTGGTGATGCCGGTCAGCTTCGACTGCACCTCCGACAGCATCTTCATCATCTGCCGGTCGCGGGAGATCAGTTCGCTGTCCGCCGCGTCCAGGGCCCATTTCATGAATCGCTGCACGTCGGGCACGAGGCCGTCCAGGCAGCTCCGGAAATAGGCCAGCGACAGGAAGGTATCGCCGTACTCCTCCAGGAAGTCGGGGATGTCCTGCAACCCGACCTTCAGCTTGTCGGACAGCATGCGCAGGTTCCGCAGCGCCTCGTCCCGGTCGGGATTGGCCAGCATCTTCAGGATGTCGGAGACATCGTCGATGCTGCGCTCCTCGCCGCCATAGACCTGCTGCAGCAGCGGCCGGGTGAAGTGCTTCATGTAGCCGGTCAGCTCCGACCGCTTGCTGTCGGACAGGCGCAGGTGGCGCTCGTCGTTGACCGGGATGCCGATGCGGCGCAGCTCCTTGCGCAGGGTGTAGATGTCGAAGCTGTTCAGCCGGACCAGCTTGCCGACCTGCACCAGATCGGTGCGCAGTTCCTTCTTGTGCGTGGGGAACAGCGAGCCGAGATGGTCGGCGCTGACCTGACCGCTGCCGGACTGGCGGTCGTGGAACAGTTCCACCACGGTTTCCAGGCGCGCGTTCTTGATCAGCTTGGCCCGGCGCAGGCCGGGCGTGGCGATCGGCAGCATGCCCAGCGGCAGAATGTGCAGCGCGTCCCGCGACTCGTCGTCGAAGACAAGCCCGTCATGATCCTCTGGCCGGTCCTCGGCGGTACCGGGAGTTGCGGAAGCATCGCTGTCGGTCATCGCTGAAAGGTCGCTGCGGTGGCATCGGGGGACAATCCCAACTTAAGGATAGGACATTCCGCCCCTCCGCGTCCCCCTCTGCATGCGTCTGAACTGTTGAATATTCATCGAACGGCGGTCGGTGCCCCGGTTCTCCAATGTTCCGAATATATCCCTCCGATATTTTTTCATTCTTCCGTTTGCAGAACAGGGTGTCTGTCGCCTAAATTGGCTGGTCATTCGGGGTGGCTTTATTGCTAGGGGCGGTCCGTCCGGACGGGGATGTCCGGGGGCCGGTCAGGAGGAGTGCATGCGCGCAGCCCTGTTCGGGGCGCTGATCATGCTGGCGACGCTCCAGTTCATCGGCACCGCGTCCGATATTCAGGCGGAGCTGCGGGACTGGCGGGCGGCGCGTTCGGTGATCGAACTGAAACGCATCAGCACCGATCTGCTGCTGGGCATCCGCGACTTCGCCCTGGAACGCTCGGTCGGTCTCACAGCCCTGACCTCGCCCGACCCCGTGTCGGCCGAGGTGCAACGGACGCTGGCCGACCACCGCAGCATCGTCAACCTGCACATCGAACAGGCGCTGTCGCAGCTCCGCCAGCGTACCGACGGCGCCGTGCCGGCGCTGGCGGACGAGCTGGCGGCCGCCTTCGGGCGGGTGGAGGCGGTGCGCCGCCGCCTGGACGCGGCGATCACCCTGCCGGCGGCCGAGCGCGAGCCGGGGTTGCGCGAGGTCTGGCTGGAGTCGGTGAACGCCCAGGCCGAGTCCATGCACCGCATCTTGATCGCGCTGAACCAGCCGGCGCTGGCCCGGGGCGGTCAGGCCGTGCCGCTGGAACTCCTGATCGCGGAGGGGCTGCGCCTGCGTGAGGAGGCCGGCCGCGACATCCTGACCCTGATCCGGGCCGAAGCTGTCCCGCCGATCCTGACGCCGGACCGGCGCGCCGCTCTGGACCAGGCCGGCCAGCGCCTGACCCTGCGCTTCGAGCGCACCCGTGAACTGGTGGAACAGACCGGCGATCCGCTGCTGGCGGATGCCTTCGCCCGGGCGCAGAACCTGTTTCTGACCAGCTACTTCGCGGAACGCGCCCGGCTGCTGGCCCAGGTGCCGGTCGAGGCGGGCACGCTGCCGGCGGCGGCCACCGCCGGGCTGAACGCCGTCACCGACCTGTTGAGCGCCGCCATGGACCGCGCCGACAAGGCGGCGCTGGTGCGGCAGGCCGAATCGGTGCGGCTGCTGGGCATGTCGGCGCTGGAGATGCTGGCCGCCGTCGTGGCCACGCTGATCGCCGTCGGCGTCGTGCATTTCCGGGTGCTGGCGCCGATCGTGCGGCTGACCCGCAGCATGCGCCAGCTTGCCGACGGCGACCTGGAGGCGGAGGTGCCGGTGCCCGACCGGCATGACGAGATCGGCGAGATGGCGCGCGCCGTCTCCGTCTTCAAGCGCAACGCCCACCAGCTCGACGAGGACAACCGCGAACGCCAGCGCGCCGAGCGGATGCTGACGGTGGAGCGCGAGATCCTGGAGCTGACCGCCAGCCGCGCCCCGCAGGAGCGCATCCTGCAGAGCGTCTGCGAAGGCGTGGAGCAGCAGGTGGAGGGCAGTGCCTGCTCCGTCATGCTGCTGGAACCGGACGGCATCCATCTGCGAATCGGGGCCGCCCCGCATCTGCCGACCGGCCTTCTGGCCGCCGTGGACGGCGTCGCCATCGGTCCCGGCGTCGGCTCCTGCGGTCCGGCCATCTATGACCGCCGGCCGACCATCACCACCGACATGGAGGCCGATCCCAACTGGCAGGGCTTCCGCCCCGCCCTGGCCGGATCGGGGCTGCGGGCCTGCTGGTCGCTGCCGATCCTGACGGCGGAGGGCAAGCCGCTGGGGGCCTTCGCCGTCTACCACACCAGCGCCCGCGGTCCCGATGTGCGGGAGATGGAGATGGCCCGGCGGGCCAGCCATCTGGCCGCCATCGCCATCGCCAGCCATGAGGCCGAGCGCCTGCTGGAGCAGGCCAAGGCCGCCGCCGAGCTGGGCAGCCGGACCAAGAGCGAGTTCCTGGCCAACATGAGCCATGAGCTGCGCACGCCGCTGAACGCCATCATCGGCTTCGCCGAGGTGCTGGAAAGCGAGCTGAAGCAGCAGGGCAGCCCGATCGCCAAGGCCGGCTATGCCAGCGACATCGCCGCCAGCGGCCGGCATCTGCTGAACCTCATCAACGACATCCTGGACGTCTCCAAGATGGAGGCGGGCAAGGTCGAGCTGCGCGAGCGCATCTGCGATCCGGGCGAGCTGCTGGCCGGCTGCGAGCGCATTGTGCGCGCCCGCGCCATGGAGCGCCGCATCGACCTGAGGCTGGAGGTGCCGCCGGGCCTGCCGCCCGTGCTGGTGGATGACGTGAAGTTCAAGCAGATCGTCCTGAACCTGCTGTCCAACGCCATCAAGTTCACCGCCCCCAGCGGGTCGGTGCGGGTGAAGGTGCAGGCCGATCCGGCCCGCGGGCTCAGCATCGCCGTCAGCGACACCGGCATCGGCATCCGGGCCGAGGATCTGGAGAAGGTCTTCATCCCCTTCAACCAGGTGGACAACATCTATGCCCGGATCAATCCGGGCACCGGGCTGGGGCTGGCCCTGTCGCGCGGGCTGGCGGAACTGCATGGCGGCCAGCTCTTCATCGAGAGCGTGTTCGGGGAGGGCACCACCGCCACCCTGCGGCTGCCGCCGTCGCGGCTGCTGACCGCCGATCTGGCCGACGTGCGGGGTTGACCCGCACGGGTTGCCAGGTGCGGGGGTAGCCCGCACGGTGTTTCAGGTGCGGGGTTGACCCGCACGGGGTTCCGGACGCGGGGTTGACCCGCACGGGACCGGGGGCAGGGAAGGGACCAGGGCGGGCGCGGGCTTCCGCCCGGGCGGCGGCATGCTATCGTGGCGTGTTTGCGTTCCGCCCCCGCCCCTGCCCCTGCCCCGCCCTGCCCCACTGGGGGCCGATACCGCCCGGAAGCCCGCCATGCCGATCCTGCACGACCTGCCCGGTCTCCGTCCCGTCGTGGCCGGGCTGGAGGAGACCCGCATCGTCCAGATGGTCCAGTACGGCCGCGGGCGGGAGGGGCTGATCCCGCTCTGGGTCGGGGAGGGCGACGTGCCCACGCCCGACTTCATCCGCGAGGCCTGCGACCGCGCCATCCGCGACGGGCGCGTCTTCTATACCTGGCAGCGCGGCCTGCCGGAGCTGCGCGAGGGGCTGGCTGCCTATCTTTCAGGCAACCATGGCGTGGCGGTCGGGATGGAGCGGATCACCGTCGCCTCCTCCGGCATGCAGGCGATCATGCTGGCCTTGCAGGCGCTGGTCGGGCCGGGGGACGAGGTGGTGGTGGTCACCCCGGTCTGGCCCAACGTGATGTCGGCGGTGACGCTGCTGGGCGGCGTCGTGGTGCCGGTGCCGCTGGAGCCCGGCCCCGGCGGCTGGCGCCTGAACCCCGGCCGGGTCGCCGCCGCCATCGGGCCGCGGACCCGGGCGCTGTTCGTCAATTCCCCCAGCAACCCGACCGGCTGGATGCTGGACCGGGACGGTCTGCGCGACCTGTGGGCGCTGGCCCGGCGGACGGGGATCTGGCTGATCGCGGACGAGGTGTACGGCCGTCTGGTCTATGACCGCGCGCCGGGCCAGCGGGCCGTCGCGCCGTCCTTCCTGGAGCTGGCGGGGCCGGAGGACCGGCTGATCGTCGTCAACAGCTTCTCCAAGAACTGGGCCATGACCGGCTGGCGCCTGGGCTGGCTGGTGACCCCGCCGGCGCTGGGGCTGGTGCTGGAGAAGCTGGTGCAGATCAACACCTCCGGCACGCCGGAATTCATCCAGATGGCGGGGCTGGCGGCCCTGGAGCAGGGCGAGGACTTCCTGGCGGCGACACTGGAGCGCTGCCGGACCGGGCGGGGGATCGTCACGGCGGCGCTGGCGTCCGTGCCGGGGGTGCGGCTGCTGCCGCCGGCCGGGGCCTTCTATGCCTTCCTGGCCGTGCCGGGGGTGACGGACACGCTGGCCTTCGCCAAGGATCTGCTGGACCGCTGCGGCGTCGGGCTGGCACCCGGCTGCGCCTTCGGTCCGGGCGGGGAGGGGCATCTGCGCCTGTGCTTCGCCAGCTCCGCGGAGCGGCTGCACGCGGCGATGGCGCGTCTGGTGCCGGCCCTGGACGCGCTGGCACCCGCTGCGGACCGGGATAGCGCGGACCGGAAGAACAACGCCGAATGAAAACGGCCGGCGCCTGGGGCGCCGGCCGTCGCACGAACCGGAGATGATTCCGGATCAGAAGGACTTGGAGACCGTGAACACGACGCGCTCGTCGGCCAGGTCGGCGTCCATGTCGGTGTCGTGGTAGCGCAGGGCGAAGTCCAGGCCGAAGTGGCTGGCGGTCACGCCGAACGACCAGTCAACCACGTCGTCGGCCCAGGCGTCGCCCGTCTGGAGGCCGACATTGACGTCCACGCCCAGGTTGTCCGTGACCGCGGCGGCCAGACCGCCGGAGACGTACCAGGCGTCACCCGCATCGCCGAAATACTCCGGCGAGTAGTACACGGAGGCCTTCGGGGTGAAGCGGCCGATGGTGTACTCGACGTTCAGGCCCACTTCCCAGTAATTGTAGTCCAGGTCGCTGTCGGCGCCCGGATAGGTGTAGTACAGAACCTGGGCGGTGTAGCCGAAGTTGCCGATGGTGTTCGTGTAGCCGATGAAGTAATCCAGCTCGGCGCTGGCCTCGTCACCGTCGTTGAAATCGACGTTGGAGCCCCAGATGCCGGCGAAGACGCCGTAGTTGGTCTCCAGGTTCAGGCCGGCCTGGGCGGCGACGCCCTCGTCGGTCTGGCTGATGCCGCGGAACACGTAGTCCGTGGTCAGGGTGGCGGAACCCGTGATGGTGAACGGGGCATCCTGGGCCTGGGCGGCGGCGGCGCCGAACAGCAGGGCCGCGGCGGCGGTGGTAGCGAACAACCGGCTCATACGCATGGAACCGCTCCTTTGAGGCTTATTCGTTTCGAAGAGGCTTTTTTTGTGTTCTGCGCCGCAGCAACAAGGGTGCCAGCGGCGTCCGCGCTGATGAAGCCGCCGAAGCGTCTGATTTGCAAGGGTTTGCCCTGACGCAGGGGGCGTCCGGTGTGACTTTGCGCAGAAGTGTTGCAGAAAAAATACGCAGTTGCAGCCAGATCGGGCAGTGCCAGTTCAGCCTGTCGCGGCGCCGGTCCCGCGGAACGCGGCCCGCCGGGGCCGCTTCATCAGGGGCTTGTCTTGATAATGCGGACCGTTCGCAGTTCGGGGCGGGATCACCGCTTCCGGTTGCGCCCGCGGAATGCCAGCGGTGGACAGTGGCGGGGACAGTGGCGGGGAACGGTGCGGCGACCGTTCCCCCGCCGGGGTCAGATGTAATAGGCCTGGAGCGGCGCGAAACCGTTGAAGTTCACGGCCGAGTAGCTGGTGGTGTAGGCCCCGGTGGCGCGGATCGCCACGCGGTCGCCGATCCGGAGATCCACCGGCAGCCGGTACTCCGCCCGCTCGTACAGCACATCGGCGCTGTCGCAGGTCGGGCCGGCCAGGATCACCGGCTCGGCCGGGCCGCCGTCGCGCTCCGTCTCGATCGGGTACTGGATCGCCTCGTCCATCGTCTCGGCCAGCCCGCCGAACTTGCCGATGTCGAGATAGACCCAGCGGCGCAGATCGTTGGCCGACTTGCGCGAGATCAGCACCACCTCGGACTGGATGATGCCGGCATCGCCCACCATGCCGCGGCCCGGCTCCACGATGGTCTCCGGGATGCGGTTGCCGAAGTGGCGGCGCAGCGCCTCGTCGATGGCGAAACCGTACTCATCGGTACCCGGCACGTCGGTCCGGTAGCGCGTCGGGAAGCCGCCGCCCATGTTGACCATGCGCAGCGCCACGCCCTTCTCCTCCAGGTCGCGGAAGATCGCGGCCGTGGTGGACAGGGCGGCATCCCACTGGGCCAGGTCGCGCTGCTGGCTGCCGACATGGAAGGAGACGCCGTAGGGCACCACGTCCAGGGCGGCGGCGCGCAGCAGCAGGTCGCGCGCCATCTCCGGATCGCAGCCGAACTTGCGCGACAGCGGCCAGTCCGCCCCCTCGCCGGAGGTCAGGATGCGGCAGAAGACGCGGCTGCCGGGGGCGTTGGCCGCGATCTTCTCCAGCTCCGCCTCGCTGTCGAAGGCGAACAGGCGCACGCCCAGCTCGTAGGCGCGGCGGATGTCGGCGGCCTTCTTGATGGTGTTGCCGTAGCTGATCCGGTCGGGCGTGGCGCCGGCGGCGAGGCAGTCCTCGATCTCCGGCACGCTGGCCGTGTCGAAGGACGAGCCCAGGCCGGTCAGCAGGCGCAGGATCTCCGGCGCCGGGTTGGCCTTCACGGCGTAGTAGATCTTCGCGTCCGGCAGGGCGCCGGACAGCCGGTCGTAATTGCGGGCGACGACGTCCAGATCGACCACGAGGCAGGGCGTGGCGGGACGGTTCTCGGCGAAGAATCGGGCAATCTTCTCGGTCATCTCAGGACTCCGAGGCGGCAGGCGGCCGGGATGTGCGGGAAACGGGAAACGCCGGGCCTCGCGGGCCCGGGATCGCTCAGGCAGGCCTTACGGCGGGCCTGGGCGGGTCACATACAGGGTTTGCTGCCGGAATCCGGAGACTGACCTGCGAAGCCCGTCGGTGCGGGCTGGACCTGGAAGGACAGGAACGCGGGAGAAAGCAGACAGGCGGGCGCGGTCGGCCCACCGACAACAACATCAACCATCGTAGCCTCCAATTCGCCGCCTTGTTTAAGGGACGGTCGGGGGTACGCGTTGCGTCGTTGCATAACCCCACCGGGCTGACGGCGCCGCCCGTTGCGGGGGCGGGAGTGGGGGCCATAGGCACGTGCGCTGCGACTGCGCGCTATATAGGGCAAGCCCCGGCGGCGCAAAAGGGATTTTTCGGCTACGGCGGCGCAGACGGACCCTGCACGGAGCGCCGGGCCCGCGGCGCTGCCCGGGGTCCAGAATCCGGGGCCGGCCTCTCCAGGAAAACCGAAGTCGTCGGCAGGGCCGGCAGGGGTCCAGAGGGTGGCGGACAGTCAAATCACCGCAGGGCGAAATCACATTTTCGCCACTTTCCCGGTCAAATTAGGACATAGGACGGTGGCTTCATCCTTCACAGGGGTCGCCACGGTGCGCACGAGACTCCCCGTCTCACGGTCCTTCTCCCGGGGTTTCCTTTTCAGGGGCCCCGATGACGGACACCCCGGCCAGCCTTGCCCCGGCTGGCGGATTTTACGGCCACCGCAGCCAGCCCCCCGCGGTGGCCGTTTCTTTTTTTTACGGCCACCGCAGCCAGCCCCCGCGGTGGCCGTTTCTTTTTTACGGTCCCCGCAGCCAGCCTGCCGCGGGGACCGTTTCTTTTCCGTGCCGGCCCCGGGGGCCTGCTCCCTTCATCCTCACATCCGGTCACGGGGACCAACGCGCGATCCCGGCCGTTCATCCGGCCTGCGGCAAAGCGGCGTGCTTTCCCGCCCGTCCGCCGGAGTCTTGCCCGGTTCACAGCGCCGGCCGGGCGTGGCATGGTGCGCCCCCGCCGCCCGGCGCTCCGCCTCACCGTCACCGGGTCCCTCTGCTCCGGCCCCCCATGCTCTCTGGCTCCATGCTCTTCGAAGGTCGTGACCTGATCTGCCTGCGCGGTGCCCGCGTCGTCTTCTCCGGCCTCTGCTTCGGGCTTGAGGCCGGCGGTGCCCTGGTGCTCGTGGGGCCCAACGGCAGCGGCAAGTCCAGCCTGCTGCGGCTGCTCTCCGGCCTTTCCAGGCCGTTCGCGGGCACCCTGCTGTGGGACGGCCGGCCGGTCGCCGACGATCCGGACGGCCATCGCGGCCGGGTCCGCTATGTCGGCCATCTGGACGCGGTGAAGCCGGCCCTGACGGCGCAGGAGAATCTCGCCGGCTGGGCCGGGCTGCAGGGCGCCGCCGATCCCATGGCGGCGGCCGCCGCCGCGCTGGAGCGCTGGGACCTGGGGCACCTGGCCGAGGTGCCGGGCCGCTATCTCTCCGCCGGGCAGAAGCGTCGGGTCAATCTGGCCCGGCTCGCCCTGGCGCCGGCCGCCCTGTGGCTGCTGGACGAACCCTCGACCGCGCTGGACCGTGCCGCCGTGGCCCGGCTGGCGGCGGAGATCGCCCGCCACCGCCGCGACGGCGGCATGGTGGTGCTGTCCACCCACACCGATCTGGACCTGACCGATCCCGCGGTGCTGGACGTCTCGCACTTCGCCGTGGCGCCCGACGATGCGGAGGAGCCCGCGGCATGAGCATCTTCCTGCGCCTGATCCGCCGCGACCTGCGCCTCGCCCTGCGGCAGGGGGCCGACGCCGCCACCGCGGTGCTGTTCTTCGTGCTCTGCGTCGTGCTGTTTCCCTTCGGCGTCGGGCCGGAGCCGAACATCCTGGCCCGCATCGCGCCGGGCGTGATCCTGGTCGGGGCGCTGCTGGCCTCGCTGCTGTCGCTGGAGCGGCTGTTCCAGGCCGACCATGAGGACGGCTCGCTGGAGCTGCTGGCCCTGTCCCCGCTGCCGCTGGAGGCGGTCGCCCTGGCCAAGGTCGCGGCGCACTGGCTGATCACCGGCGTGCCCCTGATCCTGGCGGCGCCGCTGCTGGCGCTGCTGCTCAATCTGGAGGCGGGGGCCTTCGGCGTGCTGCTGCTGACGCTGGTGCTGGCGACACCGCTGCTCAGCCTGATCGGGGCCGTCGGCGCCGCCCTGACGCTGGGCGCGCGGCGGGGCGGCGTGCTGCTGCCGCTGCTGATCCTGCCGCTCTACATCCCCGTGCTGATCTTCGCCGCGGCGGCGATCGACGCCTCGCTGGCCGGGCTCACCCCGCGCCCGCACCTGCTGCTGCTGGGCGGCCTGCTGGCCGCCGGCGTGACCCTGGCCCCGTTCGCCTCGGCCGCGGCCCTGCGTACCGCTCTGGATTGAGCAACGCATTCGCAGCAGAGCTTCTGGCGCGTTTCTGACGTTCCCGACGGTCACCGTGGCTCTTCGCCGCGGTTGAAAGCTGGTGCCCGAATGTCCCTGCCGTGAATCACGACTTGTCGCGTCGCCCCGGATACCATAGGATTTACCTCGAATTGAGGAGAAATTCGCCTCCAACTGGAGGTTTATTCTCCGCGGGGGAGTAATTCTTCCTCCGTATGAAGAAGTTTATCTAACCCGTTGGATTCACGCGATTCCGGCGGGGTCGGGGAGACTGTCCGGGGGGCGCGGTGCTGAGTTCCATCACCCGAAGCGAACGCATCATCATCGTCGAGGACGACCGGGTCCGGTCCGTCGTCATCGGTCCGCAGCAGCGGCTGCGGCCGGCTCTGCACCTCGCCGCTGCCGGCGCGGTCTGTATCGGTCTGCTGGCCGGCTGGCTGCTGACGGTCGTGGAACTGCGCGACACACGACGCAGCGTCGCCATGCTGGCGGACACCGGGGACACGCTGGCGGCTCAGCTCGCCGACAGCCGCTCCCGGCTCGCGGCTCTGGGCGGCGAACTGGACACGGCGCGCGAGGCGCTGGCCGGCGTTCTGGCCGGCGATGCGGAACTCCGGGGGAAGCTGGAAACCGTGCTGGCGACGCTGGACGGCGCCGCCGGCGACACCACGGTGAAGGGGCTGCGCCAGACCCTGACGGCCGCGCGCGACGGGCTGCAGCCGCTGACCACCGGCGCGGGCGACCATCTGGCCGCCGCCGGCCGCTCGCTGGAGCAGGTCGGCCAGGCCAGCCTGGAAGCGGCCGCCCGCCGCGCCCAGGCCGCGCTGACCGCGCTGGAGATGGCCGCCGCCGACCGGCTGGGCGCCACCGCTGCGGACGATGCTGGTGACGGGGACGGCGGGCTGATGAGCGTGCTGGCGGAGACGCGGGCGGAGGTGCGCCAGCTCCGCATCGCCGTCGCCGTGGCCGATGCCCGGCGTGAGGAAGCCGAACAGAAGACCACGGAGACCGAGCGCCGGATGGCTGCCGTCACCGACGGTCAGGTGGCCCTGATCGGGCAGCTCAGCGAACGGGCGGAGCTGCGCATCGGCGAGATCGAGTCGGTGCTGCGCGAGACCGGAATCGACCTGAACGCCGTGCTGGCGGATCTGGAGAACAGCCGTTTCGGCCGTGGCGGTCCGCTGGTGGACATCCCCGAAGCGGCCGCGCTGGCGATGGCCCCGGCGGCCGGGGAGGCCATGAGCCGGCTGGAAGGGCTGCTCGACCGGCAGGCCCGGCTGCGCGCCCTGTTCACCCTGCTGCCGCTCGGCGCCCCGCTGAACGATTTCTATGTTTCCAGCAACTTCGGCAAGCGGCTCGACCCCTTCACCAACGAATGGGCCATGCACACCGGCCTGGATCTGGTGTCCCAGCTCCGCTCCCCCGTCGCCGTCACGGCCCCGGGCGAGGTGGTCTTCGCCGGCTGGGACAGCGGCGGCTACGGCCGCATGGTGCTGGTCGATCACGGCTTCGGCATCAACACCCGCTACGCCCATCTGGACAAGCTGATGGTGAAAGCGGGACAAAGTATCAATCAGGGCGATACTGTCGGCACGCTGGGTAATACCGGCCGGAGCCAGGGTCCGCATCTGCATTACGAGGTGCTCGTGGACGGGCGCCCGGTCAACCCGCTGCGTTTCATGGAGAGAGGGCGGCATGTTTGCGAAGGGTAAGGAAACCGTCGAGCCGGTCGCGCGGCCACCGCAGCGGCGCAGCGGTCCGCCGCCGACGGGTCCCGGGATGCCCTCCATCATCGGGCCGGACATGGTGGTCACCGGCAATCTCGCCACCCCGGGCGAGGTGCATGTGGAAGGCCGGATCGACGGCGACGTCTCCTGCGCCCGCCTTGTGGTCGGGGCTACCGGCGCGGTGCATGGCGCCGTCAACGCCGAATCGGTCCGTGTCCACGGCCGGGTCGAAGGGTCGATCCGGGCGGAGGAGGTGTTCCTGCTGAGCGGGTCGCACACCATCGGCGACATCATCCAGACCTCCCTGGAGATCTCCCCCGGCGCGCTGTTCGAAGGGACCGTCCGCCGCCGCGGCAGCGAAGAGGTGGCCCCGCCCGCGGCGCTGCCCGCCCCCACGCCGCCGGCTTCCGCCCAGGCCGCTCCGGCACAGCCGGGCCGTCCGGCGGTCATCCACGCCCCGGCCCCCGCCGAACCGCGGCCCGAGCCCCGTCCGGAGCCGCAGACGGTCGCACCGGCTCCGGCCCCGGCTCCGGCTCCGGTCGTCCCCCCGGTTGCCGAGGCGCCGGCCGCTGCCCCGGAGGCGGAGGTTCCGCCGGCCGCCGCCAACGAGCAGGAGGAGCCCGCCGCCCCGGCTTCCGGCGCGTCGCCGGCCGCGGACGGAACGGAGCCGGATTCGCCGCCCACGCCGCCGCGCACCCGGCTCTGGGGCGTCCGCTAGGCTGCTGCCTTCCGGTCCGGTCGGGAGGTCCGTTCCGGGGGGGCGCCCCCGGAACGGTCCCTTCCCGGGACCGGCGGCCCGTGATCTGGGTCAAATCATGCGGCCGTGCCGGTGCGGCGCCGTGATCGGGTGTGAAACGCCGGCGCCCCGTGCTAACTTCCCCGGCCATGCACCGATACGCCAATCCCGCGCGCTTCCTGCGCATTGCCGGCATCGTCCAGCCCTGGGCGATCGGCATCACCGTCCTGGCCTTCGCCGTGGGCCTGTGGTTCGCGCTCGTCGCCTCCCCGCCGGACTACCAGCAGGGGGACACGGTACGGATCATGTACATCCACGTCCCGGCGGCCTGGATGTCCCTGTTCGTCTACAGCTCCATGGCGATCGCGGCCTTCGTGGCGCTGGTCTGGCGCCATCCGCTGGCCGAGGTCTATGCCCGTGCCGCGGCCCCCATCGGGGCGGGCTTCACCTTCCTGTGCCTGGTCAGCGGCTCCCTCTGGGGGGAGCCGATGTGGGGCACCTGGTGGGTCTGGGACGCGCGCCTGACCAGCGTGCTGATCCTGTTCTTCCTCTACCTGGGCTTCATGGCCCTGGTGAACGCCTTCGACGACCCCAACCGGGGGGCCAAGGCGGGCAACGTGCTGCTGCTGGTCGGTGCGGTGAACGTGCCGATCATCAAGTTCTCCGTCGAATGGTGGAACACGCTGCACCAGCCGGCCAGCGTCTTCCGCGCCGACGGGCCGACGATCTCGTCGGAGATGCTGTGGCCCCTCTTCATCATGGCCGGGGCCTTCCACGCCTATTTCGTGGTGGTGCTGATCCTGCGCATGCGCGGCGAGCTGACGGCGCGCAAGATCCAGGCGATCCGCCTGACCCAGGCGGCCGCTGCGGCGGAGTGACGCCGTGGCGCGGGATCGGCGGGCGGCGGCCTGGGATGGTCTTCACAACAGCCCGCCGGCGGGCCACATCGGGGCAGCCGGCGGGCCGCCCCGCCGGACCGGATACCCCGGACCGGCGACCGGGCGGAGCCGGCAGACATGACAGCCGGGCGGATGGGATAGGGAGATGAGCGAGTTCTTCTCGATGGGCGGCTATGCCGCCTATGTCTGGGGCAGCTACGGGCTGGCGCTGATCGTGCTGGTCGGCATCCTGGTCGCCAGCGTGCGCTACCTGCGCTCCACCGAGACGATGCTGAAGGCGCTGGAGCAGGCGCGACCGCAGCGCCGCCGCGCCCGGGGGGCCGGCGCCCTGCCGCTGACCGCCGGCGAAGCCGCCGGGGAAGGGGGCGCGGCATGACCCGCAAGAAGCGTCGCCTCTACATGCTGGGCCTCGCCCTGCTGGGGCTGGGCACCGCCACGGCGCTGACCCTGTCGGCGTTCGAGGAGAACATCGTCTTCTTCTACAGCCCCTCGGATCTGGTGGTGCAGCCGCCGGGCGACCGCTCCGTGCGGCTGGGCGGGCTGGTCGAGGACGGCAGCGTCCAGAAGCAGGCGGACGGCCTGACCATCACCTTCCGCGTGACCGACACGGCCAACACCGTCCCCGTCACCTACAAGGGCATCGTCCCCGACCTGTTCCGTGAGGGTCAGGGCGTGGTGGCGGAGGGCCGGATGGGCGGCGACGGGGTGTTCGTCGCCCGTGAGGTGCTGGCCCGGCATGACGAGAACTACATGCCGCCCGAGGTCCATGACGCGCTGCAACGCGCCGGCGCGGTCAAGACCGAGGTGCCCGGCCGCTCCATCTACACCCCGGCGGATTCGGACGACAAGGTTCACGCGACCACCACGCTGAAACCCTAGCACCGGGATGCCGCGGGGGCGTGCCCTGGCCGCGGCCCGGGCAGGGCCGGCCCCCGCAGGCGTCCCCCCGCAGGCCCCCCCGGGCCCGTCAGCCCCCCCAGGACCCAGGCAGGCATCCTTGGACTCCCCCGAAGTACACGCGCCGCACGCCGGACACACCGGCCACCGCTGGCTGGACATCGCCATGGCCTGCGCCGCCCTGCTGGTGTCCTGCGTCTCGCTCTACGTCGCCGTCCACCATGGCGAGACCATGGAGAAGATGGTCGCGGCCGCCAGCTGGCCGAACCTGGAGGCGAACGTCACCGTCGGCGGACAGGACGGGCCGGATACGGCCCGTCTCGGCATCGCCATCTCCAACACCGGCGTCGGTCCGGCCCGGCTTGAGACGCTGGAGATCTGGCACGGCGACACCCCGCTGTCCGACGCGCGCGCCCTGATCGACGCGCTGGCGGCCGAGGCCAAGCCCGCCATCCCCTCGCTGTCCGCCCGGCTGGAGGCCAGAAGCCTCGTCGGCACCGTGATCGGCGCGCGGGAGGACAGCGCCCTGCTCACGGTCGCGCCTGAGGACTCCGGGGCATGGCAGTTGCCGATCATCCGTTTCGCCGTCAGGGTCCAGTCCCGGCTCTGCTATTGCTCTGTCTTCGATGAATGCTACGTCAGCGACACGCGCGCCCGGCGGGGCCGTCCCGAGCGCGTGGCGCACTGTCCGGAACCCGCCGTCCCTTACCGGGACGACACCACCGACCTGATCGACGCGATGCCGGCCGCCCCCGGCCCCGTTACGAAGCCCTGAGCGGCGAGAGGAAGCCATGATCCCCGAGATCGGCCATTACGCCCTGGTACTGGCCCTGCTGCTGGCGACCGTGCAGGCCACGCTGCCCCTGCTGGGTGCTGCCCGCGGCAACGCCGCCTGGATGGAAGTGGGCCGCCCGGCGGCCTATGCCCAGTTCCTCATGGTGGTGGTCGCCTTCGCCGCCCTGATGTGGGCCTACGTCGTCTCCGACTTCAGCGTGCAGAACGTGGTAGAGAACAGCCACTCGCTGAAGCCGATGCTCTACAAGGTCAGCGGCGTCTGGGGCAACCATGAGGGCTCGATGGTCCTCTGGGTCCTGATGCTGGCGGCCTTCGGTGGCGCCGTGGCGGCCTTCGGCGGCAACCTGCCGCCGACCTTGAAGGCGCGGGTGCTGGGCGTGCAGGGCATGGTCGGCGTCGGCTTCCTGCTGTTCACGCTGCTGACCAGCAACCCCTTCCTGCGGCTGGATCCGGCCCCGGCGGACGGGCGCGATCTGAACCCGCTGTTGCAGGACCCCGGTCTCGCCTTCCATCCGCCCTTCCTCTATCTGGGCTATGTCGGCTTCAGCATCGCCTACTCCTTCGCCATCGCCGCCCTGATCGAGGGCCGGGTCGATCCCGCCTGGGGCCGCTGGGTGCGGCCCTGGACGCTGGTCGCCTGGGCCTCGCTGACCCTGGGCATCGCCCTGGGGAGCTGGTGGGCCTACTACGAGCTGGGCTGGGGCGGCTGGTGGTTCTGGGACCCGGTGGAGAACGCCTCGCTGATGCCCTGGCTGGCCGGTACGGCGCTGCTGCACTCCGCCATCGTGGTGGAGAAGCGCGACGCCCTGAAGACCTGGACCATCCTGCTGGCGGTGCTGACCTTCGCGCTCTCGCTGATGGGCACCTTCCTGGTCCGCTCGGGCGTGCTGACCTCGGTCCACGCCTTCGCGGTGGACCCGGAGCGCGGTGTCGCCATCCTGCTGCTGCTGGCGCTGGCCACCGGCGGCGGGCTGCTGCTCTACACCCTGCGCGCCGCGTCGCTGAAGGCCGGCGGGCTGTTCGCCCCGATCAGCCGCGAAGGCTCGCTGGTGCTGAACAACCTGCTGCTCTCCACGGCCTGCGCCACGGTGTTCCTGGGCACGCTCTATCCGCTGTTCCTGGACACCGTGGGCGGGTCCAAGATCTCGGTCGGCGCGCCCTTCTTCAACACCACCTTCGTGCCGCTGATGGTGCCGCTGGTCGCCGCCATGGCGGTCGGGCCGATGCTGGCCTGGAAGCGGGCGGACCTGCCCGGCGCGCTCGCCCGGCTCTGGGTCGCGGCCGTGCTGGTCGTGGTCTGCGTGCTCTGGGCGCTGTGGGCGCACGGCTTCCGCCCGGTGATGGCGCTGGTCGGCATCGGCATGGCGGCCTGGGCCTTCTTCGGCGCCTTCGCCGAACTGGCCGAGCGCGTCCGGCTGTTCCGCATCCCGCTGGGCGACAGCCTGTCCCGCGCCGCGGGCCTGCCGCGCAGCGCCTGGGGGGCGGCCATCGCCCATGCCGGCCTGGGCATCTCCATCGCCGGCATGGTCGGCACCAGCGCCTGGATGAGCGAGGATGTCCGCATCATGCATCCGGGCGACAGTGCCAGCCTCGCGGGTTACGAGTTCCGCCTTGAGTCGGTCGAGCCGGCGCAGATCGCCAACTACGCCGCCCAGCGCGGCACCGTCACGGTGACGCGCGACGGCCAGGCGGTGGCGACGCTCCATCCCGAGCAGCGCTTCTACCCCGTCGCCAAGATGACGACGACCGAGGCCGCCATCCACACCACCTTCGTCTCCGACATCTATGTCGCCCTGGGCGGCAAGGCGGAGGAGGGGGACGGCTGGACGGTGCGGCTCTACTACCACCCGCTGGTGCCCTGGATCTGGTTCGGCGCCGTGGTCATGGTGATCGGCGGGCTGATCAGCCTGTCCGACCGCCGCTACCGCCTGGGCGTGCCGGTCCGCCGCGCCAGCCCTGCCGTCGGCGGCCGGTCCGCCGCCCAGCCTGCCGAGTGAAGACCAGCATGTCGCGCCTTCTCATCGCCCTGCCGTTGATCCTGTTCGCCGCCCTGGCCGGGGTCTTCGTCTATCTGCTGGTGCTGAAGCCCGAGATCACGGGCCAGCAGCACGACCCGACCCTGCTGCCGTCCATGCTGATCGACCGGCCGATGCCGGCGCTGGATCTGCCCCCCCTCTATGAGGGGCAGCCCGGCGTCACGACGGCCGAGCTGAAGGGCACGCCGCAGCTCGTCAACATCTTCGCCTCCTGGTGCACGCCCTGCCGGATCGAGCATCCGGTGCTGATGCGCCTGTCCAAGGAGGAGGGGATCGTCGTGCGCGGCATCGCCTACAAGGACAAGCCCGAGGACAGCCGCCGCTTCCTGGAGCAGTTCGGCAATCCCTTCACCACCATCGGCGTCGATCAGGACGGCCGCGCCGGCATCGAGCTGGGCGTGACCGGCGTGCCGGAGACCTTCGTGCTGGACGGTCAGGGTCGCATCCGCTACCGCCACCAGGGCCCGCTGGGTCCGGCGGTGGTGGACAAGGAAATCCTGCCGCTCCTGCGCGATCTGTCCAGGTAACGCGGACCGACCGGGCCGGGCAGCCGGCCCCGACAGACGGGGACGGCTGCGCCGGCCGCCCCCGCGACATCCCACCGGCGGCGGAGTAGACCCCCGTGAAGAAGCTCGCCCCCCTTGCCCTGTCCCTGGCGCTGCTGGCCGGCCCGGCGCTGGCCGTGATGCCGGACGAGAAGCTGAAGGACCCCGCCCTGGAAGCCCGCGCGCGGGAGATCAGCAAGGAACTGCGCTGCGTCGTCTGCCAGAACCAGTCGATCGACGACAGCAACGCGCCCCTGGCCCGCGACCTGCGCATCCTGGTGCGCGAACGGCTGGTCGCCGGCGACAATGACGAGCAGGTGCTGGACTACGTCCACGACCGCTATGGCGATTTCGTGCTGCTGCGCCCGCCGGTGCAGCCCTACACCTGGGTGCTCTGGTTCGGCCCGGCGGTCGTGCTGCTGCTGGGCGGCATCGGTGCCGCCCGCTATCTGCGGGGCCGGCGCGGCGACGCCTCCCTCTCCACCGGGCTGACCCCGGCGGAGGAGGCGCGGCTCGCGGCCCTGTTGTCCGAAGAAGATAAGGCCGCCCCCGGCCGGAAGGGTTCCTGATGGGCATGATGGTCTTCTGGCTGGTCGCCGCCGTACTGACGGCAGTGGCCGTGGGCATGCTGCTGCGCCCGCTGACGCGGCCGACGCAGGGGCTGGCCGGCAGCGCCGCCGAGCACACCCGCCGCGTCTATGCCGACCAGGTGGCGGAGATCGAGCGCGACCTCGCCCGCGGCGTGCTGTCGGCCGATCAGGCCCGGGCCGCCCGGGCCGAGGCCGGACGCCGCCTGCTGGGCGCCGCCGCCGAGGCGGACAAGGCCAAGGCGAAGCCCGCCGTGGCCCAGCCCAGCCCGCGGCTGGCCATGGTCGTGACGCTGCTGCTGCCGGTGGCCGCGCTCGCCATCTACATCCCGCTGGGCCGGCCGGACCTGCCGTCGCAGCCCTTCGCCTCGCGCACCGATCTCGCCGCCAACGAGATCCCCGACAATGTGCTCAAGGCCGCCGAGGAGCTGGCCCGGAACCTGGAGCAGAATCCCGATGACCTGCGCGGCTGGGCGCTGCTGGCCTCCACCTACGCCGCCATGGGCCGCAACGCCGAGGCGGCGGACGCGTACCGCCGTGCCGTCGGGCTGAGCCAGGGCGACGCCGAGCTGACGGCCGCCTTCGGCGAACAGCTCACCTATGCCGCCGGCGGTGTCGTCAGCGAGGAGGCCCGCCGCGCCTTCGAGGCGGCGGTCGAGAAGAACCCGAAGGAGCCGCGCGCCCGCTACTTCCTGGCCGTGGCCCGCCTGCAGGCGGGCGACGTGCGCGGCGCCATCGACCGCTGGGGCGAGCTGCTGAAGGACAGCCCGGCGGACGCGCCCTGGGTCGGCGTCGTGATCTCCCAGATCGCCCGCGCCGCCGACCAGATCGGCATCGATCCGGCCACCGTCACGCCGCAGCCGCTGCCCCCCGCCGGACCCCCGGCCGGCAGTGCCGAGGGCGCCGACGGCGCCGCCCCGGCGCTGACGCAGGAACAGATGGACCAGATGCAGGCCCTCTCTCCGGAGGAGCAGGAGAAGATGGTCCGCACCATGGTGGACTCTCTGACCACGCGCCTGGAACAGCAGCCCGACGATGTCGAGGGCTGGCTCCGGCTGGGCCGCGCCCGGCAGGTGCTGGGCGAGCCCGAGGCGGCCCGCGAGGCGCTGCGCCGGGCGACCGGGCTGGCCCCGGAGCGCGCCGATGTCTGGCTGGCCTATGCCGGCACGCTGGCGCCGGAGGACAAGGCGGCCCCGTCGCCGGAGTTCCTGGCGGCGCTGGACCGGGTGCTGGCGATCGAGCCGGACAATCTCCAGGCGCTCTGGCACCGGGGCGAGGCCGCGGCCGGCACCGGCGACACGGCCCGGGCGCGCGCCTCCTGGCAGCGTCTGATCGGGCTGCTGCCGGAGGACGCCCCGGCCCGGGCGGAGATCCAGAAGCGCATCGACGCCCTGCCGGCCCCCTGAGGGTCGGCCGGGGCTCTTCCCCGACGGTTCCCCGCCCCCCGGCGGGGTGGGGAACCGGCCCCCGGCCGCGGGTCAGTCCGCGGCCGGAGAGCGGGGGCAGGGAGCGGGGGCCGGGTGCTGGGGCCGGGCGCAGCCCGTCGCGGACCGGCAGCCGTTTCAGCCCCCTCTCCCGACGGCGGTCAGGCCGCCCGCACCTTCGCCAGGAAGGCGGTCACGACGTCGCGCAACCGGGCCGACTCGTCCGCAAGCTGGCCGGAAACCGTCAGCACCTGGGCCGAGGACTCGCTGGCCTCGCCGGCGGCCTGCCGCACGCCGTCGATGTTGGAGGTGACCTGCTGGGTGCCGTTGGCCGCCTGCTGCACGTTGCGGGCGATCTCCAGCGTCGCGGAATTCTGCTGCTCCACGGCCGCCGCGATCGTGGTCGAGATCTCGTTGATCTGCCCGATGATGCCGCCGACGCCCTTGATGACCGTCGTGGTCTCCGTGGTCACGCGCTGCATGTCGCTGACCTGACCGGCGATCTCCTCCGTGGCCTTGGCCGTCTGGTTGGCGAGGCTCTTCACCTCACCGGCCACGACGGCGAAGCCCTTGCCGGCCTCCCCCGCCCGTGCCGCCTCAATCGTGGCGTTCAGGGCCAGCAGGTTGGTCTGGGCGGCGATCGACTGGATGAGCTGCACGACGGTGCCGATCTTCTGGGCGGCGTCGTTCAGGCCCAGGACCTGTCCGTTGGCCTGCTGCGCGGCCTCCACGGCGTTGCGGGCGATCTCGGCGGAGCGGTTGACCTGCTGGCCGATCTCGCGGATCGACCCCGACAGTTCCTCCGTCGCCGCCGCGACCGTCTGGACGTTCACGTTGGCTTCCTCCGACGCCGCCGCGACGATGGTCGCCTGCTCGCTGGTCCGGGTCGCGGTGTTCGTCATGCTCCGGGCGGTGGTGCCCATGCTCCGCGCGGCACCGTCCACGCCTTCCACCACGCTCATCACGCGGGATTCCAGATCGTCGGCAAGCTGGAGCATGGCCGCCCGGCGTTCCGATTCGGCCCGCTTCTGGTCCTCCGCCCGCTGCGCGTTCCGCCGCACGAGATCGGACTGCATCGTGCGCAGCGAGTCTGCCAGTACCCCGACCTCGTCCACCTGCCGCACCTCCAGCGCCTGATCGAAGCGGCCGGCGGCGATGCCCTCGGCGAAGGCGACGCAGGCGCGGATCGGCCGGGCAACGCCGCCCGCCATCACCCACATGCCGCCCACCGCGGCGACCGCGACCAGCAGGGCGATCCCGGCCTGCCAGAGGACGCTGGAGCCGGCCCGGTCGTCCAGCGCCGCGCCCAGGGTGACGCTGTCCGCCAGCACCACGTCCTGGGGCACCTGGATCAGCACCGCCCAGGGCTTGCCGGTGTGGCCGAGCTGGATGGGGGCGAAGGTCCGCAGCATCCGGGCGTCGCTGTCCATCTCGACCTTCGGCTGGCCGGAGCGCACGATGGCGAGATCCTGTTCCCAGTCGCGGGTGATCGTCGAGATCGACTGGCCGATCAGATCGGGCTTGGCGCTGTGCGCCACGATCAGCCCCATGTTCGACACGATCACCACTTCGTTGCGGCCGTCGAAGATCGCGCTGCTGACCTGGCTTGCCAGCTTCTGCACGAAGTCCAGGTTGAAGTCCGCCCCGGCGACGCCCTGGAACCGGCCCCCCACCATGATCGGCACGGACAGGGTGGCCAGGAAGACCTGCTGGCCCTGCACGATGTAGGGCAGGGGATCGAGCACGCTTTCCTTCCCGGTCTCCTTCGGACCGATGTACCAGCCGCCCTTCATCACGCCGTTGGGGTGCAGGTCGCGGCTGTCGTATTCCACGAGCGGCTGCATGGCGATGTGGCCGCGCTGGTCGCGGTTCCAGTAGGGGATGAAGCGGCCGGTGGCATCGGTGCCGGTGTCCGCCCGGTTGCGGAAGGCCGCGTCGCGGCCGTCCAGCGCATCGGGCTCCCAGGCGGTGTAGGTGCCGTTGAACAGCTCATTGTTCTTCAGCACGTTCAGCAGAAGCCCGTTCAGCGCGTCGCGGCGCTGCTCGACCGGAACGGAGCCGGGATTCTGGGGATCGACCATGGTGGCGAAGGCGTGCGCCATGGTGCGCGCGGCATTCAGCGCCGTCTCGAACTCGGAGCGGATCAGGCCGGCCTGCGTGGAGGCCATGTTCTGGATGCTCTCCTCCGTCTTCTTCTCCAGCATTCCGGACACGGTCTGCCCGACGAAGGCGTTCGTCCCGTTGGTCGAGGCGATGCCGAAGCCCACCAGCACCGCGATGGTGCCGGCGACGCACAGGCCCGCCAGCGAGGCGATCTTGATTTGCAGCGATCTTATCTTCATGTCCGTCCACCCCGATGCAGAGACTGGGATGGCGAAGGACAGGCAAAGACTTCCCCCTCCGGAACGCATCCCGTGCTGGGCGCACCAGACTTGCCGTAGTGAAGGCAAGCGCATGTGCACGCATGAAGACTGGATCGAAGACAGTTAAAATCCAGTTGAATGTAAGGATATATCCTGAGGGGCAGGGGCGCCCGGGTCTGCGCGCCATATCATGGGGAGGCCGGTCGCCCGCAGAGGTCCCCCGGCTCTTGCCGCACCGCACCCTTTTCCGCACCGCGCTGCCGTGGCCCGATGGACCGCTTGCGCTGCAGAACCAGGATGTTCCGCCCTTTTTTCACAGGGCTGACCGGGCGATGCCGCATTGCGGCCATTTTGCGCTGCGATATATGGTAGCAACCGCTGTTGGGGGAGATGACCCGCGCGGTCCTCCTCCTTCCAGCCGGGCGCCCGGGCACGGGCGCCGGCGCGGCCAGTAGAACAGGGCAATCATGACCACCACCGAACAGAACATCGCCTTCGTGACCGCCTGCGACCAGCTCGGCCTGGATCCGGCGAACGCCAACCATTTCATCCTGGAATGCGCGCGCCAGGGCCTCGACCCGCGCTCGACCAGCATGTCCGACCTGGACCGCAACGCCTCCGAACTGTGGGCCGCGGTCCGCCGCCTGAAGCGGGCCTGATCCCGCCTCCGCCCTCTGCGTCTCCTGCCCCTCTGCGCCTCCTGCGCGGTCCGGTCCCCCTGGGCCACCCGGCCGCCGCCGCAGGCGGCATCGTTTCCCCGCCGCCGCAGGCGGCACCCTTTCACCGCCGCCGTTGGCGGGACCCTTTCGGTGTAAGGGGCCGGATCATCGGAGCACTCCCCCGATCCCACCAATGAATAGCGGCAGGCCGTCGGGCCAGCCGCTAGTCTTCCGGCCGGAAGGCAACGGTGCGGCACGGGCCGCGCCGTTCCGCCCGGTGCGGCACCGATCCGGTGCGGCACCGACCCGCGCGGAACGGGCCGGTGCGGAAAGGGAGACGACCGATGAAGATCCTGGCCGTCGATGACGATGCCATCACGGCACTCGATGTCGAGCAGACCCTGCGGGCGACGGGGGCGGAGATCCTGACGGCGTCGGGTGCCGACGAGGCGCTGGCGCTGGCCGAACGCATCCAGTTCGACCTCGCCCTGCTGGACGCCCGGCTGGGCTATGGCGAAAGCGGCTTCATGCTGGCGCAGATGCTGCTGGAGCGGCACGCGGTCCCGTCGCTGCTGGTGACGGGCATGACCGAGGTGCCCGACCATGTCGGGGCCTATGCGCTGGGGGTGCTGCACAAGCCCTTCTCCCCGGCCGATCTGGTCGCCGCCGTGGTGACCGTGCGCTCGGCCCTGACCGGCGGCCCGGCCGGCGGCGGTCCGCCGGGTCTGACGCTGTTCGCCAACCGGGAGACCTCGGCCGCCTGATCTGCGGCTTCCCGACTCGGCCGAGACGGTGCCGGCGCATGGAGACGCCGCCGGCGGGCCTCCCCCGAAGCCGACCGGCGGCGCTCCGCCCGGCCGCTCTCTCCCCCTCGGTGCGGCCGGACCTCGTCCAGTGCAGCAGACTTCGCCCCTCCCGTCCATGGGACGGGACGTCCGGGGGGGCGTATCCGGGGCTCAGGCCACGGGTGCCGCGCCGTCGGCACAGGGGCGGCGTTCCACCTGGATGGTGGCGTGTCCGATCCCGAACTCCTCCCGCAGGGTGCGGGTCAGCGCGCGCAGCACGGTGTCCGGCTCCGCCCCGTCGGCCACGGTGGCGTGCAGGGTCAGCAGCGGCTGTTCCGGCGTCAGCGACCAGGCATGGACATGGTGGATGTCGGCCACGCCGGGCACGGCCTGCAGCGACCGTTGCAGCCGGTCCAGGTCCAGCCCTTCGGGCGCCCCTTCCATCAGGACGTGCCAGGCCGGCGTCACCAGCGCCCAGGCGCTGCGCAGAATCAGCAGGGAGACGACGGCCGACAGGATCGGGTCGATCGGCGTCCAGCCCGTGGTCAGGATCACGGCGGCCGCGGCCAGTGCTGCGACGGACCCCAGCAGGTCGCCCAGCACGTGCAGCGCCGCCCCGCGCACGTTCAGGTTCGCCTTGTCGCCGCCGTTCAGGATGGTGAAGGAGGCGATGTTCACCGCCAGCCCCAGGGCGGCGATGGCCAGCATCGGGCCGCCCAGCACGGGCACCGGCTCGAACAGCCGGCGCGCCGCCTCGACGACGATCCAGAGCGACAGCAGCAGCAGCGCCGCACCGTTGATGAAGGCGGCCAGCACCTGGAAACGGTGCCCGCCATAGGTGCGGGCGGCTCCGGCCGGCCGGCGGGCGGCGCGGAAGGCGTACCAGGCGAGTGCCAGCGCCGCCGTGTCCGCCAGCATGTGCCCGGCATCGGCCAGCAGCGCCAGCGAGCCGGAGATCAGCCCGCCCACCACCTCCGCCGCCATGAAGCCGCCGGTCAGCAGCAGCGCCGCGCGCACCCGCGCCTCGTTGCCGCCGCCCGGTTCCAGCCCGTGGACATGGGAATGCCCGTGCCCCCCGTGCCCGTGCTCCCCGTGCCCGTGTGCATGGCTGTGTCCATGTGCGTGCCCATGGCCATGCGACGCTCCCGGTGCGGCGCTCCGGACCGGGGCCGCGGCGCAGGGCGGCGGTCGGAATCCGTCCCCCGCGGCGGGCGGGGATGCTTCCGCCCCGTGGGCAGGCACCCCGTGGGCATGGCCCCCGTGCGCATGGCCCGGTCCGTGCTGATGCCCGCCATGGTCATGCCCGCCATGGTCAGGACCGTGGGGGGCGGGGCCGGCGGATGGATCGTGGGGCATGGGGCTTTCCTCTCGCTCCGGAATCGTCCGGCCGGGGCCTGCCTGCGACCGGGCGTCTTCCGGCGGGCGCCGTCCGGGATCACCGTGTCAGTGGGCCGCCGGCTCCTGCCCCGTGTCGGAGCGGCCGCGCAGGCGGGCCACCAGGGGCGCGATGCCCTTGTGGACCAGCGGGATCAGCAGCGCCCCCAGGGCCAGCCCGAACAGCCCGGCCCCGGCGGCCCCGACCAGCCATTCCAGGGTCGCGGCCAGGGCGGGCGACGTCGCCGCCAGGGCGTGGCCGGCGGCATGGGCGGCATCGTGGACCGCGTGGCCCAGGGCGGGCAGGCCGTACACCTCCAGCCCGTGCAGGACGATGCCGCCGCCGACCCAGAGCATGGCGGCCGTGCCGACCAGCCCCAGCAGCTTCAGGAAGACGGGCATGAACCGCACCAGCCCGCGGCCCAGCCCCTGCGTCAGCCCGGCCAGCGCCCGGTCGGCTCCCGTCGGGTCAGTCGCCGTCGGGTCGGCCGCCGCGGCGCGGCGCAGGCCCAGCAGGGTGGAGACGGGGCGGGGATTGCGCGCCAGCGCAAGGCCCACATCGTCCGCCTTCACGATCAGGGCGACGGTGCCGTAGACCGCCAGCGTGATGCCGATGCCGACGATGGCCAGCACCGCGGCCTGTCCCCAGAAGGAGGAGGTCTCCTCCGCCACGGTGCTCAGCGTGATGGCCATGATCTCGGCCGACAGGATGAAGTCGGTCTTGATGGCGCCGCTGACCTTCTCTTCCTCCAGGGCGCGGGCGTCCTGGATCGTGGCGGCCACGGCGCCGCCGGGTCCGTGCGTGACGGCATGCGGCCAGACGGCCTCGTACACCTTCTCCGCCCCCTCGTAGCAGAGGAAGGCGCCGCCCAGCATCAGCAGCGGCGTGATCGCCCAGGGCGCCACCAGACTGAGCAGCAGCGCCAGCGGCAGCAGGTACAGGAGCTTGTTCTTCAGCGAGCCGACGGTGATGCGCCCGATGATCGGCAGCTCGCGCTCGGCGCTGAATCCGGTGACATAGCGCGGCGTGACGGCCGCATCGTCCACCACCACGCCCGCGGCCTTCGCCCCGGCGCGGGAGGCCTGCCCCGCCGCATCGTCGATGGAGGCCGCGGCCACCTTGGCCAGCCCGACCACGTCGTCCAGCAGGGCGATCAATCCGGTGCTCATGGACCCTCTGCATGCTGCCTGTCAGACCGGCAGCTTGGCCTTAACAGCCCGCCGCCGTCCAGGCAACACCGTCCTGCGGCCGCAGCTCACGGGAGGAGCGAGACGTCCCGCCGTTCCGGTCCGGGCGACCCGCCGGGCCTTCTCCGCCGGCGCTTTCGACAGGGCGGCCCGCCCTGGGCTATCGTCGTCCCCAACGACAATGGCCGGGAGGACCACCCATGACAGACGGCACCATGAAAGACGGCACCGGGGCCTTCATGGCCGCGCGCGACATCCTGCTGGCGGCCGGGACCGACTACGACCGGGCGCGGCGGGAGTTCCGCTGGCCCGACACCGGCCCCTTCAACTGGGCGCTGGACTATTTCGACGTCATCGCGCGGGACAACCCGCAGCCCGCCCTGCGCGTGGTTTCCGAAGACGGGAGCGAGGAGACGGTCAGTTATGCGGAGATGGCGGCCCGGTCCGCCCGCACCGCGACCTGGCTGCGCGGGCTGGGTGTCGGACGGGGGGACCGCATCCTGCTGATGCTGCCCAACATCCCGCCGCTGTGGGAGGTGATGCTGGCCGCCATGAAGCTGGGGGCGGTGGTGATCCCGGCGACCACCCTGCTGGCCGGCGAGGAGCTGCGCGACCGGGTGGAGCGCGGCGGCGCCCGGTTCGTCATCGTCGCGGCCGGACAGTGCGACCGGTTCGACGATCTGCCCGGGGTCACCCGCATCGCCGTCGGCGGCGCCCCGTCCGGCTGGATCGCCTATGAGGAGTCGCGCGGCGCCCCCGCCGAGTTCTCACCGGACGGGGAGACGCGGCCCGACGACCCGATGCTGCTCTACTTCACCTCCGGCACCACGGCGAAGCCCAAGCTGGTGCTGCACACGCACCGCTCCTATCCGGTCGGGCATCTCTCCACCATGTACTGGATCGGGCTGCGGCCGGAGGACGTCCACTGGAACATCAGCTCGCCCGGATGGGCGAAGCATGCCTGGAGCAACGTCTTCGCGCCCTGGAACGCCCAGGCGACGGTCTTCGTCTACAACTACGCCCGGTTCCAGGCGCGGGCAGTGCTGGACGTGCTGGTCGGGCACGGCGTGACGACGCTGTGCGCCCCGCCGACGGTCTGGCGCATGCTGATCCAGGAGGACCTGAAGTCCTGGCCCGTGCGCCTGCGCGAGGTGGTGGGGGCGGGCGAACCGCTGAACGCCGAGGTGATCGAGCAGGTGCGCAGTGCCTGGGGCCTGACGGTCCGCGACGGCTTCGGCCAGACCGAGACGACGGCCCAGGTGGGCAACAGCCCCGGCCAGCCGGTGAAGCCCGGCAGCATGGGCCGCCCCCTGCCCGGCTACGATGTCGTGCTGCTGGATGCCGACGGCAACGAGGCGGAGGAGGGCGAGATCGCCCTGCGGCTGTCCCCCCGCCCGGCGGGGCTGATGGCCGGATACCAGAGTGCGGCGGGAGAGCCGGTGCAGCCGCCGGCCGGCGGCTGGTACCGGACCGGCGATGTCGCCAGCCGCGACGCCGACGGCTATCTGACCTATGTCGGCCGGGCCGACGACGTGTTCAAGGCGAGCGACTACCGCATCAGCCCCTTCGAGCTGGAATCGGCCCTGATCGAGCATCCGGCCGTGGCCGAGGCCGCCGTCGTGCCGTCGCCCGATCCTGTCCGCCTTGCGGTGCCCAAGGCGTTCCTGGTGCTGGCCGCCGGGTACGAACCGGACGCCGATCTTGCGCGCGACATCTTCCGCCACATCCGGGCGACGCTGCCGCCCTACAAGCGGGTCCGGCGCATAGAGTTCGCGGACCTGCCCAAGACCATCTCCGGCAAGATCCGGAGGGTCGAGCTGCGCCGCGAGGAGCAGGGCCGCGCAGACGGCGACGGGCGCCACCCGCAGGAGTTCTGGGAGGAGGACTTCCCCGATCTGCGCTGACCGGCGGGCGGAGAAGTGGCGTCCCCGGACGGATTCGAACCGCCGACCTAGCGTTTAGGAAACGCTTGCTCTATCCGGCTGAGCTACGGGGACGCTGGGAACCGGCGCCGGGGCATCGCCCGGCGCCGGGCCATATAGCACAGAACGGGCCGTTGCACAGCCCCGACCGCGGCCCGTCCGGGACCGGCCGGGGGTGCCACGGGGCCGCAGGGCAAGGCCGGCAGGGCAAGGCCGGCAGGGAAGGCGGGCAGAAAGACCACAGCCGCCCCGCCGCCCGTCTCCGGTTTCCGTCTCCGGTTCGCGCTGCCGTGACCGCAGGCCGAACGGGCGGGCGGCGGGCGTTGAGGGGCGGCGGGGGATGGGGTAGCGTCCGCCGTTCCGAAACGGGAGGACGCAGAAGAATGGCCGAGAACCGCAGCCTGAGCGGCAAGACCCTGTTCATCACCGGCGCCAGCCGCGGCATCGGCAAGGCCATCGCCCTGCGCGCCGCGCGCGACGGCGCCAATGTCGCCATCGCGGCGAAGACGGCCGACCCGCACCCCAGGCTGGAAGGCACCATCTTCTCCACCGCCGCCGAGATCGAGGCGGCCGGCGGCCGCGCCCTGGCCGTGCAGGTGGACATCCGCGACGAAGGCGCCGTGGCCGACGCCGTCGCCCGCACGGTGGAGACGTTCGGCGGCATCGACATCCTGGTCAACAACGCCAGCGCCATCAGCCTGACCGGCACGCTGGACACGCCGATGAAGCGCTACGACCTGATGCAGGGCGTGAACGCCCGCGGCACCTTCGTCTGTTCCCAGGCCTGCCTGCCGCACCTGCTGGCGGCGCCGAACCCGCACATCCTGACGCTGTCGCCGCCCCTGAACCTGGACCCGAAATGGTTCAAGGGCCATGTCGCCTACACCATGGCCAAGTACGGCATGAGCATGTGCGTCCTGGGCATGGCCGAGGAGTTCCGCAGCCGTGGCGTGGCCGTCAACGCGCTGTGGCCGCGCACCGGCATCGCCACCGCGGCGATGCGGATGCTGGGTGGCGGCGAGGTGCCGCCGGGCTGCCGCGACGTGGCGATCATGGCCGATGCCGCCCACCTGATCCTGACCTCGGACTCGCGGTCCACCACGGGCAACTTCTTCATCGACGAGGATGTGCTGCGCGCGGCGGGGGTCACGGATTTCGGACCCTATGCCATCGACCCGTCGCAGCCGCTTTTCCCCGACCTGTTCCTGGACTGAACCCGGCGGGGGGCCGCCCCGCGGCGGCGGGGCGTCGCAGGGCGGGACCGGGGCAGGCGCCGGGCCGCGCCCGGGCCATGTCCGGGCGGTGCGGGAAAACCGTTCCGGTCCAGGTCCTTGCGGGCCGCTGGCGGGGGCCGGGCGGGGCGGGAGGGGGGCCGCTCCGACCGCCCCGACCCTGACCTTTTGGACGCGCCGGTGCCGTGCCCCGGGTGCTAGCCTGCATCCATCAGCATGCGGGGACCGACGGATGACAACCGAAGTCGTGAGCGGATCGTTGCCTGAACAACCTGTGCTTGATTCGCGCAAGATCATGGACCTGGAAGCCGCCATGGGCGCCGGTCCGCTGAACGACGTGCTGCGTCTGGTGCCGGATTCGGCCCGGGCCGAGCTGGTCCGGGTGGACGGGGCGCTGGCCAGCGGCGATCTGGAGGGGGCCCGGCGGGCCGCCCATGCGCTGAAGGGCTTCGCCGCCAATCTGGGGTTGAACCGGCTGTCGCTGGCGGCAGCCCAGCTCGATCAGGTGCTGCGGGCGCAGGACGCCGTTTCCGCCCGGCCCTGCCGCGATGCGCTGGACCGGGCCATGGCGGATACCGAGGCGGCGCTGGCCAGCCGCGGCTGACGCTGCCGCCGTCCGGCCCGGGGTTCCCGGCGCTGGCCGCTCAGCTCAGGACCAGGCTGACGATCAGCACGTCCTCGACCATCGGCGCACCGATCGCGTCGTTCACCAGGTCGCGCAGCCGCTCCTTCAGGTGCAGCACCTCCGCCGCGCTCACGCTGCGCGACATGAAGCGTTCCGCCGACAGGGCCTCGGTCAGCCGGCCGATGATGCGCGGTCGCAGATTCTGCACCTGCTGCACCTCGACCGCGGCCTCATCGCCCTCCCGCACCACCAGTTCGGCGACAAGCTGGACATAGGAGAAGCGGTCCTTGCCCGGCAGGCTGAAGGGGGTCAGCCGGATGTTGCGGGACACCTCCCCGCCGCCGCCGCCGCTCGCCAGAGCGCTGCCCGCCGGCAGGGCGGCGGACAGCAGCACGGCCAGCGCAAGCGCCAGCAGAAGCGGCCGGGTCATCGACAGGAGAAGACGGCGCGGACGCACCGTCCCGATTGGCGACGAAGGCAGGATTGGCGACGAAGGTATGTTCATCAGACGATCTTACGATTCGAATCTTAACAACCTACCACCAATGCAGGTCGATCACCAATGTAGGTCGATGCCGCGTTCCGCCCAGCAGCGTCCCGCCGGACGCCGGGCGGCGGCCGGGCGGGAGGCTCCCGCGACGGGGACCGGCAGAGACGGGGGTCAGAACACCGGCACCTGGCCGGCCGCCGGGTCGGTCCGCGGCGGGAAGGTCTGCGGCGCAGGATCCACCGTGGCGAAGCCCGCGCGGGTCACCTCCAGCACCGCCAGCCCGCGTTCCGTCAGCCCGTCGGGCAGCAGCCGGAACAGCCCGTCCGCCCCCAGGAAGCCCTGCGGGTCGGTCAGCATCTCCGGTCGCAGGGCTTCCCGGTCACCGCTGCGCACCAGGGCCGCGGCCAGGGCCGTGGCGTCGTAAGCCAGCGTGGCGAGGCGCTGCGGCTTCTGGCCGTAGGTCTCTTCGTAGCGGCGTTCGAAGGCCTGCCGGGCTTCGGGCGGCGGGGCGGCGAACCAGCCGCCGACCAGCGACGCCTCGCGGCCCAGGCCCGGTTCCTCCCACTGGCCGATGCCCAGGAACCGCACCGGGCCGGGATCGACGTCGAAGAAGGGCAGCAGCGTCGCCAGCGTGCGGAGCTGGCCGCCGCCGTCCGCCAGCATGACCGCCTGGAACGGCAGGCCGGTCGCGGCCGCTCCCGGTTCTGCTGTGGCCGGCGCCGGCATGGCCTGATGCTGGGCGAAGCGGCGCACCATCTCCGTCAGGTCCTGCTGGTCGGCGCCGTAGCGTTCGATCCGGGTCACCGTGCCGCCGGCCTGCCGGGCGGCGTCGATCAGGCTCTGCTGCACCACCTCGCCCGACGGCGTGGCCGGGGCCAGCAGGCCGAAGCTGGTGATCCCGCGCGACGCGGCGAAACCGACGACGCGGGCCACCTGCTCCTGCGGCTGGAAGCCCAGCACCCAGACGCCGCCGCCTGCCACCGTGCGGTCGCTGGAGAAGCTCAGCACCGGCACGCCTGCCGGGGCGGCCACGGTGCGCACGGCGGCGGCATCGGCGCTGAACAGCGGCCCCAGGATCAGGCGGGCGCCGGCCGTCACGGCGTCGCGCGCCGCGGCCTCCGCCCCGGACGGCGTGCCGCCGGTGTCGCGCGGCAGCAGCAGGAACTGCCCGTCGGCCACGTCGAAGACGGCGAGCTGGGCCGCGTCCAGCATGGACTGGCCGATCGCCGCCCCGCGCCCGCTGAGCGGGACCAGCAGCGCCACCCGCACCTTGCCGTCGTCCACCGCCACGGGCGGCGGCGGGGCCACGGGCTCGGGCATCACCGGCTGGGGTTGCGGCGGGGGCGGCGGGGGCGCTACGGTTGCGGGGCTGGCACAGGCGGCCAGACTAGCCGCCAGGACCAGGGCGGCGATCAGCCGTCCCGCCCGCGTCCCCGCGGTCCTTCTGCGCTCCGTCCCCTCGCGCTCCGCTCCCTCGTGCCTTGCACTGGCCTTGCTCACGATGATGCCTCTCCCCCAGGACACGGATGATTCCGGCAGCGATGATTCCGGCCCCGAGCCTAGCGGCAGCGATCCGGGCCGTAAACCGGGCGCGGTGCGCCCGCCGCCGGGGCTCTACGTCGTCGCCACCCCGATCGGCAATGCCGGCGACATCACCCTGCGCGCGCTGGAGACGCTGCGCGGCGTGGATGCGGTAGCGTGCGAGGATACCCGCATCACCGGCAAGCTGCTGCACCGTTACGGCATCGCAGCACCGCTTCTCCAGTATCACGAACACAATGCGGCGCGGATGCGGCCGGTCCTGCTCGGCCGCGTCGCGGCGGGGGAGGCGATCGCGCTCGTCTCCGACGCCGGCACGCCGCTCGTCTCCGATCCCGGCTACAAGCTGGTGCGGGAGGCGCGGGAGCAGGGCCTCGCCGTCACCCACCTGCCCGGTGCCAGCGCCGCGCTGACCGGGCTGGTGCTGTCCGGCCTGCCCAGCGACCGCTTCCTGTTCGCAGGATTCCTGCCGCCGAAGACGGCTGCCCGCCGCACGGCGCTGGAGGAGCTGAAGCCCGTCCGGGCCAGTCTGATCCTGTTCGAGAGCGCGCAACGGCTGGCCGACCTGCTGGCCGACGCGGCCGCCGTGCTGGGCGCGCGGGAAGCGGCCGTCAGCCGGGAGCTGACGAAGCTGTTCGAGGAGGTGCGCCGCGGCGACCTCGCCGGGCTGGCGGCGCACTATGCCGAGGCCGGCCCGCCGAAGGGGGAGGTGGTGGTGGTGATCGGCCCGCCCGCGCCGGAGGAAGCCCCGGCCGGGGCCGACCTGGACGCCCTGCTGGCCGAGGCGCTGGCCGGGATGAGCGTGCGCGACGCCGCCGCCAGCGTCGCCGCCGCCACCGGCCTGCCGCGCAAGGCGGTCTATGCCCGCGCGCTCGACCTGGGGCGGCGGACGGGGGCGGGCCATGGCCCCGGTCCGCAGCAGGACTGACTACCGCACGGCCGAACGGCTGGGCCGGCGGGCCGAATGGCTCTGCCGGCTGGCCCTGCTGCTGAAGGGCTACCGCATCCTGGCGACCCGGCTGCGCACCCCGGCGGGGGAGGTGGACATCCTGGCCGAACGGCGCGGCCTGCTGGCGGTGGTGGAGGTGAAGGCCCGGCCGGGCCTGGAGGCGGCCCGCGCCGCCGTGACGGAGGCCGACTGGCGCCGCATCGCCCGCGCCGCCCAGGGCTACGCCGCCGCCCGGCCGCGGCTGGCCGGGCACGCCATCCGCTACGACCTGATGGTCGTGCTGCCCGGCCGCTGGCCCGTCCATCTGGAAGATGTGCGGCGCTCGGGCCGGTAGAACGCCCGCCCCTCTCGACACCCGGCGCGATCCTGCGCTATGTCGGGTCTGCCCGAGCGTCATCCGTCATGGACCCCCGCGAGGAGCCCGTGAATACCCGCCCCAAGGCCCTGGAGATCCTCCGCGCCGTCGGCCGCCTGCCGGACGACCGTATCGACCTCGCTGAAACGGCGCTGGCGCTGGCGGCGCTCGATCGGCCGGAGGCGGGCTTCGAGCCCTACCACCAGCACCTGGCCGAACTGGCGGCCGAGGTGGCGGACATGAGCGGCCGGCCGCTGACGCTGGCCCAGCGGGTCGAGGTGCTGCGCCATGTCCTGGCCGACCGCCACGGCTATCATGGCGATACCGAAACCTACGAGGACATGCAGAACGCCAACCTGATGCGGGTGATCGACCGCCGCAGGGGGCTGCCGGTGGCGCTGGGCATCCTCTACATCCACGCCGCCCGCGCCCAGGGCTGGGAGATCGTCGGGCTGAACTTCCCCGGCCATTTCCTGATGCGGCTGGACCATGACGGGGAACGGGTGATCCTGGACCCCTTCAACCAGGGCGAGCCGAAGGAGCCGCGCGCCCTGCGCGAGCTGCTGAAGCAGACCGCCGGGCTGGATGCCGAGCTGACGCCCGAGCACTACGCCACCGTCTCCAACCGCGAGGTGCTGCTGCGGCTTCAGAACAACCTGAAGCTCCGGCACCTGCGCAACGACCGCGCCGACAAGGCGGCGGAGGTGGTGGAGAACATGCTGCTGTTCGCCCCCGACCATCCCGGCCTGTGGCGGGAGGCGGGGCTGCTGAACGCCCATTCGGGCAACCTGTCCGCCGCCATCCGCGCCTTCGAGACCTTCATGGATCTGGGCAGCCGGCTGGGCGCCTCCTCCCAGCTGCTGCACCAGACGGCGACGCTGGTGCAGCAGCTCCGCACCCGGCTGAACTGACGGCCGCAACCCGGCGCTTCAGAGCCCGGCCCCTCAGAGACCGGCCGTCCGCACCTCCGACCGGATGGACCGGCAGGCGGCGCTGACGTCGGCGATGCCGCGGAAGCGGCCCGGTTCCAGCATCAGCCGGCGGGCCAGCGTCAGGCAGCGCGTCTCGCACAGCGCCCGCAGGTCCGGGTCGGCGATCCATTCCAGGTCGATGTTGTGGGCGATGCCCAGGATGCGGCGGGTGATCTTCGCCCCGGCGAAGGCCAGGGAGTCGATGAACAGCCGGTCCATGTAGGCCTGCCGCTCCGCCTCCAGCGCCCGGATGGCGTCCGGGTCGCCGTCGAAATGCGCGGCCGGGTAGGCGTCGCCCGTGGCGCCGCCCCGCCACAGCGCCAGGAAGCGTTCGCGGAAGCCGGTCCAGACCGCCTCCGCCGTCTCCAGCACCCAGTCCTGGTACTCCGCCCGCGGGCTCTCCGCCGTGGCGTGGCCGTCCTGGGCGAAGAAGTTGATCCAGAGATTGCCCAGCATGGCACCCACGTCGAAGCCCATGGGGCCGAAGAAGGCGAATTCGGGGTCGATCACGCGGGTGTCGTCCGCCGTCACCATGACGGAGCCGGTGTGCAGGTCGCCGTGCAGCAGCGCCTCGGGCGAGGCCAGGAACTTCAGCTTCAGCCGGGCCGCCGCCAGCTTCCACTCGGTATCGGCGCGCACCCTGGCGGCGGTGGCGTCGAGCTGCGGGCTGGTCCAGCGGTTGTGAGGGTGGACCATGTAGGGCTGGGTGAAGATCACCTCTTCCGTCAGGCCGCACAGTTCCCAGTTGCCGCAGAACTCCGCCATCAGCTCCTTCTTGCGCCGGGCCGGCAGGGCCAGGTCGCTGGTGTGGAACAGGCTGTTGGCCATGTAGTCGGCGATCTGCGCCGCAAGCCGGGGATAGCGGGTGCCCGCCACCATGCCGCGGCGCAGGATGATGTGCGGCGACAGCTTCTCCATCACGATGGCGAACAGCGTCGGGTCGTAGTGCAGGATCTGCGGCACGGCGCGGCCGACATGCGGCGCCACCACATGGGTGGCAAGCTGCTCGAAATGCGCCCGTTGCAGGCCCAGCGGCCAGCCCTCGCCGACCAGCCGCAGATAGGGCAGGGCCTGCTTCACGCAGACCGACCCGTGCGGCCCGTCCACCAGATAGACATAGTTCAGGTTGCCGTCGCCGACCTCCCGCACCGACCAGTCGGCCGGGCCGCCGCCCAGCCGCTCCGGCACGCCCGGCACCGCGGCCAGGAAGGCGGCCACCTTCTCCTCGCCCAGCGGCTCGTATCCCGGTGGAACCTCGATCGCCATGTCGCCTCCCCTGTTCCGGCTTCCGTGGGCGGCGAAATTAGCCCAGCGCCGCCGGCCTGGGGAGGGGAGGCGGCAAACGACCACGGCCCGGCCCTGCCGGTTCAGGCCCGGACCGGGCCCTGCCGGTTCAGACGATGACGTCCAGGAACATGCCGCGGCGGTAGCGGGCGGGCAGGCGCAGGATGCCGTCCACCATCAGCGCCGCCAGTTCCCGCGCGCTGGGCCAGCGGTTGCCGGGCCGGCCGCGGACGGCGGCCGGGGCGGGAGCTTCGGCACGGGCGACGGCGCCGGTGCGGCGCTCGCCGTCGGGGATCGGACCGCCGGTGCGCGGCGACCCCGGCAGGGTGGGGCGTGTCTCGACCATGGTCGTTCCCTCGCGGTGAAGCGCCGACCATAGCGGAAAACGCCCCGGCCCGGAAGCCGGGGACCGGCGAAGGTCCCTATCCTCCGGACCAGTTGCGCCGCCGCCCTGACGGACCGATACTCCCTCCGGAAGAGGACGGAACCATGGTCGATCCCATCGCCATTGCCGGCAGCGGCATGACCGCCCAGGCCCGGCGTCTGGCCGCCGGGGCGGACAACATCGCCAACGCCCGCAGCACGGGCGCGCTGCCCGGCAGTGCGGCCGGTGCCCCGGCCGGCGCCACCGGGGCCGACACGCCGCGGCCCTATGCCCCGGTCAGTTCCGGCCAGACGGCCGTCACCGGCCCGGACGGGCAGGGGATGGGCACCCGCGCCGTCTTCCGCGCCACCCAGCCGGCCTTCGTGCCGGAATTCTCCCCCGACAGTCCCTTCGCCGACGCTGACGGCATGGTCGCCGCCCCCAATGTCGATCTGGTCGGGGAGACGGTCGCCATGACCCAGGGCCTGGACGCCTACAAGGCCAACCTCCGCGTCTTCGAGGCGGCGGACGAGCTGACGCGCGAGGCGCTGAACCTCACCGCCTGATCCCCGTCTGATCCGGCCGGACCCGCGCCCGGTTCCCTGGCCGGGGTCCCTGCCCGTATCCGGCCCGCGGCCATGCGGGAAGGTCCGCTTGCGCCGGCGGGGCGGGGGGATTATCTAGATTTCACAGTCCATGACCGTGGTTCAGGGGGCCCCTTGGCCGACCATTCCCATCTGCGGGGCAGGCGGGTCCTGCTGATCGTCAGCGGCGGCATCGCCGCCTACAAGACGCCCGAACTGGTCCGCCGCCTGCGCGAGCGCGGCTGCGCCGTGCGCTGCGTGCTGACCGACGGCGGTGCGCGCTTCGTCACCCCGCTCGCCCTCCAGGCGGTCAGCGAGGACACGGTCTACCGCGACCTCTGGGATCTGACGGACGAAAGCGAGATGGGCCACATCCAGCTTTCCCGGCAGGCCGACGTGCTGCTGGTCGCCCCGGCCAGCGCCAACATCCTGGCGAAAATGGCGCACGGGCTGGCCGACGATCTGGCCAGCACGGTGCTGCTGGCGACCGACAAGCCGGTGCTCGCCGCCCCGGCGATGAATGTCCGCATGTACGACCACCCGGCGACGCAGGCGAACCTCGCCACCCTGGCGGGCCGCGGCGTGGTGCTGGTCGGCCCGAACGACGGCGTCATGGCCTGCGGCGAGTACGGCCCCGGCCGGATGAGCGAACCGCTGGAACTGGTGGACGCGCTGGCGGACTTCTTCGCGGCCCGGGCGGCCCGGGCGCCCCAGGCGACGGCACCGGCGCCCTTGGCCGGCCGGCACGCGCTGGTGACCAGCGGCCCCACCCACGAACCCATCGACCCGGTGCGCTACATCGCCAACCGCTCCAGCGGCAAGCAGGGCCATGCCGTGGCCGCGGCCCTGGCGGAGCTGGGGGCGCGCGTCACCCTGGTCACCGGGCCGGTCGCCCTGCCCGATCCTTCCGGTGTCGAAACGATCAAGGTGGAGACGGCGGCCGAGATGCTGGCCGCGTGCCGCCGGGCGCTGCCGGCCGACATCGTCGTCGCCGCCGCGGCCGTGGCCGACTGGCGGGTGGCGGAGGAGGCGCCCCGGAAGCTGAAGAAGGACGGCGGCCCGCTGCCCCCGCTGCGCCTGGCGGAGAACCCGGACATCCTCGCCACCCTTGCCACCGCCGGCCCGGACCGCCCGGAACTGGTGATTGGTTTCGCAGCCGAAACGACCGATCTGGTGGCCTATGCGCGGGCCAAGCTGGCGCGCAAGGGCTGCGACTGGATCGTCGCCAACGATGTCTCCCCCGCCACCGGCACCTTCGGCGGCGACAGCAACACGGTCCACCTGATCCGCCGCGACGGCGGGGAAGAGGCGTGGCCGCCCCTGCCCAAGGCGGAGGTGGCGCGGCGGCTGGCCCGCGCCGTCGCCGCCCGCTTCGCGCCCGCCGTTCCGGCCGACCCGGCCGCCGGCACCGACACCGTCCAGCCCGGGATTCCCGCATGACCGACCTCAGCATCGCCGTCACCCGGCTGCCGCACGGGGCCGACCTGCCGCTGCCCGCCTATGCCACGGAGCATGCCGCCGGCATGGACCTGCTGGCGGCGGTGGCGGAGCCCGTGATCCTTGCGCCGGGGGAGCGCCGGCTGATCCCCACCGGCCTCGCCATCGCCCTGCCCGACGGCTACGAGGCGCAGGTGCGCCCGCGCTCCGGGCTGGCGCTGAAGCACGGCATCACCCTGCTGAACAGCCCCGGCACGATCGACGCGGACTACCGCGGCGAGGTCGGGGTGATCCTCGCCAACCTGGGCGCCGACCCCTTCACGGTCGAACGCGGCATGCGCATCGCCCAGATGGTGATCGCCCGCTACGCCCGCGCCGCCTGGGACGTGGTGGACAGCCTGCCCGCCAGCGCCCGCGGCAGCGGCGGCTTCGGCTCGACGGGGACGCGGGGATGAACCGGCACCGCCGTCCGCGTTTGTCTGATCGATACTACGTCCGTCTCTTGCGCCATCGCAGCGCATGTCGTATTGATACGACAAGTGCTTCCGGGAGGGTCAGATGGAACCTGTGACCAGTCTCACCGGCAGGGATTTCAACCGCGACATCGGCGGCGCCAAGTCATTGGCCGACCAGGGGCCGGTCATCGTCACGGATCGCGGCGCACCGGCCTACGTCCTGATGACCTATGAGACGTTTCGGCGTCTCGCGGGCGCCGGCCGCAGCGTGGCGGACGTGTTGGACGATCCGGCCGGATACGACATCGACTTCGAGCCTGAGGCGGTCTCCCTGGGCCTCCGGTCGGCGGACCTCGGCTGATGTACCTTCTGGACACCGTGACGGTATCCGCGCTGCGGACGCTTGCACGGCAGCCCGCCGCCGTGCAGGACTGGGCCCGCCGGCTGCCGGTCGCCGATTGCCGCCTGTCGGCCGTGACGGTGCTGGAACTCGACCTTGGACGGCTGCGGGTGGCGCGGCGGGACGCGGCCCAGGGGGATCGCCTGTCGGCGTGGATCGACAGGATCGTGGAGGCCTATCCGGTTCTGGCGGTGGACCTGGCCGTCGCCCGCCGGGCCGCCACTCTCCACATCCCCGACCCCCGGCCGGAGCGGGACGCGCTGATCGCCGCCACGGCGCTCGTGCACGGGCTCACGCTGGTGACGCGGAACGTCAGGGACTTCGAGCCGACGGGTGTGCCGCTGCTGAACCCCTGGGCGGGCTGACACCCCGAAAGGAATGAGCGCGATGGTCCCCGGCAAGCACCGCCCGATCGACGCGATGCCCGCCGCCACTCTCTGCATCACTCCTCCATCCGATTTGGGTATGGTCTGCCGGATCAGGCCTGTCCCGGAGCCCCCTTCCTCTCCCTTCCGTTTCCGCCCAACACCAGGTCCGCCGACCATGCTCCGCCTTTCCAAGAAACTGGTCTTCGCCATCGAGACGGTGCTGGACATCGCCTACAACGCCGGCTCAGCGCCGGTGCAGTCGGCGGAGATCACGGCCCGCCAGGGCATTCCCAAGCGCTATCTGGAGCAGGTGCTCCAGGCCCTGGTGCGGGCCGGGGTGCTGGCCGGGGTGCGGGGGCCGCGCGGCGGCTACCGGCTGGCGAAGGAGCGCCGCCGCATCACGGTGGGCGAGATCGTGCGCGTCGTCCGCTCGCTGGAGCAGGCGACCGATCCCATCGAGGAACCGGCCGGCTCGGAACTGGGCATGCGCGTCGTCCGTCCGCTCTGGGCCGAGTTGCAGGAAGAGGTGATGCAGCGGCTGGACCGCACCAGCATCGAGGATCTCTGCCTGCGCGCCCACCAGGAGGGAATCCGCAGCGAGGCGCAGACGAAGCTCGATTTCTCCATTTGAGCCGGCGGCATCCGGGCTTATATACATCTGTGACCGCGAAATTCGCGCTATTCACAGTTATGGAGGCGTACAATGCCCGCCCTCGATGCCCCGACCGCCCACGCCCCGGATTCTGACGGCACCGCGGAATTCCGCGGCCGCATCTATGACAGCATCCTCGACACGGTCGGCGCCACGCCGCTGGTGCGCCTCTCGCGGCTGGCCGCGAAGCACGGGGTGGTGGCCGACGTGGTCGCCAAGTGCGAGTTCTTCAATCCGCTCTCCAGCGTGAAGGACCGCATCGGCAAGGCGATGATCGAGGCGGCGGAGGCCGACGGGCTGATCGCGCCCGACCGCACCGTGCTGGTCGAGCCGACCTCGGGCAACACGGGCATCGCCCTGGCCTTCGTGGCCGCGGCCAAGGGCTACCGGCTGATCCTGACCATGCCGGAGAGCATGTCGGTCGAGCGCCGCAAGATGCTGAAGCTGCTGGGGGCCGAGCTGGTGCTGACGCCGGCGCCCAACGGCATGAAGGGCGCCATCGCCCGGGCGGAGGAGATCGTCGCCTCCACCCCCGACGCCTACATGCTCCAGCAGTTCAAGAACCCTGCGAACCCGGCCGTCCACCGCCGCACCACGGCGGAGGAGATCTGGCGCGACACCGCCGGCCGGGCGGACGTGCTGGTCGCCGGCGTGGGCACCGGCGGCACGCTGACCGGCGTGGCCGAGGTGCTGAAGGCCCGCAGACCGGATTTCCGCGTCGTCGCGGTGGAGCCGGAGGACAGCCCCGTGCTCTCCGGCGGGCTGCCGGGGCCGCACAAGATCCAGGGCATCGGCGCCGGCTTCGTGCCCGACGTGCTGGCCCGCGACCGCATCGACGAGGTGCTGCGCATCTCCAACAGCCGCGCCTTCGAGCTGGCGCGCGACGCTGCCGCCACCGAGGGGCTGGCCGTGGGCATCAGCTCCGGCGCCGCCCTGGCCGCCGCCTTCGAGGTGGGGGCGCGGCCGGAGATGAAGGACAGGCTGATCGTCGTGATCCTGCCCAGCTTCGCCGAGCGGTACCTCTCCACCGCCCTGTTCGACGGGCTGGACTGACGCGACACTGACCCCGCCCGCGGGCCCGGCCAGGGCCGCGGGCGGCGGGAAGCGACGCTTCTTTACTCGGGTGCCAGCCAGTCTTCCGCGATCAGTCCTTCAACGCGGCGGAATTCGCCGAGATTGCCAGTCACGACCGTAAGCCCTCGGCTGCGCGCATGTCCCGCAATCATGAGGTCATAGGGCCCGATAACCTGGCCAATCCGTTCGAGCGACGCCCGGATATCCGCGAAATGCCCGGCTGCATCCGCATCGAAGGCAAGAACATCAAGACGTTCGGCGAACCGCTCCACGTCCTCTCTGACGGCTGCCGGACGGGCCGACCGGGCGGCACCATGCAGAAGCTCGCCCAGGGTAACGACTGAAATGCAAAGGCTGCCAGCCTCGTCGTTGAAGCGTTGGCGCACGCCCTGCGGCCGGTCCCGAAGGACCCGGATGCAGACATTCGTGTCCAACATGAAACGAAGCACTCAGAAGCTCTCCCGCTTCTGTGCGGCAGGTTGCGCGCGCTCCGGCAGGTCGGTGCCCGGGGCATCGAAGAAATCGTCCCAGGCTCCGGTTGCCGGGACGATCAGCCGGGCGGCACCCTGCTTCAGGATCATCACGTCCCGCACACCGTCGGGAAAGGCGATCTCCTTCGGCAGCCGGACCGCCTGCCGGCTGTTCGACCGGAGCAGTTTCGTGCGAACGGTCATGCCGTCCTCCCTTCTCGTCGGAACGACTATATGCCCCTTGCCGCCGGGCCGGCAACGGGGCCTCGCCACGTCCTCCCGTCCCCGCTATCATCCCGCGCCATGACGCCCGCGAGCCCCCTTTCCGACGACCAGATCGAGCGGTACGCCCGGCACATCATGCTGAAGGAGGTGGGCGGCCGCGGGCAGGAGCGGCTGCTGGCCTCCTCCGTGCTGGTGGTGGGGGCCGGCGGGCTGGGCTCGCCGCTGCTGCTCTATCTCGCCGCCGCCGGCGTCGGCCGCATCGGCGTGATCGACCACGACTCGGTGGATCTCTCCAACCTGCAACGGCAGGTGATCCATGACGGCGCCTCGGTCGGCCGCCCGAAGGTGGAGAGTGCGGCCGCCCGCATCGCCGCCCTCACGCCCGACGTGCGGGTGGAGGCGCATGCCGAGCGGCTGACCCCGGCCAACGTGCTGGGGCTGGTCTCCCGCTACGACGTGGTGGCCGACGGCTCGGACAATTTCGCCACCCGCTTCCTGCTGAACGATGCCTGCTTCTTCGCCGGGAAGACGCTGGTCAGTGCGGCCATGCTGCGCTTCGATGCCCAGCTTTCCGTCTTCAAGGCGCATCTGGGGGAGCCGCACCCCTGCTACCGCTGCATCTTCCGCGAGCCGCCGCCGCCCGGCACCATCCCGTCCTGCTCCGAAGGCGGGGTGCTGGGGGCGCTGCCGGGGGCGATGGGCTCCCTGCAGGCGATCGAGGTGCTGAAGGAACTGCTGGGCATCGGGGAGAGCCTGTCCGGCCGGCTGCTGCTGGTCGCCGCGCTGGAGACCAGCTTCCGCACGGTCAGGGTGCGGCGCGATCCGGGCTGCCCGCTCTGCGGCGGCGATCCCGTCTACCGGGACCTCTCGCACCATCTGCCGCCCCAGGGGCAGGCCGCCCATGGCTGACGCCGCTCCCGGTCTCGCCCTCATCGTGCAGTCCGGCGGCTTCGACCGGGTGCATTACGCCTTCGCCCTGGCCGCGGCGGCGGCGGCCATCGGCCGTCCGGCGATCCTGTTCGTCACCGGCCGCGCCCTGCCCGTGCTGACGCCGGAGCCCGGCTGGCACGCCCTGGACCCGGCCGACGACGGCTCCCCGCCGGCGGCGCGCGAGCGGTATCTCGCGGAGCGCGGCCTCGCCACCCTGGCGGAACTGGTGGATTCCTGCGGCGCCCTGGGCGTGCGCGTCATCGCCTGCGAGCTGGGCTGGCGCAGCCTGGGACACGACGCCGCCCCGCCGACCCGCCCGGAGCTGCGGGTGGAGACGGCGGGGCTCGTCACCCTGCTGACGACGGCGGGACCCGGCTGGCAGATGGTCTTCGTCTGATGCCCGTCCCGCTGCCGCCCGCCTGAAACCACCTGTCTGACGCCACCTGCCCGCGCCGTTCCCCCGAGGACGTTCCATGCCCGAACTGCCCGAAGTCGAGACGGTCCGCCGCGGCCTGGAGATGAAGATTGCGGGCCGGGTGCTGGTGCGGGTGGCGCAGTACCGTCCCGACCTGCGCTTTCCCCTGCCCGAGCGGTTCGCCGCGCGGCTGACCGGGCTGCGCGTGGCCGGCCTGTTCCGCCGGGCCAAGTATCTGCTGATCCGGCTGGAGGGCAGCGCCGAGGGGCCGCTGGTCTGGCTGGTCCATCTGGGCATGTCCGGCACCCTGGTGGTGCGCCGCGGCCCGCCGGGTCCGCCGGGGCCGCACGACCATCTGGTGTTCGAGACCGATCCCCCGCCCGGCGAGGCGCAGGGCTGGGTCGTCACCTACAACGACGTGCGCCGTTTCGGCTTCATGGACCTGTTCCCGGAAGCGCTGCTGGACAGCCACCCGATGCTGGCTTGCCTGGGGCCGGAGCCGCTGGGCAACGGCTTCGATGCCGAGGAACTGTCGCGCCGGCTGGCCGGGAAGATCACGCCGATCAAGGCGGCGCTGCTGGACCAGACGGTGGTGGCGGGCCTTGGCAACATCTATGTCTGCGAATCGCTGTTCCGCGCCGGCATCAGCCCGCGCCGGCTGGCGCACACGGTGGCCGGCCGGCGGGCCGGGCGGCTGGTCCCGGCGATCCGCGACGTGCTGACCGAGGCCATCGCCGCCGGCGGTTCCAGCCTGCGCGACTATGTGCAGTCGGACGGCGAACTGGGCTATTTCCAGCACAGCTTCAAGGTCTATGGCCGGGAGGGCGAGCCCTGCCCCGGCTGCGACTGCGACCCCGTCCGCACCGGGGGCATCGCCCGGATCGTCCAGTCCGGCCGGTCCACCTTCTATTGTCCCCGCCACCAGCGCTGATGTAGGACAGCCCGATGCGCCCGCCCGCCTCCCCCCGCCCGTTGCTGTTGACGGCCGTTCTTCTGGCGGGTCTGGTGGCCCTGCCGACGCCCTGGACCCGGACGGGACAGGCGGCGGACGGCGCCTTCGTGGCGGGGACGGAGGACCTGCCGCTGATGCCCGGCTTCGTTCTGCTGGCGGACGAGACGCTGGTGTTCGACAAGCCGGACGGCCGCATCGTCCAGGCGGTGGCGGCCGGGCCGGCGGCGCTGGCCGAGGTCCGCGCCTTCTACGACGGCACCCTGCCGCAGCTCGGCTGGAAGCCGGCCGGGGCGGGGCGCTGGCTGCGCGAGGGCGAACGGCTGGAACTGCGGCTGGACCGGGCCCAGGGGCGTACCCTGGTCCGCCTCACCCTGGCGCCGCAGGACAGGAACTGACGATCCAACCCGGAGAGGAAAGCGACAATGCCTTACGAGAACATCCAGGTGGAGACGCGGGGCCGCGTCGGCCTTGTCCGGCTGAACCGCCCCAAGGCGCTGAACGCCCTGTCCGACGGGCTGGTCACCGACCTCCAGGCGGCGCTGGACGCCTTCGAGGACGATCCGGAGATCCATGTCATCGTCGTCACCGGGTCGGAGAAGGCCTTCGCGGCCGGCGCCGACATCAAGGAGATGGCGGACAAGTCGCACATGGATGCCTATCTGGGCGACTTCATCACCCGCAAATGGGGCCGGCTGGGCACCTGCCGCAAGCCGACCATCGCCGCCGTCGCCGGCTATGCCCTGGGCGGCGGCTGCGAACTGGCGATGATGGCGGACATCATCATCGCCGCCGACACCGCGAAGTTCGGCCAGCCGGAGATCACCATCGGCACCATCCCGGGCTCCGGCGGCACGCAGCGCCTGACCCGGCTGGTGGGCAAGTCCAAGGCCATGCTGATGTGCCTGACCGGCTGGCAGATGACGGCGGAGGAGGCGGAGCGCGCCGGACTCGTCGCCAAGGTGGTGCCGGCCGCCGACCTGCTGGACGAGACGCTGAAGATCGCCGACCGCATCGCGTCGATGTCGCTGCCCGTGGCGATGATGACCAAGGAATGCGTCAACCGCTCCTATGAATCGACCCTGGCCGAGGGTATCCTGTTCGAGCGGCGGGTCTTCCATTCCACCTTCGGGCTGGAGGACCGGAAAGAGGGGATGAGCGCCTTCGTCGAGAAGCGCCAGCCCAACTTCCGCGACCGCTGATCCCAGTTTCCGCCGCAAGGGGCTGCGGCACATGGGACGGGTGCGCAGCCCCCCGCTCTGACTCGCTTGACGCGCACCCTGTCCCCGAACTATAAGCGCCGCTTCCAACGGCACCGGCGTGTCCGCGAAGGGTCTCCTATGGCAAATCATAAGTCCGCTGAAAAGCGTATCCGTCAGATCAAGAAGCGCACCGAGATCAACCGGGCGCGCATCAGCCGTATCCGCACCTTCGTGAAGAAGGTCGAGCTGGCGATCGCCAGCGGCGACAAGGCGGCGGCCAATGAGGCCTTCCGTGAGGCCCAGCCCGAGCTGATGCGCGGCGCCACCAAGGGCGTCCTGCACCGCAACACGGTCTCGCGCAAGCTCTCCCGCCTGAACCAGCGGATCAAGGCGCTCGGCGCCTGATCCCCTGCTCCGGCGGACCGGGTCCGTCCCGGCGACGGCCGCGCAGTCCTGCGCTGCGCGGCCTTTGTTGTGCCCGCATGGCGGCGGCAAGGTTCCGCCGCCCCGGCCGCGAGTCCCGGCATGTCCGCGACTCCGCCGCCGGGCGCACGATTTTTGCTTTTTATGCCGTTCCCTTTTCGATCCTGTTGCGAGTCCGGAGCCGGGCGACTAGCATCTCCCGACGCGCGAAGGGGCTAAACGCAAGCGAAGAAAATCCTTCGTCTCTTCTGTGCTGAAGGGCTGGGAAGCAGACCTGGAATGATCATTCGGCTTCATCCTGAAGTTCTGGCGATCCCACTCTTCCTCTGAATTACAGATGTATTCACGGATACCCAACGTCCCTTGCAAAAAGGGCGCCGGGAAGGGTTTTGGTTCGTCTGTATGACTCTGGGGCGGATTGCTTTTCATCGTGTGGCCGGTCGGCAACTGACAGGGCTGCGATCCCATGGGGCGGACCCCGGCCGGGACCGTCACAGCGGGGTTTGACGTTTGCGTATCGGGGCACGGGTAGGATGCTCCGGTCCGGCGCGCTCCTGGCGCGGCGGGCGGGGCAGGGGACTGGCGGGAGCGGTGTAGATGTCGGTTCAGCAGGGATCGCTCGATCAGCAATGGGCCAAGGTCCGCGGGCGGCTCAAGGACGAAGTCGGGGAAACCGCCTACCGGAGCTGGCTGAAGCCTCTGACGGTCGGGGATTTCGACGGCGGGCAGGTCCGCATCATGGTGCCCACGCGCTTCATGCGCGACTGGATCAGGACCCACTACGCCGACCGCATCCGCGCCCTCTGGTCCGGTGAGAATCCCGGCGTCCAGTCGGTGGAGATCGTCGTCGCCACCAGCCAGAAGTCCGAGACCCGGGCATCCGAGCCCCCTGCATCCGAGATCCGGGCATCCGAGATCCGGGCACCCGAGACCCGGGCGCCCGCTTCCGGCCCGGCCCCCGCCCGGTCCCGGGCGCGCGCCGTCGCCGAGCCGGCGCTCGACGGCGCCGCAGCGGCCGTGGCCCCGTCCGCCCCGGCCTACGCCGAGGCGGAGCCCGCCCCCGTGGCCGCCGTCGGCGGGGCAGAGGAGCGGGAGGACCTGTCCGCCCCGCTCGATCCCCGCTTCACCTTCGAGAATTTCGTCGTCGGCAAGCCGAACGAGCTGGCCTTCGCCGCCGCCCGCCGGGTGGCCGACGCCTCCGCCGTGACCTTCAACCCGCTGTTCCTCTACGGCGGGGTCGGCCTCGGCAAGACCCACCTGATGCACGCCATCGCCTGGCACATCCGCAGGAAGGACCCCTCGCGGCGGGTGATCTACCTGTCCGCCGAGAAGTTCATGTACCAGTTCATCCGGGCGCTGCGCTTCAAGGACACCATGGCGTTCAAGGAGCAGTTCCGCTCCGTGGACGTGCTGATGATCGACGACGTGCAGTTCATCAGCGGCAAGGACTCCACGCAGGAGGAGTTCTTCCACACCTTCAACGCCCTGGTGGACCAGAACCGGCAGGTCATCATCTCCGCCGACAAGAGTCCGTCGGACCTGGAGGGGATGGAGGAACGGCTGCGCTCCCGCCTGGGCTGGGGGCTGGTGGCGGACATCCACCCCACCACCTACGAGCTGCGCCTGGGCATCCTGCAGCAGAAGGCGGACCAGATGGGGGCCAAGATCCCCCAGAAGGTGCTGGAATTCCTGGCCCACAAGATCACCAGCAACGTGCGCGAACTGGAAGGGGCGCTGAACCGCATCGTCGCCCATGCCGAACTGGTCGGCCGCGCCATCACGCTGGAATCCACGCAGGAGGTGCTGCACGACCTGCTGCGCGCCAGCAACCGCCGCGTGACGATCGAGGAAATCCAGAAGAAGGTGGCGGAGCATTTCAACATCCGCCTCTCCGACATGAGCAGCGCCCGCCGGGCCCGGGCCGTGGCCCGGCCGCGGCAGGTGGCGATGTACCTCGCCAAGCAGCTCACCCAGCGCTCCCTGCCGGAGATCGGCCGCAAGTTCGGCGACCGCGACCACACCACCGTGATGCACGCCGTGCGCAAGGTGGAGGAGCTGTGCGGCACCGATCCGGCCTTCGCCGAGGACGTGGAACTGCTGCGCCGCATGCTGGAGGGCTGACGCGGCCGGCCGGCCCGCCGCTTCTGCCCCGGCCCTGCCCGCCGTGGGCTAGAGCGTCGGCGGGATCGCCGGTGGCGGCGGGCTCAGCAGCGTGCCGGCCGGCCCGTCCGGCAGCACCACGGTCAGCCGTGCCCCGCCGCCCGGCCGGTTGCCGCCCTGCAGTCCGCCGCCGAGCTGGCGCGACAGCCGGCAGACGAGATAGAGCCCCAGCCCCAGCCCGCGCCCCGCGATCAGGGGGTCGCCGCCGCGCAGGAACGGCTCGCCCAGCCGGGCCAGCACCTCCGCCGGCAGGCCGGGGCCGGTATCCTCCACCACCAGCATGACACCGCCCGGGGTCGCCGCGGCCGAAACCGTGACGGCGGTGCCCATCGGCGTGTGCCGGATGGCGTTGTCCATCAGCGCGAACAGGATCTGGCGCAGCGCCGTCCCGTCCGTCCGCAGCACCGTGTCCGGGTCGATGTGGACGGTCACGGGGCGGCGCTCGGCCGTATGCCGGGAGACGGCCAGCCGCAGGGTCCGCTCCACTTCCTCCAGCAGGTTGACCGACTCGATCCGCATGCGCTGGCCGGCATCGGCCTCGGCCACGGCGGTGATGTCCTGCACCAGGGCCAGCAGTCCGCGGCCGCCGACGCCGATCTCCCCGGCATAGTCGCGGATCTGGTCCGGCGTCATCTGCCCGGCCATGGTCTCCATCAGCTCGGCGAAGCCGATCACGGCGTTCAGCGGGGTGCGCAGCTCGTGGCTGATGCTGGCCATGAACTGCGACTTGGCGCGGGCCAGCGCCTCCGCCTCCAGCCGGGCCCGCTCCTGCGCGTGCTCGGCCCGGATCGTCTCGGCCAGCGCGGCGGAGGAGCGGTCGGCGATCTGCCCCACCCAGTGGCGCACGGCCAGGAACAGGAATCCGGCGGAGACGGCGACGAAGAACAGCCCCTTGACCGTCTGCACCAGATCCGGGGCCACGATGTGGGCCAGCAGCGTCCCGGCCGCGTAGTCCGACCCGACGATCCAGAGCGCGCCGACCACCACATAGATGGCGGTGACCCGCAGGGCCACCTCCCTCGGCGCGGTTTGCAGCCACGATGTCCGCAGCACGGCCTCTCCCCGGGTACGGCCCAGGCGATGGAACCGGAACCCGGTGCCTGGAGCGGAATACCGACATGACGGCCGGATTCTGGCCTGCCGGCTTTCGCATTTCAAGGTTGCCGCACCGGCTGCGGCGGCTTGCCAGAACCGGAACGGACAGGCAACATCCTGGCATGTCCGATCCCGACATCTCCGATGACGCCCCTCCGGCCCCGGCCCCGGTTTTACCAACGGGCGTCCCTCTCGCCGTCGGGCTGCCGCAGGCGCTCGCCTTCCGCCTCGCCCGCCAGCATCTGGTGCTGCCCGCCGATGATCCCGTCAGCGTGGCGCGGACGCTGCTGGGGGCGCAGGCGCAGGTGCAGTCGGCGGCCGTGCTCCAGCTCCGCGCCCGCACCGCGGGCTTCCCCGACGCCGTGCTGGACCGGGCGCTCTACACCGACCGCACCCTGGTCAGGCTGTGGGCGCAGCGCTCCACCCTGCACCTGACGGCGCGGGACGATCTCGGGCTGATCCTGGCCCTGCGCCGCCTCTACGCCGGCGGCTACCATCGCTGGTACGCGCGGGAGGGGCTGGAGCCCGACCAGGTGGACCGGCTGGTCACCGCCGTGGCCGAGGCGGTGGCGGCGGGACCGCACAGCCGGATGGACCTGTCCCGTCTGCTCACCCCGCGGCTGGGCGCATGGGCGCAGCCCTGGCTGGAGCACAGCTGGGGCGGCATCATCAAGCTGGCCGCGGCGCTCGGCCATGTCTGCCACGGCCCCGCCCGGACCGAGGGCGAGGCGGGGGTGGAGGCGCTGTTCGTCAGCCTGCCGCGCTGGGTGGATTTGCCGCCCGTGCCGGAGGGGCGGGTCGCCATGGCGGCGCTGCTGCGCCGCTACCTCGCTGTCTACGGTCCGGCCGGGGTCGGCGACTTCCGCAAGTTCACCGGCCTGCCGGGCGCGGCGGTGCCGCAGGCCTTCGCCGATCTGGGGCCGGAGCTGCTGCCCGTCGATCTGGCCGGGCGCCGCGCCTTCGTTCTGGCCGCGGACGAGGCGGCGCTGCGCACGGCCGAGCCGGAGCCCGGCCACCTGACGGCCCTGCCCCTGTTCGACCCCTGGCTGCTGGCCCATGCCGACACCGGACAGTATCTGGACGACCGCCACCGCAAGGCGGTCTACCGCACGGCCGGCTGGATCAGCGCCGTGGTGCTGCGCCAGGGCCGGGTGGTGGCGACCTGGACGCACCGGCGCACCGCCGCGGGCTGGTGCGTCACCGTGCAGCCGCTGGAGACGCTGGCCCGGCGGGAACTGGCACCGCTGCGGCGTCGGCTGGCCCTGCTGGCCGGGCTCCGCCCCGGTCAGATCGAAGTCGTCGTGGATAAGACCAGATGACAGGCCGATCCGATCCGGTTAATCCTCTCTTTCGGGTTGTGTCATTTGTGCTCTCTCTGTCGGTTTGATTGACGCCGGCTTCGCCGTTGGTCTAAACGGACCCTCCGTTCTGACGGAACACATCCCTGATGGAACATCGGCGCTGGCGGACAAGGCATCTCATCTGCGCGACCGCCGCGTTCTTCATGATCGCCGCCGTCACCAGCCGCGCGGCCTTCCTCTGGTACGAATACGGTCAGGCCCTGGAGCACGGGGCCGCCGCCACCCGTGACATGGCGCATGTGCTGGAGGAATACGCCGCCCGGACCTTCGACGTGAACGAACTGGTGGTCGAGGACGTGGTGGAGCATGTCACGGCCCGGGGCGGGGCGAAGATGCTGGCCGGCCGGCCGGAAACGGTCCGCTTCCTGCGCGGTCTGTCCGCCCGCACCGCCAACAACGACTATCTGATGATCGTGGATCCCGCGGGCCGGCCGGTCGCGGGCTCGGCCTGGGAGGTTCCGCCCGGCGCCGATCTGTCCGACCGCTCCTGGTTCCGGGCCCATGCCCGGGAAGGCCGGGACAGCTATATCGGCGCGGCCATCCTCAGCCGCATGACGCACGAGATCCTGTTCACCTACACCCGCGCCGTGCGGAGCGGGGACGGGGCGCTGGACAGCATCGTGCAGGTCGCCGTGCGCCCCGCCTTCATCCAGGATGTCTCGCTGGGCAGCGATGTCGGCCGCGGGCTGGTGCTCTCCCTGGTCGGCGAGGACGGCCGGCTGATCGCCCGCACCGGGCTGACCGCGGACCAGCTCGGCCTGACGGCGGCGGACCTGCTGCCCCCCGCCGTCCTGACGGAGGCGCAGGGCACGGCCGTCTTCACCCCGCCGCGGGCGGGCGGGGAGGTGATGGTCTCCTGGCGGCGGCTGGAGCGCTGGCCCGTGGTGGTGGCAGCCAGCCTGCCCATGGCCGAGGTGCTGGCCCCCGTCCGCGTCAGCCTGGGCTGGAGCGTGGCGCTGCTGGGCCTGATCGCCGCCGTCACGGCCGGGCTCGGCATCGTCGGGCTGCGGCTGGCCGCGCGCGAGGAGCGCGCCCTGGAGGAGGCGGAGGCCGCCGGTCGGCGCCTGTCCGCCGCCCTTGCGGAGCGCGACCTGCTGGTGCGGGACATCCATCACCGGGTGAAGAACAACCTCCAGGTCACGGTCAGCCTGCTGATGATCCAGGCCGGCCGGTTCACCGATCCGGCGGTGCGGACCGCCTTCGCCGACACCCAGGAACGCCTGCAGTCGATCGGCCTGCTGCACGAGGTGCTGTACCAGTCCGACACGGTGGCCCGGGTCGATCTGGCGGGCTACATCCGGCGCCTGGCCGGCGCGCTCGCCGATGCCTACGGCGCCGCGGAGCGGGGCATCGGGCTCGACCTCGACCTGACGCCGCTGCAGATCGACCCGATGAAGGCGGTGCCCTTCGCCCTGATCCTGTCGGAAGTCGTCTCCAACGCCTTCAAGCATGCCTTCGCCGGCCGCGGCGGGCGCATCGGCATCACCCTGCGGCCCGGCGGGAGCGATGCTGCGGACGCTTCCGGCGACGGGAGCGCGGACGGCCTGTTCCTGCGCATCCGCGACGACGGTCCCGGCCTGGCCGCGGAACCGCCCCGCAGCGGCTCTGTCGGCCTGACCCTGATCGAGGCCCTGGTCCGGCAGGCCGGCGGCCGCCACCGCCTCTACAGCGACGGCGGCACCGTCTTCGAGCTGACGGTGGACCGGCTCTGACCCGACCGGACCGGAACGCCGGGCTGCATACCCGGCGTTCCGGGCACCCGGTGTTCCAGGCTCCCGGCGGGGCGGGTCCGGCGGGGAGCCCGGGCTCAGCCCGCCGTGCCGGTGCGGGGCTCCTCCGCCCGTTCCTCCTCGCGGATCACCTGTTCCACCTGCTCGCCGAGCCGGAGCATCTCCTCTCCGATGCGGCGGCCGCTGCGGAACCACAGCTCCAGCCCCGTGCGCAGGTACTCGCCCTGGGCCGCGGCCAGTTCGACCGGGGAGCGGGCCCGGCTGATCCTGTTCAGGGCATCGAGCTGGACCTGGGCGGCCTGCTGCGAGTAGGCGACCAGTTCCTGGACGATCGGCTGCGACCGCTCGGCGACGGCCGTGCCGCAGCGGGCGACGACCCGCATGTTGCGCGAGGTCCGCTCCACCGCGTCCCGTGCCTCGGGCGTGGAGAGATCGACCATCCGGTTCATCTGCTCGGAGACCTGGCGCAGCACGGACGAGCCGGCGTCGGTCGCTGAGCGGACGGCCGTCCGCGTCGTCTCCGTGTTGCGCTGGGCGATGGTGGCGCCGCCATCGGCCAGATCGCGGCCGGTGTCGGCCACGCGGTCGGCCACCTCCCGGGCCGTCCGGCGGGTCTTGTCGAGCGCCTCGGCGCTGTCGTTCCGGGCGGTCTCCGCGGTGCGCCGGTCCTCGGTTTCCTGCCGGGAGGCGGTGTCGCGCCGGGTATCGCCGCCGTCGCGCTGCGGTGACTGTCCGGCGCGCGGGGTATCGGCCTGCGACGTGCCGGCGGACGTGCGGGCATCGGTCTGGTTCTGTGCAGCCATGGCGGGATGATCCTTGCCTTGGGGCCCCTGGGGGCAGGGCCCTGGTTCGTGGGAGCGTGCCTCGGTGGTCATGTCCGGGGGCGCCCGCCAAGACGGGGGCGCAGGCGGCATATGGCGGGGGCCGCCCCATGCTGCATTGCGGCAGGAGGGGGAGGGCTGGCGCGGATGGCTGAGGTCTTCGCCGTTCACCCGGCGGGTCCCCGGCGGGTCCGGTGCCTGCGCGCCGCTTTCCCGCCGCCGCCGCCCTGCCGCGGTCGTCGGCGCGCGGTCGTCGGCGCGCGGTCGTCGGCGTGCGGTTGCCGGCGTGCGGTTAACGAAGCGCTGTCCCCGCGCCCCGTCTATGCTATGGTGGCGGCCCTCCGCGGGGGAGGCGAGAGAAAGTGCAACACCCGCCGCGCCGCACCCGACGGCGCACGCACGCCCCGCACGGGCGGCCGCGAGGCGGAAAAAGAGACGGAACGCGATACCGCGATGAAGATCACGATCGAGCGTGCGGCCCTTCTTCGATCCCTCGGGCATGTGCAGAGCGTCGTCGAACGGCGCAACACCATTCCGATCCTCTCCAACGTCATGCTGCGCGCCGAGAACGGCGAGCTGTCGCTGACCGCGACCGACATGGATCTGGAGATCGTGGAATCCGTGCCGGCCGACATCGCGCGCCCCGGTTCCGCCACGGCCCCCGCCCACACCCTCTATGACATCGCCCGCAAGCTGCCCGACGGCAGCCAGGTGGAGCTGGACTCCACCGGCGACATGCTGACCCTGCGCTCGGGCCGCTCGCAGTTCAAGCTGGGCACCCTGCCGGTGGACGATTACCCCGCCATGTCCGGCGGCGACATGGGCCACCGCTTCTCGCTCTCGGCCGCCGACCTCAAGGCGCTGATCGACCGCACCCGGTTCGCCATCAGCACGGAGGAGACGCGCTACTACCTGAACGGCATCTTCCTGCACGCCTCGACCGCGCGCGGGGCGGGGGGCGAGACGCCGGTGCTGCGCGCCGTCGCCACCGACGGCCACCGGCTGGCGCGGGTGGAGATGCCGCTGCCCGAGGGGGCGGCCGGCATTCCCGGCGTGATCATCCCGCGCAAGGCGGTGCTGGAGGTGCGCAAGCTGCTGGACGAGGCGGCCGACCGGATCGAGGTGCAGCTCAGCGACACCAAGGTGCGCTTCGCCTTCGACGCCATCACCCTGACCTCGAAGCTGATCGACGGCACCTTCCCGGACTATGAGCGGGTCATCCCCACCGGCAACGACAAGGTGCTGGAGGTCGATCCCCGCCTGTTCGCGGGCGCCGTGGACCGCGTCGCCACCATCTCCACGGAGAAGTCGCGGGCGGTGAAGCTCAGCCTCGACCGGGGCGTGCTGACGCTCTCCGCCTCCTCGCCGGAGGCCGGCTCCGCGACGGAGGAGCTGGAGGTGGTGTACGACGCACCGGCGCTGGAGATCGGCTTCAACAGCCGCTACCTGCTGGACATCACCCAGCAGATCGAGGGCGAGGGCGCCCGCTTCACCATGGCCGATGCCGGCAGCCCCACCCTGGTGCGCGACGTGGCCGACGCCAGCGCGCTCTACGTGCTGATGCCGATGCGGGTCTGACCGGGCCGGTCCCTCCAGAGGCCGTGAGAGGCAGGGGCGCGGGCATGGGGGCGCAGGCATGGGGACCACCCGGCCCGGGGCGCTCCCCGCCCCCCGGGCGGCCTTCCCTTCGCGGCCCGCTCCGCCCATATTCCGCCCGTCCGCCGGCCCCTGACCGGGCCGCCCGCTCATCCTGGATTCCGTCTTGACGCCTGCGGTCCTTTCCAGCCCGGACCCGCGGTCTTCCGACCGGACGCCGGCCCGCCTCGCCGTGACCCGGCTGACCGTGACCCGCTTCCGGTCCTACCTGACGGCGCGGCTGGACTGCGATGCGCGGCCGGTCGTGCTGACCGGGCCGAACGGGGCGGGCAAGACCAACCTGCTGGAGGCGGTCAGCTTCCTCGCCCCCGGCCGCGGCCTGCGCCGCGCCCGGCTGGCGGAGATCGAGCGGACCGGCCCGGCGGAGGGCTGGGCCGGTCCCGGCTGGGCCGTCGCCGCCACGCTGGAGACCCCGGCCGGCCCGGTGGAGATCGGCACCGGCCGCGATCCCGCCGCCGGCCCGGAGAGCGAGCGCCGGCTGGTGCAGATCGACGGGCGCGCGGCCAAGGGGCAGATCGCGCTGGCCCGGCATGTCGCCGTCGTCTGGCTGACGCCGCAGATGGACCGGCTGTTCCTGGAGGCGGCGTCCGGCCGCCGGCGCTTCCTGGACCGGCTGGTGTTCGGCTTCGATCCCGCCCACGCCGGCCGCCTGTCGCAGTACGAGGCCGCCCTGCGCGAGCGGGCGCGGCTGCTGCGCGAGGGGCCGGCCGATCCGGCCTGGCTCACCACCCTGGAGGACCGCATGGCGACGCTGGGCGTCGCCGTCGCCGCGGCCCGGGCCGACATGGTGGCGCGGCTGGCCGCCGCCGCGGCCCTGGGGGTGGGGCCGTTCCCCGCTCCCGGCATGGCCATGGCGGGCGGGGTGGACGATCTGGTCGCCGCCGGTCCCGCGCTGGCGGCGGAGGATGCGCTGCGCCGCACCCTGCGCGACAGCCGCCGCCGCGACGCCGAGGCGGGCGGCGCGGCCATCGGCCCGCACCGCAGCGACCTCTGCGTCACCTGTCGGGCCAAGGAGATGCCGGCCGAGCGGGGCAGCACCGGCGAGCAGAAGGCGCTGCTGATCGCCATCGTGCTGGCGAACGCCCGGCTGATGAAGGCCGAGACCGGCACGGCCCCGCTGCTGCTGCTGGACGAGGTGGCGGCGCATCTGGACGCCGACCGCCGCGCCGCCCTGTTCGCGGAGATCCTGGCGACGGGGTCGCAGGCCTGGATGACCGGCACCGACGCCCAGGTCTTCGCCGAGCTGGGGGCCGCGGCCAGCCATGTGCGGGTGGAGGATTCCCGTCTCGCCCCCGCCAAAATCTAGTATGGTCCGCCCTCTTTTCAGACGTCTTTCCCGCCCGATCTGGTAAACTCCCGCGATGGCACAGGACGCTCTTCCCGATACCCCGCCCGCTTCGGCCGCCGAGGAATACGGCGCCAGCTCCATCAAGGTCCTCAAGGGCCTGGACGCGGTGCGCAAGCGCCCCGGCATGTACATCGGCGACACCGATGACGGCTCGGGTCTGCATCACATGGTCTATGAGGTGGTGGACAACGCCATCGACGAGGCCCTGGCCGGCTATGCCGACCGGGTGGAGGTGACGCTGAACGCCGACGGCTCCGTCACCGTGCGGGACAACGGGCGCGGCATCCCGGTGGACATCCACCCGGGAGAGGGCGTCTCCGCGGCGGAGGTCATCATGACCCAGCTCCACGCCGGCGGTAAGTTCGACCAGAACAGCTACAAGGTCTCGGGCGGTCTGCACGGCGTCGGCGTCTCCGTCGTCAACGCGCTCTCCGAAACCCTCTTCCTGCGCGTCTGGCGCAAGGGCCGGGTGTGGGAGATGACCTTCCGCCACGGCGACGCCGTGGCCCCGCTGGCGGATGTGGGGGCGGCGCCCGTGGTGGCGTCCGGCCCGCGCGCCGGCCAGCCGCTGACGGGGACGGAGGTCACCTTCCTGCCCTCGAAGCAGACTTTCACGAAGACGGAATTCGATTTCCAGACGCTGGAACACCGCTTCCGCGAGCTGGCCTTCCTCAATTCCGGCGTGCTGCTGGTCTTCACCGATGCCCGCGGCGTCGAGCCGAAGGTGACGGAACTGTTCTACGAGGGCGGGCTCGAAGCCTTCGTGCAGTATCTCGACCGCTCCAAGGCGGCGCTGCACAAGCCCTCCATCGCCATGCGCGGGGAGCGGGTCTCCGACCTCGGCACCACCGTGACGGTGGAGGTGGCGTTGCAGTGGAACGACAGCTACCACGAGAGCTGTCTGTGCTTCACCAACAACATCCCCCAGCGCGACGGCGGCACCCATCTGGCCGGCTTCCGCGCGGCGCTGACCCGCACCATCAACAAGTACGCCGAAGAGAGCGGCATCCTGAAGAAGGAGAAGGTGGCGCTCTCGGGCGACGACATGCGGGAGGGGCTGACCTGCGTCCTCTCCGTGAAGGTGCCGGACCCGAAATTCTCCAGCCAGACCAAGGACAAGCTGGTCAGCTCCGAGGTCCGGCCGGTGGTCGAGACGGTGGTGGCCGACGCGCTCGCCACCTGGTTCGAGGAGCACCCGGCGGATGCGCGCCGCATCGTCGGCAAGGTGGTGGAGGCGGCCGCCGCGCGTGAGGCCGCGCGCCGGGCGCGCGAGCTGACCCGGCGTAAGGGGGCCCTGGACATGGCCAGCCTGCCCGGCAAGCTGGCCGACTGCCAGGAGCGCGACCCCGCGCTCTCCGAGCTGTTCATCGTCGAGGGCGACAGCGCCGGCGGCTCCGCCAAGCAGGGGCGCTCGCGCCAGTTCCAGGCCATCCTGCCGCTGCGCGGCAAGATCCTGAACGTGGAGCGGGCGCGCTTCGACAAGATGCTCTCCTCGGCGGAGATCGGCACCCTGATCGCGGCCCTGGGCACCGGCATCGGGCGGGAGGAGTTCGACCCCGACAAGGCCCGCTACCACAAGATCATCATCATGACCGACGCGGACGTGGACGGCGCCCACATCCGCACCCTGCTGCTGACCTTCTTCTACCGGCAGATGCCGGCCCTGATCGAGCGCGGCTACCTCTACATCGCGCAGCCGCCGCTGTACCGCGTGAAGCGCGGCACGGCGAAGGAGCGCTACCTGAAGGACGACCGCCAGCTTGAGGACTACCTGATCGCCCAGGGCACGGACGACGTGACCTTCACGCTGGGCGACGGCACCACCCGCAGCGGCGACGATCTGCGCGCCCTGGTGGAACAGGCCCGCGTCGCCCGCCACGCCCTGACCACCCTGGCCCGCAAGGCCGGCAGCCGCGAGGTGGTGGAACAGGCGGCGCTCAGCGGGGCGCTGTCGTCCCGCCTGCTGGACAACCCCGACCTCGCCCGCACCCTGGCGGAGGAGGTGGCCCGCCGCCTCAACGACCTCGCCGTCCGGCAGGCCGCGGCGGCGCTCCAGGCGTCCGGCGGCCCCGCACCGGAGGGCGACGGCAGCCCCGGCAGCGCCAGCGCAGCCGGCGCCACCGGAACCGGCACCGCCAGCACGGGCGGCGTGCCGGCCGGCGGCTGGACGGCGGAACTGATCGAGGACGGCCCGCACGGGGTGGGCGGCTATGTGCTGGCCCGCCGCCGCCGCGGCGTCACCCACCGCCATGTGCTGGACGTCGATCTGCTGAAGAGTGTGGAGGCCCGCCGGCTGGACGGCATGGCCGAGGCGCTGCGCGCCGTCTACGACACGCCGGGCGTGCTGACCCACCGGGTGAAGCGGCTGGCCGCCGTGGCCGGCCCGGCCGGCCTGATGGACGCGGTGATCGAACAGGGCCGCGCCGGCCTCGCCATCCAGCGCTACAAGGGGCTGGGCGAGATGAACCCGGACCAGCTCTGGGAAACCACCCTGGACCCGGCCAACCGCACCCTGCTCCAGGTCAAGGTCTCCCACGCCGACGAGGCCGAGGAGGTCTTCAGCACCCTGATGGGCGACCTCGTCGAACCCCGCCGCGACTTCATCCAGGAGAACGCGCTGAAGGTGGCGAACCTGGACGTGTGAGGGGGCTGTGGTATTGCCTGACATACTGCTTCGGACGATCGATTAAATTCGTAGGATTGGAGCGGGATGCCCAGGAGAACATTCATGCTCTCATCTTGATAAGCTAATACTTTAATGGTGGTTTCTTAAGATGGAGCGGAGTTGGTTCGATGTTGTGGCATGTGTGACTTCAGTCGGAATCATGGTCGCTGATAATCAATCTATTGTTTTTAAGTCCTGGCGACGGACGACAATGGCAACTCTGTTGGAGTTCGAGGACTGCGCGTCCGCATGCGGAAACTCGCCATACGTCTGCTCGAAAGGCTCGTTGCTCGCCTGAAGGCTGAGCCCAAGCGATCCGATTCTGGGAACGCGCGAGCACCCTTTCCGAGGGTCGAGATGCAGGTCGACCGTCCGATCCGAACAGGCGACGAAGATTTGTTCGATCGGCGTAGCTTCGCGGAGCGCATTGCGGACGTGATCGCTTCACGGTCCGACCCGTCATCGCTCGTGATTGGTGTCTACGGCCCCTGGGGCGATGGCAAGACATCGACCCTGAACATGATCCGTGCGCGCCTCTCCTCAAGGTCAGACATCGTCCAAATCAACTACAATCCATGGCAGTTCAGCGCGGATCGGGACCGCATCGCGCACAGCTTCTGGAATATGCTCGTCGCGGCTTTGCAGGAGATTCTAGTCGACATTGACAAGGCCGGGGAGGCGGTCAGCACCTTGGCATCGTTCGTTCCCGTGTACGGTGAAACCCTCTCGAAGGCGGTGGACAAGCACCTCACCCGCGACCTCGAGCAGGTAAGGCGGGGTGTCTCAGACAAGTTGGAGGTCTCGGACAGGCGGATCGTCGTTTTCATCGACGACATCGACAGGCTGGAGCGAGCGGAAGTCCAGGCCCTCTTCCGCCTTGTCAAGCTGTCGGGCGACTTTCCCAAGGTCACCTACGTGCTGGCGTTCGACGACAAGATGGTCGCCGCCTCGATTGGCGAAGCCTACGGGAATGGCGATGTCGCGTCGGGCCGTCGTTTTCTCGAGAAGATCGTGCAGGTTCCGCTCCATCTACCTCCGGCGGACCGCAACGCGCTCAGGGAGATGATGTTCAAGACCTGCGGCCGCGTGCTGGAGGACGCAGGCATCGTTTTGCCCTCAGAGGAGGGGGGCCGCATTGCGACGGCCATTACCATGGCTCTGATGAGCTTCGTGAAGACACCGCGCATGGCGAAGCTGTTCGACAACGCGCTCACCTTCGCGATACCGGTCCTGAAGGGAGAGGTACATGTAGGCGACCAGATACTGATTGAAGCAGTCCGGGTCTTTATACCTAATCTTTATGAGTTCATTCGCGACAATCAGGACATTTTTCTTTCCGAAAGCAACGACCGAAACAAGGAAGGCCGGAAGAACCGTCTTCAAAAAGCTATGGAAGAGTTGAACCTTCCGGAACGCGACATTGAACAGTTGAGCCGCCATCTCCTGGAAGTGCTGTTCCCGCAGCTTTCAGGATGGGGCCATGGCAGCCAATGGCAGGTGAGGAGGGCGCGCGAGCAGCGGGTGTGCTCTCCCGACCACTTCCGTCGCTACTTCACCTACGCCGTACCCCGGGGCGACATCGCTGATGCAATGATCGACGGGATCATAGATGATGCAGCACAAGGGGGGGCCATCCAGGACTCTCTCCTGACCGCGATCCGCAACGGAGCTACTGCAATCTTTATCCGGAAGCTGAGGCATCGTGAGGAAGTCCTTGCCATAGAAGCAGTTCCCTCACTGGTTCGTGCCGTGACGGCAGCCTCCACCGAGATACGGATCATACTGACCACTTTCATGGGAGACTTCGAGTTCAGGCAAGCTGCCATCCTTGTTTCGCAACTGTTGGCTCGTTTGCCTCCGGACGACCAGGATGCACTCCTGATCGAGATCGCCGAGGGACCCTGCCTACTCTTCCCCGTTTATGTGCTAGAACGGTCGCTGCCGGACGGGGGTGAGGGCGGATGGTTGACGCATGACCGCCAAGTCCCGGCACTCGCCATTCTCCACAAGAGAACGATCTCGGCGGCACGGGAGGGACGGCTTGAGGAGGCTACGAAGGACTGGATGGGCGTCGTCTTCGGCCATCTGAGACGCAATCTCGACCCCGATGCTTTGAACACTTTCCGTCTGGAGCTTTCGGAGTGGGTGGCGGCGGACTCGTCGGCTCCGGTTGCGCTGCTGCGGGCCTATGCGCCTTTTAGTGATCGAGGGCCGGGTGACTTCGAAGAGGATAACTACAGAGTTCTGACGTCTATCGTCGACGGAAACCTCTTTCTTAGTGAGTTGAAAAAAGCTCTTGGAGATGAAATCGATGTCACTGAATACGTCAGAAAATGGGACGCTGCCGGAATCGTAGTCGACCGAAGGCTTGCCATGCAGTTTTCCTATTGGCATCATCGAGCTAATATTTTGGCTAGCGGTGATGACTAAGCATGCTTGGTTGGATGGCTAGGCTAATTTAGATCGAACTCGGCGCCTCGCCGCACGTCGCCGCCTGACCGGCCCGTCGGGCCGGCTGCCGATCCGCCTTCCCGCCTGATCCCCCCCTTTCTGCGTTCTGTTCCGCGGGCGGGTGCCCCCTTGGGCATCTCCCGGCGCTCTGTTCCGTCGGCCGTCGTCGGGGCGGAGTCCTCCGGTGCCGCATGAGCCGGTCGCCATGCCTGAAACATCAGGCCCGGTCGGCTGCGCTCCTGTGCGCCTTGGGCAGGGCTTGTTAACAAGTTATCAATAATTAATCGCTAATACATAATATTCACATGGCCAATTATTAGCATACTAATGAATGTTAGAATGCTCATTGCGTGGAAATGCGCGCCCTGAATTGGGGCAGCGCGCTGTTTTATCTCGTCAACGATGGTCGTTTATTGAAGTTCGGCATTTTCTTCGAATTCGCCTGCATTCTAAGCTCGTTCCAGGTGATCGCTTCCTGGTCACCGGAATGGAGGAATGCCCATGCCACGTCTGGTCGATATATCCATACGCGTCCGAATCTTCGCCGCTTTCGGGCTGGTCCTGCTGGTGACCCTGGCTCTCGGCGGGTTCGGGCTGGCTCAGCTCAGCACGATCAGCCGGGCGGCTGACGTGGTGGCGGGCAACTCGCTGCCCTCGGTGGTCGGCAGCAACGGCATCCTCAAGGGGGTGCTCAACTACCGCCGCCATCAGGCGGCGATGCTGCTGAACACCGACCCGGAGGTCATTGCCGAGCGCAAGGAGCTTCTGGCCAGCCAGATCACGGAGATCGCCGCCGGCCGACAGGCCTACGAGGCCCTGATCACCAGCGAACGGGAGGCGTTCGGGAAGTTCGACCGGGCCTGGGCCCGGTTCCTGCCGATGGCGGCGGAGATCGAGACGCTGCTGCGCGACGGCAAGCGCGCCGAACTGCTGGCGATCTACAACGGGCCGTCCCGCATCGCCATCGAAGAAGCCATCACGGCCCTGGAAGAGGCGGTCGGGATCAACGAACGCGACGGCAAGGACGCGGGCGTCATGATCGTCAACGCGACCGGCAGCGCCATGGCCGGCACCATCATCGCCCTGATCATCGCCGCCGGTCTTGCCGTGGCCGCGGGCCTCACGACCGTCGCCACCGTGGCCGGGCCGACGCTGCGCCTGACCGACACGATGAACCGGCTCAGCCGCCGTGAGCTGACGGCGGCCGTGGACGGCACCGACCGCAAGGACGAGATCGGCGCCATGGCCCGCGCCGTGCAGGTCTTCAAGGACGGGCTGATCGAGGCCGAGCGCCTGAGCGCCGCCCAGAAGGCGGAGGAGAAGGCCAAGGCCGCCCGCGCCGCGCGGGTGGATTCCCTCGTCCAGGCCTTCGACGGCACCTCCAGCGAATCGCTGCGCGCCGTCTCCGCCGCCGCCACCGAACTGGACGCCACCGCCCAGAGCATGGCCGCCATCGCCGAGGAGACCAGCCGTCAGGCCACGTCCGCCGCCTCGGCCGCGGAGCAGACCACGGCCAACGTGCAGACCGTCGCCGCGGCGACGGAGGAGATGGCCTCCTCCATCCAGGAGATCAACCGGCAGGTCAACCGTGCCAAGGGCGTGGCCCAGCGGGCCGCGCAGAGCGTGCAGGAAACGAACGTCACGGTCGAGGGCCTGACCGCCGCGACGCAGAAGATCGGCGAGGTCGTGACCCTGATCCAGGCGATCGCGGCGCAGACCAACCTGCTGGCGCTGAACGCCACCATCGAGGCCGCCCGCGCCGGCGAAGCGGGCAAGGGCTTCGCCGTCGTCGCCAGCGAGGTGAAGAACCTCGCCGGCCAGACCGCCAAGGCGACGGAGGAGATCGCCGCCCAGATCTCCGCCGTGCAGAAGGTGTCGGCCGAGACCTCCACCGCGATCCAGGCGATCGGCACCATCATCGAGGAGGTCAACGGCATCTCCGCCACCATCGCCGCGGCGATGGAGCAGCAGGGCGCCTCGACCAACGAGATCAGCCGCAACGTGACCCAGGCCGCGGCCGGCACGCAGGAGGTGTCCGCCAACATCGGTCAGGTGACGCAGGTGACCGGCCAGGCCGGCGCCGCCGCCACCCAGGTGCTGGGCGCCGCCGGCGACCTGGCCCGGCAGTCCGAATCCCTCAAGCAGGAGGTCGAACGCTTCCTCGCCGCCATCAAGGCCGCCTGATCCCGGCTGGCGGCCCCCCGCGGCACCGTTCCGGCGCCGCGGGGGAGTCCGCCGCCCGGGCCGGCGGCACAAAGCGGCACAAACAGGCCCCTCCGCGGTTGAGAGTGGCGCCGGCCCTGCCGGCGGGCCAGACGACCACGGGGTCTTCCATGAGCATGACGGTCAACGGCGTCAGCGTAAGCCTGCCCGACGATCCGCGCGTCTCCCTGCTCGATCTGCTGCGCGACCATCTCGGGCTTTCCGGGACCAAGAAGGGCTGCGACCAGGGGGCCTGCGGCGCCTGCACCGTGCTGGCGGACGGGGAGCGCATCCTCTCCTGCCTTGCGCTGGCGGTTCAGTATGCGGACCGCTCGATCACGACGATCGAGGGGCTGGGAACGCCCGACGCGCTCCACCCGCTCCAGCGGGCCTTCATCGAACAGGACGGATTCCAGTGCGGCTACTGCACGCCGGGCCAGATCTGCTCGGCGGTGGGGATGCTCGACGAGCTGCGCCGCGGGGTGCCCAGCCATGTGACCGCGGACCTCGCGGCCGACAGGATCGCGCCCACTCCCGAGGAACTGCGTGAGCGGATGAGCGGCAACCTGTGCCGCTGCGGCGCGCACAACGGGATCATCGCCGCCATCGCTGCCATCGCCGGAACCGTCGCGGAGGCCGCGGAATGACCCCCTTCGACTATGCCCGTGCCGCCGATGCGGCGGACGCCGTGCGCCGTGGCGCCGCGCCCGGCGCGGCGTATCTCGGCGGCGGCACCAACCTCGTCGATCTGATGCGCGAGACGGTGGAACGCCCGGCGGTGCTGGTCGATGTGACCGGCCTGTCCCGCGGGATCGACGCGCTGCCCGACGGGGGGCTGCGGATCGGGGCGGCGGCGCGCAACACCGCGGTGGCGGAACACCGGCTGGTGCGCACGCACTACCCGGTTCTGGCGCGCGCCATCCTCTCCGGCGCCAGCGCCCAGATCCGCACCATGGCGACGGTGGGCGGCAACCTGCTGCAACGCCCGCGCTGTCCCTGCTTCTACGACACGGCCGGGTCGCGCTGTAACAGGCGCCTGCCGGGCCAGGGCTGCGACGCGATCGACGGCTTCACCCGCGGCCATGCGATCCTGGGGGCCTCGGACGCCTGCGTCGCGGTGCATCCCTCGGACATGGCCGTCGCGCTTGCGGCCCTCGATGCGACCGTTCTCCTGGACGGCGCGGCCGGGTCGCGCAGCCTGCCGCTGACGGCGCTGCACCGGCTTCCCGGCGACCGGCCGGACATCGAGACCGTGCTCCACCCCGGCGAGCTGATCACTGCGGTGGAGCTGCCGCCCCCGCTCCCCGGCGGACGCTCGGCCTACCGCAAGGTCCGCGACCGGGCCAGCTTCGCCTTCGCCCTGGTTTCGGTCGCGGCCGTGCTGACCGTGGAGGCGGGGCAGGTGCGGGAGGTGCGGCTTGCCCTCGGCGGGGTCGCCCCCCGGCCATGGCGCGCCTGGCGGGCGGAACAGGCCCTGCGCGGGCAGCCGGCGACCGCGGCCGCGTTCCGCGCGGCGGCGGATGCCGAACTCGCCGACGCCAAGGCCCTGAAGGACAACGGCTTCAAGATCGAACTGGCGCGGCGGATGATCGTCGCGGCGCTCGCAGAGCTTGCGGGAGAGGCGCCATGAGCATGACCGACGGCACCGGACCGGCGGGCGGGGCGGTCGCCCCCGTGTCCGATACCTCCTCCGACCCGCTCCTGCGCCCGCGCCGGCACGGCCATGTCGGCAGGCCCCTCGCGCGGATCGACGGTCCGCTGAAGGTGGCCGGGCAGGCGCCCTTCGCGGCGGAGATCCCGATGGCGGGCATGCTCCATGCCGCGCTCGTCTGCAGCACCGTCGCCCGCGGCCGCATCGCCGCCCTCGACACCGGCGCGGCCGAAGCGGCCCCCGGCGTCGTCGCGGTGATGACGCACCGGACCTGCCCGCGGTTGAGCCCGCCGCCGGTCTTCCTCTCCGCGCCCAAGGCAGGGGCCGGGGACGACCTGCCGGTGATGCAGGACGACCGCGTGCGCTGGAACGGCCAGCCGGTCGCCGTCGTCCTCGCCGCGACGCACGAGCAGGCGGCCCATGCGGCATCGCTGGTCCGTGTCCGCTACGACATCGAGCCGGCGCTGACATGCTTCGAGGAAGCCCGGGCGCGGGGCACCCGCCCGGGTGAATTCATGGGCGAGCCCCTGCATGTGGCGGTCGGCGATGCCGATGCCGCCCTGGCGGCGGCCCCCGTCAGCGTGGATGTCGTCTACCGGACGCCGCGGCACAACCACAATGCGATCGAACCCCACGCGGTCACCTGCGCCTGGCAGGGCGACACGCTGCGCCTCCATGACGCCTCGCAGATGGTGGCGCACGCGGCCTGGTCCATCGCCCGCATGTTCGGGATCGACGAGGCGCAGGTCGTCGTCACCTCGCCCTTCGTCGGTGGCGGGTTCGGCGGCAAGTGCCTCTGGCAGCACCAGATCCTCGCCGCCGCCGCGGCCCGGCTGGTCGGCCGCCCGGTGCGGCTGGTGCTGACGCGCGAGCAGGTCTACCGCATCGTCGGCGGCCGCTCCCCGACCGAACAGCGGGTGGCGCTGGGGGCCGGCCGCGACGGCCGGCTGACCGCGCTGATCCATGAGGGGACGACGCCGAAGACGGCCTTCAACGTGATGCCGGAACCGTTCATCCTGCCGACCCGCAGCGCCTATGCGACCCCGGCGATGAGGCTCGACGTGCAGACCGTCGAGCTGGACATGCTGAGCAACACCTTCATGCGCGCGCCGGGCGAATCCGTCGGCACCGTCGCGCTGGAAGGGGCGATGGACGAACTGGCCGAGGCGCTCGGCATCGACCCGGTCGAACTGCGCCTCCGCAACGAGCCGGAGACGGACCCGGTATCGGGGCTGCCCTTCTCGTCCCGCCATATCGTCCAGGCCTGGCGGGCGGGGGCGGAGCGGTTCGGGTGGGACCGGCGCAACCCGGTGCCGGGTGTGACCCGCGACGGGGACTGGCTGGTCGGCATGGGCTGCGCCATGGCGACCTATCCCTATTACCGCATGCCGGGCGGGGCGGCGCGGCTCACGCTCACCCGCGACGGCCGCGCGGTGGTCGAGATCGCGGCGCACGAGATGGGCATGGGCACCGCGACCGTCCACACCCAGATCGCCGCCGAACGGCTGGGCCTGCCGCCGGAGGCGGTGACCTTTGCCTATGGCGATTCCACCCTGCCGGGGGTGGTGCTGGCCGGCGGCTCGCAGCAGACGGCCGCCATCGCTGCGTCGGTGATCGCGGTGCACCGTGCCCTGGTGGCCGAGCTTCTCACCCTGGCCGGCAACGATTCCCCCCTTGCGGGGCTGGGTCCGGACGAGGTCGGCAGCCGCGACGGGGGCCTGTGCGCGCTCGCCGGGCCCGGCCGGTACGAGAGCTACGCCTCCATCCTCGGGCGCGCCCTGCGCGACAGCGTGCGCGTCCAGGCGTCCGCCCCGGAGCCGCAGGAGACCCGGGAGCGGTCGATGCACAGCCACGGCGCGATGTTCTGCGAGGTCCGCGTCCATGCGGTGACGGGCGAGCCGCGGGTCAGCCGCTTCCTGGGCTCGTTCGACTGCGGCCGCATCCTCAATCCCAGGACGGCCGCCAGCCAGTTCCGCGGCGGCATCATCATGGGGCTGGGGCTTGCCCTGATGGAAGAGACGCGGTTCGACGGGCGCACGGGCCGGGTGATGAACCCCAGCCTCGCCGAGTACCACATCCCGGTGCATCTGGACGTGCCGGAGATCGACGTGATCTGGACCGACATCCCCGACCCGCACGCCCCTCTGGGCGCCCGGGGGATCGGGGAGATGGGCATCACCGGCACCGGCGCTGCCGTCGCCAACGCCGTCTACAACGCCACCGGCCGCCGCATCCGCGACCTGCCGGTCACGCTCGACAGGCTGATGTGATCCCCTACTCATCGGGACGGCACCGGCTTCCTCTGTGTTCCTGCGTGTGCTGGAACGGACGTTTCCGTCCTGGACTGGCGCGATCCTCACCCCTTGAACACATTCTCCCGGTGCCATTTCAGGAACTGGGGATGCGGTCGTTGGTCGCCGCGCTCGGGCAGCAGCAGCTTGCCGGTGGGCAGGAACAGGCGGCGGGCGCTGTCCGGAACATGACGCTCGGCGACAAGCAGCGAGTGGTCGTCCGCAGCCGAGATCAGGCCTCGGTCGAACATCCAATGGACGGTGGCCGACAGGGCCAGCCCGTTGCGCGGGCTGTCCGGCCCGTCGGCGGCGACAGGGCGGATATGGGCCGCCTGCACCTCCGACCGGCCGCCGCCGTTGATCAGGCGCAGCCCCGTGACGGCGCAGGTCTCATGGTAGGCGGACTTGATGGCGGCGGCAAAGGCGGCGTCGCGCACCGGACGGGTGCTCAACCGCTCCACGATCGGGCGCTCGAAGGTCGCCGGTTCGTCGGCGAACTGGAACGGGGCCACCGATGTCGTCGGATCGGCAGCCAAGCCGGCCGGTTCGGGCAGGTCCAGGAGCCTTGCCATCCCGGCGTTCAGGATCTCCAGGTACTCGGCGTCGGAGAGGCGACGCACCGCCCGGCCGAACGCCCCCTTGTTCGTCTGTCCGTCATCCCGCCGCAAGGCGGTTTCGTAGTAGTGCTCCCCCTCCCGGAACGGCACGGGCCGGGGCAAGGGCAGGTAGTCGCGCACGAAGGCGTAGAAATGGTCGGGCAAGGACGGGTCCGGCACGATCTGCGTGACCTGTGCCGTAGCGAAATAGGATTGACGGCCGCCACGGCTGGACAATTCCCCGCTGGTCCGACGGGGTTCATAATAGATGATCCAGTCGCCGACTGCCGCTTCCGCCACATTCAAGTATGCACGGGGGAAGTGATACCGGAATTCTGGCAGGTCATCGTAGGTCGGATCGACCTTGGTCGTGAAGACGGCTTTCATTCCGGATAGGGGCGCGACAGTCGGATACCGGAACAACGATAGCCGACGACCGCCCCATCATCCATAGGCCGTCATGTCCCTTCCCTCACGCGCTGCGCAGGGTCATCCGCTGGGGGGGCGTGGGGTGCAGCAGGTCGGTCAGGCGGCCGGCCATGTCGCGGCCCTTCTCGGTCAGGGTCACGATCTTGCGCCGGCGTTCGCGCGGGTCTTCCTCGGCGCGGACGAGGTCCAGCCCCTCCTTGCCGAAGCTGTGCCAGCGCGACAGCGCGGCCACGTTGCGCGAGGCGGAGGACTGGGCGATGCCCAGCCGCTCCGAAAGGTCCCGGATCGACAGCCCCTCGTTCTGGGCGATCGTCAGGAAGGACAGCGCGTACTGGATGGGCAGGTCCGGGTCCAGGGTGCGGAATTCCTCCAGCACCCTGACCAGCGGGTCGAGCGCTTCAGGACGCCAGTCTGCGCCCCTGATGGGTACGGCCATAGTCCGTCGGTCCTCTCGCCACCGGCCGCCAGCGGGCCGGGGTGTAGATCAGATGGAGGCGCCAGAGCCAGATGAGCAGCTCCCCGTTCTCCCGGCGGACCTGAAGGCCGCGCGGCAGGGAAGCCCAGCGCGCCAGCTCAACGTAAAGCTTGGGCCCCCGGCCCAGTGACACAAAGAAGCTCATTATCTCCCCCGGATGTCGGAAATCCTTGATGCGCATCGGCCTGTCCGTGGCGTGCGGTGCCGGACGGGCGGTCGACGCCGACGCCGGCAGCGCCGGCTGTCGCGCCGAAGACGGGGTAGGTCTTGAACATCATGGATCTCCTCCTCGGGGTTTCTGACGCCCGATCTATCCCCGAAAGCCGGGAGGGATGCAAGCGGGGATCGGTCCCGGCCCCCGACCAGTTCCGGGATCGGATGCATCCGGAACAGGGACAGCCGGCCCCCGGTTCCGGCCGGACGGCGGGCGCCGGTGCGTTCCTGACGGTGTCGGGAGCCCCCGCCGTTTCCCTCAGCCCACGCTGCGGCGCACGGCCAGGGCGGTCTTGCTGCCGCGGGCGAGGCCTGCCAGCGGGGAGGGGGCGCTGCCCTGGCCGCCCGGGGGGCCGCCCGGATGGCCGCCCGGATGGGCACTCCTGGGGGCGCCGGGCGGGCGGCGGGCGGGGCGGATGTCCTCGTCGAACAGTTCCGCCAGCTTCTCCATCACCGTGCCGCCGAGCTGTTCGGCATCCACGATGGTGACGGCGCGGCGGTAATAGCGGGTGACGTCGTGGCCGATGCCGATGGCGATCAGCTCCACCGGGCTGTGCGCCTCGATCTGGCCGATCACCTGGCGCAGGTGCCGCTCCAGATAATTGCCGGCATTGACGGACAGGGTGCTGTCGTCCACCGGCGCCCCGTCGGAGATCACCATCAGGATGCGCCGCTGCTCCGGCCGCGCGATCAGCCGGTTGTGCGCCCAGAGCAGGGCCTCGCCGTCGATGTTCTCCTTCAGGATGCCCTCGCGCAGCATCAGGCCCAGGTTCCGCCGCGCCCGCCGCCAGGGCGCGTCGGCCGACTTGTAGACGATGTGGCGCAGGTCGTTCAGCCGGCCCGGTGCCGGCGGCTTGCCGGCGGCGATCCAGCGTTCCCGGCTCTGGCCGCCCTTCCAGGCGCGGGTGGTGAAGCCCAGGATCTCCACCTTCACGCCGCAGCGTTCCAGGGTGCGGGCCAGGATGTCGGCCGACATGGCGGCGATGGTGATGGGCCGGCCCCGCATCGAGCCGGAATTGTCGATCAGCAGCCCCACCACCGTGTCGCGGAAGTCCGTCTCGTTCTCCCGCTTGAAGGAGAGCGGCAGCACCGGGTTCACCACCACGCGCGACAGCCGGGCGGCGTCCAGGATGCCTTCCTCCAGGTCGAACTCCCAGGCGCGGGTCTGCTTCGCCAGCAGGCGGCGTTGCAGCCGGTTGGCCAGCTTGGCGATCATGCCGTGCAGGTGCTGGAGCTGCTGGTCCAGCATCAGGCGCAGCCGGGCCAGCTCGTCGGGGTCGCACAAATCGTCGGCCTCCACCACCTCGTCGAACTCGGTGGTGAAGGCGCGGTAGGCGGCGGGGTCGGGCTCGTTGCGCCGGGCATCCGGGCGGCCCGGCCGGCCGGGCGCGCCCGGCTCCTCGCTGCCGGCCCCCTCGGTCGTCTCGGCCTCCTCCTCGCGGCTCTCGCCGCCGGCGGCCATCTCCTCGGCGGGGGCCTGCTGTTCCTCCCCGCTGGCGGAGTCCTGGGCGTCGCCGCCCTGCTGCTCGCCGCCCTCGCTCTGCTCCTGGTCGTCGCCGCTGTCCTCGGGCGTGTCGGTCTGCGGCTGTTCCTCGCCGGGTTCGGGCTCCGGCTCGGCGCCCACCTCCATGTCCAGATCGGCCAGCAGCCGGCGGGCGGTGCGGGCGAAGGCCTCCTGGTCGTGCATGACCCGGCCCAGGTCCTCCAGCCCCTTGCCCAGCTTCTCCGTCACCCAGGGCCGCCAGAGCGCGACCGCGGCCGCGGCCGAGGCCGGCGGCGTCTCCCCGGTCATGGCTTCGCGCGCCAGCAGGCGCAGCGCATCGGCCAGCGGCGCTTGCTCGCGCTCGGTGATGCGGTCGAAGCCCTGGCGGCGGTAGCGCTCCTCCAGCGCCGCCTCCAGGTTGGCGGCCACCCCGGCCATGGCCGAGGCGCCCAGCGCCTCGCAGCGGGCCTGCTCCAGCGCGTCGTAGGACTGCCGCGCCGTCTCCGAGGTCGGCTGGCGCAGGGCGTGCAGGGCGGCGTCGTGGTGCTTCAGGCGCAGGGCCACGGCATCGGCCGCGCCGCGCACCCCGGCCACGTCGCGCGGGTTCAGGTCGCGCGCCGGCAGCGGCACCCGCACCCGCGTGCCGCTGGCCCCCGCCGGCTCGGCGGAGAACCCCACGGTCAGCTCGCGCTTCTCCGCGATCGCCCGCACGCAGGCGCCGGTGGCACGCTTGAAGACCTCCAGGGGGGAATCGGACTGCGTCATGGCCTCAGGTCCCGGTACGGGTCGGTGGGTCGGGGCGGGCGTTCTGCCGGTTGATCTGCCGGTTGATCTGCCGGTTGATCCGTCACGCGGCCAGCGGGCGGACGGCGGCGGCGATCCGCGCGCCGCTTTCCGCCTCGGTCAGCGCAAGGTCGTAGGCGGACTGGAGGTTCAGCCAGAACCGCGCACTGTTGCCGAAATAGCGGGCCAGCCGCAGCGCGGTATCCGCCGTCACCGCGCGCCTGCCGGCCACGATTTCGGCCATCCGGCTCTGCGGCACGTCGATGGCGCGGGACAGGGCCGCGACCGACACGCCGGCCGCCGCCAGCTCCTCGGCCAGGATTTCGCCCGGATGGATCGGCGGAAGCCGCACGGCCTCAATGGTAATCGACGATTTCGACATCGTAGGCATCCCCGTCCTGGAAGGTGAAGCAGATCCGCCATTGCTCGTTGATGCGGATGCTGTACTGGCCCCGGCGCTCCCCGCCCAGCGCCTCGAAGCGGTTGGACGGCAGCCGCATCAGATCCTCGATGCAGGTCGCCTCGTTCAGGATGGCGACACGACGCTGCGCCTGACGCTCGAACGCCTGGAACTCGCGGACCCGCTGTCCCTCCAGAAAGAGCGCCGTGCGCTTGTCGGCGGCCGACTTGATCATGCCGTCAGTCTGCCCCGCCGCGTCCTATCCGTCAAACGGATAACGCACGGCGGATACATCCGGAGCGCGGCGTCAGCCGCTGTCATGCTTCGTTTCTTATCCGTGTTCATCCGTGCCGATCCGCGTTCATCCGTGTTGCCCGGCTCCCCCCGCTGCCCGCCGGACAGTCCCGGTCAGCCGTTCAGCACCCGCGCATAGGTCAGTTTCGGGGTGCCGAAGTTCAGCAGCAGCACGGCGCGCAGGCGGCTGGTGCGCAGATAGGTCAGGAGTTGGGGCCTCCCCGCCGTGCCGCCCGCGTCTCAGGTCAGGGTCGGCTTCACCCCGCTCTCCGGCAGTTCGGTGCCGAAGCAGCGCTGGTAGTATTCGGCCACGGTGGGGCGTTCCATCTCGTCGCACTTGTTCAGGAAGGTGACGCGGAAGGCGAAGGCGATGTCGCCGCCGAAGATCTCGGCGTTCTGCGCCCAGGTGATGACGGTGCGGGGGCTCATCACGGTGCTGATGTCGCCGGCGATGAAGCCGGCGCGGGTCAGGTCGGCCAGCCGCACCATGGCGTTGATCTTCCGCCGTCCCTCCTCGCTGTCATGGCCGGGCATCTTGGCCAGCACGATCTTCACCTCGTCGTCGTGCGGCAGGTAGTTCAGCGTCGCCACGATGTTCCAGCGGTCCATCTGGCCCTGGTTGATCTGCTGGGTGCCGTGGTAGAGCCCGGTCGTGTCGCCCAGCCCCACCGTGTTGGCCGTGGCGAACAGGCGGAAGGCCGGGTGCGGCCGGATCACCTTGTTCTGGTCCAGCAGGGTCAGCTTGCCTTCCACCTCCAGCACGCGCTGGATGACGAACATCACGTCCGGCCGGCCGGCGTCGTACTCGTCGAAGACGATGGCGCAGGGGTGTTGCAGCGCCCAGGGCAGGATGCCCTCGCGGTATTCCGTTACCTGCTTGCCGTCCTTCAGGACGATGGCGTCCTTGCCGATCAGGTCGATGCGGCTGATGTGGCTGTCCAGGTTGATGCGGATGCAGGGCCAGTTCAGCCGCGCCGCCACCTGCTCGATGTGGGTGGACTTGCCGGTGCCGTGATAACCCTGGATCATCACCCGCCGGTTGTAGGCGAAGCCCGCCAGGATCGCCATGGTCGTTTCGCGGTCGAAACGATAGGCGTCGTCCACCTCGGGCACATGCTCGCTGGTCTGGCTGAAGGCCGGCACCTGCATGTCGCTGTCGATGCCGAAGGTCTGGCGCACGGCGACCTTGATGTCGGGAAGCTCGGGGCGGGCGGGGGTCGTGGCCATCGTGGGGGCTTGCTCTTCTGTTGCGGCGGCGGAACGGTCGGATCGGGTGGCGGCCGGGGGTTCTGTTTCGTCGGCGGAAGGATCAGCCGGCGGCGTAGCTGGCGCGCAGCGTGCGGTAGGCCTGGTTGATGCGCTTCAGCCGCTCCTCCGCCTCCTTGTCGCCGCCGTTGGTGTCGGGATGGTGCGCCTTGGCCAGTTCGCGGTAGCGCGCCTTGATGCGGGCGAAGTCCACCGGGGGCTCCAGCTCCAGCACGGCCAGCGCCTCCTCCTCCGGGGTGCGGGGGCGCCTGGGGCGGACCTCGGCCGCGGCCTCGCCGTCCCATTCCGGGCCGAAGGGGGAGGCGCCGTTGTAGAGATCCTCGCGCGGCGAGCGGCCCTGGGTGCGCCAGCGCCCCATGGGCCAGGTCGGGCGCTGCCAGGTGGTGTCCTGGCGCACCTGCGCCTCGATCTCCTGCTCCGACATGCCGGCGTAGAAGTCCCACGCCTTGTTGTAGTCGCGCACATGGTCCAGGCAGAACCACCAGTACTCGTTCAGGCGGTCGCGCGCCTTGGGCGCGCGGAAATCGCCGATCTCGCGGCAGCCCGGATGGTCGCACGGGCGGGCCTGCGGCCGGGGCGCGTCGTTGAAGTCGAAGGACAGGCCGAAGCGGTTCTTCTGCATGGGCGGAGTATGGGTCGGCGGCGGTCGGGTGACAAGGACGGCGGGGGCGGGAGCGCAGCGGGATCAGCCCCGCCCGCTCCCCGGGCGGCGGTTTCCCAGGCCCCGGCTTTCCGAGAGCGCGACCAGCACCAGCCCGCTGCCGATCAGGCCCAGTCCCGTCAGGTTCGTCCAGGTCAAGGGCTCGCCCAGCCACCAGGCGGAGAGCAGCAGCCCCACCACCGGCGTGCCCAGCGTGCCCAGCGACGTGGTGATGGCCGGCAGCGCCCGGGTCACCGTCACCATGGCCCAGAAGCAGAAGGCGGTGCTGACCGGGCCGTTGTAGACCAGCACGGCGGCCAGGGTGCCCGACCAGTCGATGCCGCGCCCGCCCTCCAGCAGCAGGGCCGCCGGCACCAGCACCAGACTGGCGACCAGCGCCTGCCACGGCCCCAGGGACAGGGGCGTGCCCTCCCAGCGGTGGCCGCGCACCTGCACGATGTTCACGGCCCAGGCCAGGGCGGCCAGCAGCAGCAGCCCGTTGCCCAGCAGCACGCCCCGGTCGCCCCAGTCGAACCCGGCCGGGTTGAACAGCACGGCGACGCCCGCCAGCCCGGCCACCAGCCCCGCCCCCTTCATCCAGGTCAGCCGCTCGCCCAGCACCAGCATCGCCATGGGCAGCACCCAGAGCGGCGTCGTGTAGGACAGGATGGCCGAGCGGCCGGCCGGCACGATCTGGAGCGCCAGCGCGATCAGCAGCACGAAGGCCGCCATCTGCAGCAGCCCCACCCAGACGACGATGCGGCGGTCGTGGCGCGACGGCAGCCGCGCCTGCCCGGCCGCCGCGGCGACCAGGAACAGGGTGGCGCAGCCCAGCACCATGCGGGCCGCGGCGAAGGTGACGGGCGGCATCAGCTCCACCCCCACCTTCATCACCGGCCAGTTCGCCCCCCAGAGCAGGATCACCAGCCCCAGCAGCAGGGCAGCCACGGCCGGCCGCACCGGGACGCTGCCCGACGGCCTGCTGCCCGACGGCCCGCTGCCCGATGGCCCGCTGCCCGGGGGGGCGCTTCCCGAAGGTCCGGAAGCACCGGGCGCGGCGGTGGCGGGCGCGGACGGCAGGGGATGGGAAGGCGGGGGGCTCGTGTCGTGCATCGCGGGTCCGGGGAAAGCGGGACGGGAAAGCGCAACTGGAAAGCGGAACGGACAGGACGGAAACGGGCGGCCGGAGAGGTCGGCGGGATGCTGCCGGGCGGTTGCCAGGAACGGCCGGGCGCGGCACTGTCGCCCGACGCGGCTGCGCCCGCCAAGGATAGCGGGGACGCCATGCCCCGAGGGAGGCCATCTTGGACTACAGGACCCGCATCGAAGACAAGCTTACCCGGCACCTGGAGCCGGTCCGGCTCCGCATCAAGGATGTTTCGCACCGGCATGCCGGCCATGCGGACCGGCGTGTCTCCGACGCGCCCGAGGGGGGCGAGACGCATTTCTCGGTCGAGGTGGTCTCCGCCCGGTTCGACGGCATGGCCCGGCTCGCCCGGCACCGGCTGGTCAACGAACTGCTGGCGGACGAGCTGAAGGAGCGGGTCCACGCGCTCCAGCTCCGCACCCTGACCCCGGCAGAGGACGCGGCGGCGGCCGACAGCCCGCGCCGGCGCTGACCCCGTTGAAGGGATGCGCAACCCTTGGGGTGTGTAATTTCGGGGTCATTGCCCGATCGGCGGGAAATGGGTTGAACAGGTCATAGGACTGTCCATAATATAGCATTCAGGCGGGGCCGTCGGGTCCCGCCGTCCGTCCCTGACCGTCCCTCCCAGCCGGAGCGTCCGCCGTGCCGCCGCGTTCGAAACGTCTGTCGGGCAATGCCACACCGGGGGAAAGCCCCCAGATCATCCGCAATGTCACCGTGCTGGGCCAGCGCACCAGCGTCCGGCTGGAGCCGGAGATGTGGGACGCGCTGCTGGACGTCTGCCGCCGCGAGGGCCGCAGCGTCCATGAGGTGTGCAGCCGGATCGCCCAGGCGAAGCCGCCCGCCGCCTCGCTGACGGCGGCGATCCGGGTCTTCCTGCTCTCCTACTTCCGCCGCGCCGCCACCGAACAGGGGCACGCCCGCGCCGGCCATGGCGACGGCCGCGCCGGGGTCATGGAGCGCACCTTCCCGGGCACGCCCGCGACGCCCCTCTCACCCCCGGCGTCCGCCGTCCCGCTTCCTCCCTCGTCCTGACCCGGCGACGGCCGCCCCGCTCTCAGCCGCCCGTCGGGCTGGCAGGCTGGCGCGAGGGCGGTGGCGGTCCGGCCGGGCGCTCCGTTCCGCCGGGACCCGGCGGGCTGCCGGCTTCCGGCCCCGTCACCGGCTCGCCCTCCGCCGTCGCGTCCGGGTCCGCCGCCTCCGGTCCGGGCGCTCCGGGGACGACCCCGCGGTCCGGCGCCGCGTCCGGCAGGGTCGGGTCCAGCGGCGGGGCGACGCTGCCCGGATGCGGTCCGGGGGTGGTGACGCCGGCGGGGCTCTCCAGCCCCACTTCCGGGTCCACCAGATCGACGCGGTCGTCCACCTGCGTGTCCAGCCGGTCCGCCTCCGGCACCGGAGCCGCCGGCCCGGCCGGGTCGCCCGCCGTCCGGCCCGGCGGCGCCGGCCGCACGATGTCGGCCGGGGGCGGCGGCGGTTCCGTCAGCGGCGAGGCGGGCCGCCCGGCCGGGGTGGACGGCCCCGCCTGCCCCGCCGCGGGCAGGGGGAGCAGCAGGGCCGGCAGCAACAGGAACGGCATCAGGCGCCGGCGGACCGGCGCGGGGGCGGGCGCGCGGGCCGGGCGCTGGTCGATCGACTGTTCCGTCGGCAGTCCTGTCGGCATGTCTGTCAGCATGGGGGATCGCTCCTCGAAAGCGTGTCCCCGCCCAACAGCCACTCCCCAGGCCGGTTCCGCCCCGCGGGTGCCCTCCGCCCCGCCCGGCTCAGGCGGCGGCCGCCTTTTGGCCCGGATCGCCGGACCTGGCCGCCGCCTTTCCCAGTACGCGGTATGTAATGATCGGGAGGCCGGGGATCAGTACCGGCGATGGGCGCGGATCAGTACCCCGGCGGCTTTTCCGCGCGGATCCACACCTACGATCATGTCTGTCCCCGGCTGTTTCAGGACATCGATGGCGTCCGCCAACGGCACTCCCGCATCCATTGCGACCCAGCTTCCCGTGATGTCCATGGCGGTGAGGAGGTCATCAACGGTTCGTTCTGAAAGTAAGGTGAAGCCGCCATTCTGCTGAAGGTCGAAGGAAACGTATCTGACCAGATCGAGAGGGCCGAAGGCTGCCGTCGGCGCGCCGGTGCTGCCCACGCGCACAGCAGCCTGGTGGGCACGATCGAAGCGGCTGGCGACGATGTCCAGTCGGGTCGTTCCCAGGACCTCGACGAAGTCCGGCGCCAGCCGGTCGCCGAGCGATACGAAGCCGGCGACCGGACCGTGCGGCCGGGTCCGGATGGCCGTACTGACGGTGGAATGATGCTTCAGCCAAGCTGCCGTTTCTCTGCATCGCAACGACACGATATCGACGATCTTGGCGTGGATGTCCGTGACGTTGCGGTCCAGGATCGGTTCATGATGGGCGACCCGATTGCGGAACTCGTTGATCTCCCGGACAATCTTCTGGATCTCATGGCGTGTCCGTCCGCGCTGGATGTTCGGGAAGACGATATTGAGATTTGTCCGCCAGAACTGGCCATAATCAGGCCGCAGCAGGTTCGACCAGAAGTCAAAGGTCAGTTCGGCGACGACGCGGCCGCGATCCGCATTGATCCCCACCCGATTGATCGCTTTTTCAAGGGCTTCCAGACTCTCCCTGGTCAGAACAGAGTGGTGGAGATGTGGGGTTCGATGCCAGTTCTCGCCGTAGACATCGGCAAATCGCGCATCGATCGCGTTGCGTAGCGTGACCTCCACGACGCCCAGCGGGAACATGAAGGCCTGGGCAACCCGGACATTGTAGAGATAGAGAGCCAGCGCATACCGTTCGTCGTTACCGCCTTTATTGAGGTAGGTCTTGAACCTGGGCTCCGAGAGCAACGCACGCAGGGCGGCAATCTGATGGGGATGATCTGGACAGGGCTTCGAATCCAAGTTAAGGGATGGCGGGGTTGAGGAGAGAGGCGAGGTAGTCGTCCGACCATCCGGCCATTTTTCGGCGCGTCTTGAGCGACTTTTGGTCGTTGGCTGCGCGGATGAGGTTGAGGGCGAAGTGGCGGACGACGGCCATGTTCTTGGCACCGTGGCCGGTTCGCAAGCGCGAGAGATCGTCCTTGAAGAGGACGTCGAGCACCCAGTGCAGCCTGTTCTCGATGCCCCAGTGCCCGCGGACGGCGTCGGCGGCGTGTTCGGCGGTGAGCGGGGCGGAGGAGATGAAGTAGCGGGTGTCGGTCCGCGTCCGGTCGGCGATGTGGGCTGTGGTGTGGACGCGGACGATGGCGGCGACGTCGGGCAGGCGCATCTCCCCAGGAAACCGGCGCGTGCCGGAGAGCCAGTCGACCTCACGGATCACGCTCACGTGGCGTTCTTCGACCCGGCCGTGCCCCTTGTCGAGGTCGTGGTGGTGGTCAGCGCCGTCGCCGACGGCGAACGCCGCCTCGAGCTCCGCGCGCAGCGTGGGCTGGTTGGCCTTGACGGCGAGGAGGTAGTCGGCGCCCTGGCCCCGGATCGCGGCGGCGATGGTCGGGTTGGTGGCGATGGCGTCGATGGAGACGAGGGCGCCGGCCAGCCCGCCGTTCTCGCCGAGCCGATCGAGCAGCACCGGAATCGCCGCAAGCTCGTTGGCCTTGTCGGGGACCGCCTCCTGGGCGAGCACCAGGCGGGAGGTCGTCGCGAAGGCGGATACGAGGTGGATCGGCGCGGTCCCGGCGCGGCGGTCGTGGCTGCGCCGCGAGGTCTTGCCGTCGATGGCGACGAAGTCGGCCCGCCCCGGAAAGGTCGCACGTACCCACGCGGTGAAGGCGGCCGAGAACAGCGCCGGATCGATCCGGTTCATCAGGATCGTCAGCCACCGCTCGCCGGGAACGCCGTGCGCGTAGGGCAGATGCCGACGCAGGAACGGCAGGTGCGCCGCACCCCAGGCCGCGATGTTCTCGTAGTCGTCGCAGTCCGCCATCGTGCCGCACACCACCAAAAGCAGGATCTCCGGCAGCGGATGCAGGATCCGCCGCTCATCCCGCGGGTCCTCTATCCGGCTGAAATGCTCCAAAAGCACCCGAAGCCGCGACTTCGAACCCCAATCGTCCTCGTCCATGACGCCGATCCCGTGCCGTCCGATAACACCGGCCCACAGAATCAGCAGTTCCGCAATCTGTCACCCGCTGTCACATGAGTTCAGTGCCCTGCAGATCTGGATACGGGGCTTGACTCTCTGCCATTCGCTCGCCTATGGTCCCAGAGAGCAGTTGACCGGCCCCACTGGCTTTCAGCTACGCGCCGCCAACATCGTTCATTGAGCACCAGGTCAGGCCAGTCCTCACCTGGTGTTTCTATTTTTAGCCTGTTTTCCGCTCGGCAAGAAGCGCCCCCGAATGGATCGGCGCCTCTCGTGGCTCATCCAGCCAGGACCGATGCCCGCTGCGCCGGTCACGGTGACAGCGCCGCCGCCGGTTATCGTGCAGCTTCCCGCCCCACAGCCGCCTCCGGCCCGGCCGAGCCCTGATCCACCCTGATCCGGTGCAGGGCGGGCCCCGCCCGCCCCGCGGGTGCCCTCCGCCCCGCCCGGCTCAGGCGGCGGTCCGGGTGCCGTCTTCCGCCGCGGCCATGGAGGTGCGGACGACGCTCACCAGCACGGTGCGCAGGTCGCTGACCGCGTGCGCCACGTCGGCGGCGGTGGCGCGCACCGTGTCGGCGTGCTCGCCGGTCGCCGTCGCCTCGGCGGAGACGGCGGCGATGCGGGTGGAGACCTCGCGCGCCGCGTCGGCCGCCTGGATGATGTTGCGGCTGATCTCCTGCGTCGCCGCGCCCTGTTCCTCCACGGCGGCGGCGATGGTGCCGGCGATCTGGTCCATCTCCTCGATGGTGTGGCCGATCTCCTGCACCGCGGCCACGGCGGTGCGGGTGACGGCCTGGATCTCCGCGATCTGGCGGCCGATCTCGTCGGTCGAGCGGGAGGTCTGGGCGGCGAGGTTCTTCACCTCCCCCGCCACCACGGCGAAGCCCTTGCCGGCGTCGCCGGCCCGGGCTGCCTCGATCGTGGCGTTCAGCGCCAGCAGGTTGGTCTGGGCCGCGATCTCCGCGATCAGGGTCGCCACCTCGCCGATGCGGGCGACCGTCTCGGACAGGGTGTCGATGGTGCGGCGGGTGTGGTCGCCCTTCTCCACGGCGCGGCGGCTGACGCTGCTGGCATAGCTCACCTGGGTGCCGATCTCGCGGATGGAGGCGGCCAGTTCCTCCGCCGCGGACGCCACGGTCTGCGCGTTGTGCAGCGACTGCTCGGCGGCGGCGGCCACGTTCTGGCTGTTGGCCGTGACCAGCCCGGCCGAGGTCGCCATGGCGCCGGCATGGGCGTCCATGTCGTGGGTGCGGGCGGCGACCTGATCCACGGCGCTGCGCGTCTCCGTCTCCACCTTCTCGGCCATGCTCTCCAGGGCGGCGTGGCGGCGCCGTTCGGCCTGGGCGCGCTCCTCGGCCTGGGCGGTGCGCAGCCGCCGCGCCTCCAGCCCGTGGCGCTTCAGCACCTCCACGGCGCGGGCCATGCGGCCCATCTCGTCGGTCTTGTCCGTGTGCGGCACGGCGACCGAGTAGTCGTCCCGCGCCAGCACGTCCAGCGTCGCCGTCAGCCGGGCGATCGGGCGGATCACCCGCAGCAGCACGGCCAGCGCCCCGCCGACGGCGGCGACGATGCCGATGGCCAGCAGCAGTTCCGCCAGCCGGATGGCGACGGACTGGCTGTGGCGGGAGGTCTCGAAGATCAGCCCGGCATCGCCGACCTGGAGGTCGATGATGCGGCCGATCGTCTCCGTCACCGGGTCGATGGTCTGGTACAGCCGGTCCTTGACGAAGCCGTCCAGGGCCGCGCGGTCCTGCTCCTGAAGGATGCGGGTCAGGTCCGCGATGGCCGCGTCCGCGCTGCGGAAGCGCGGCAGCGCCTCCTCCAGCAGGGCCTGTTCGGCGGCGCTGAAGCGGCGGCCGGTGGTGAAGGTCGCCCACTCGTCCCGGATGTCGCGCACCGCCTTGGCGACCGAGGCCCGCCCCTCCGCCCAGGTGAAGTTGCCGTTGCGCACCTTGTGCGAGGCATCCACGACGAACACGGCATAGGCGTCGGAGATCACCTTCAGGTTCCGCTGCGGCACCACCTTGTCCTGGTACAGGGTCTCCAGGTTGCCGCTGGCGTCGGACAGGGTCTTCAGCCCCACCGCCGCCGTTCCCACGAGCAGGAGCCCCAGCGTCGCCAGGACCGCCAGGAGCATGGTCTTGATATCGAGCCGCATCACGAAGCCTCAGGAGGGCGCGGGGCGTCGGGCCGGACGGGCCGGTCCGGGAGGGGGACCCGCCACCGCGAAGGAAGACCGCTGTGTAGCGGATGGGATCGGCCCGCGCAAACAAACTCAAGACCAGCGAAAATTTTCGGCGCATTAATCTGGTGGCGTCCCGGGAGTGGCGAAGTGTCCGGCGGCGTTATATTGGAATATGCGCCAATTCCAGGTTGTCGGCTCTTGGCGAGTGTTTCGATTTCCTGGATGTAGTTTGCATTTTAACTAATTATTAAGCATTTAAATGGCATGTCCGGGCGTGAGCCGGGTAACAAAAAGCCGGCGGGATCGCTCCCGCCGGCCTCTGTCCGCATTGCGGACGGTTCTCATTTCAAGTGCCCGCCCTGCGGACAGCTTCCATCCTATTCGTTGCGCAGCAGCGGGGCGGCCGGCTGGCCCAGCGCCCGCCAGGTGCCGATGAAGCCCAGCCCCAGGGTGATGCCGGTGCAGAGCAGCGCCGTCGTCGCCACGGCCGAGGGCAGCAGCACGAACTCCAGCTCCATCACCCGGGTCAGCACGGCCCAGGCGACGAGGCTGCCCAGCAGCGACGCCACCGCCGCCGTGATCAGGCCCAGCAGCCCGTATTCCAGCAGGAAGGCGCGCAGCACCGTGCCGCGGGTGGCGCCCAGCACCTTCAGCACGACGGCGTCGTAGACCCGGCGGCGGTGCCCCGCGGCGATGGCCCCGGCCAGCACCAGCGTGCCGGCCAGCAGCGTCACCGCCGCCGTCACCCGCACGGCCATCCCGATGTTGGTCAGGATGCTTCCCACCGTCTCCAGCGCGTCGCGCACGCGCACGGCGGTGATGTTGCTGTACCGCTCCGTCACCGCCCGCTGCACGGCCAGTTCGGAGTCCGGCTCCGCCCGCACGGTGGCCAGCCAGGTGTGCGGTGCCGCCTCCAGCACGCCGGGGGAGAAGACCAGCGTGAAGTTGATCCCCATGCTGCGGAAATCCAGGTCGCGCACGACCGCCACCTCGGCCTCGATGTCGCGGCCCAGGATGTTGATCGCCATGCGGTCGCCCGGCCCGATCCCGAAGGCGTCGGCGATGTCCTTGTAGACCGCCAGCTTCGCCGGACCGCGGTAGTCCGCCGGCCACCAGCCGCCGGCCAGCACCTTGTCGTCCGCCGGCGCCTCGGCCCGGTAGGTGACGCCGCGGTCGCCGTTCAGCACCCAGGCGTGCTCGCGGTTCACCACCGCCTCCTCCGCCGGGCGGCCGTTGACCGTGCTGATGCGGCCGCGGAGCTGCGGCACCCGGTTCAGGTCCGCCGTGCCCGGCACCGCCAGCACGGTGCGGGAGAAGTCGTCGAGCTGGTCGGGCTGGATGTCCACGAAGAAGAAGGCGGGCGCGCCCTCCGGCATCGTCTCCAGCACGGCGCGGCGGAAGTTGCCCTCGATCAGGGCGATGGCGACCAGCACCGTCAGCCCCAGCCCCAGCGACAGCACCACGGCCCCGGTCGGGTTGCCGGGCCGGTGGATGTTCGCCAGCGCCAGCCGCAGCACCGGCCGCCGCGGCCGGCCCAGCCGGGCCGCGACGCGCGTCACCAGCCAGCCCGCCGCCCAGAAGGCGCCCAGCGTGGCGGCGCTGCCGGCGACGAAGGCGGCGGCGAACAGCTTCGCGTCGGCCGTGCCCACGGCCAGCCCGGCCAGCCCCGCGACCGCGGCCAGCAGCAGCGCCAGAACCAGGGGCCGCGGCCGGCCGCCGCCCGGCGCCACCGCGTCGCGGAACAGCGCCGCCGCCGGCACCTCCCGCGCCCGGCCGAGCGGCCAGAGCGAGAAGGCCAGCGCCGTCAGCAGACCGAAGCCGGCGGCCACGGCCAGCGCCTCCGGATAGACCCCGATGCGGGCGGTGATCGGCAGCAGCCCGGCCAGCGCGCGGCCGGCCAGGACCGGCGCCACCGCCCCCAGCAGCAGGCCCAGCGCCGTGCCCAGCAGCGCCAGCGCCAGGATCTGCGCCAGATACGCCTCGAAGATCAGCCCGCCGCGCGCGCCCAGGCATTTCAGCGTGGCGATGGTGGCGGTCTTGCTCTCCAGATAGCTGCGCACGGCGTTGCCGACGCCGACCCCGCCGACCAGCAGCGCGGTCAGCCCGACCAGGGTCAGGAACAGGGTCAGCCGGTCGATGAAGCGGGCAAGCTGCGGGGCGGCGTCCGTGAAGTCGCGGATGCGCCAGCCGGCAGCGGGGAAGGTCTCCTCGACCGAAGTGCGGAACGCCGCCGGATCGCTGCCCGGCGGCAGGCGCAGCAGATAGCTCCAGGTGATCAGGCTGCCGGGCTGCACCAGATCCGTCGCCGCGAGCGCGCCGTCGGCCACCAGCAGCCGCGGCCCCAGGGAGAAGCTGCCCGACCCGGCGCGGTCCGGTTCGCGCGCGATCAGGCCGCGCACCTCCAGCACGGCCTCGCCCACCGCCACCCGGTCGCCGGGGGCGAGGTCCAGCCGGGCGGCCAGCGTGTCCTCGATCAGCGCGCCCCAGGTGCCGCCGCGCTCGGCCAGCGCCGCCTGCACGTCCGTGCGGTCCTGCACCAGGGCGCCGTCCGCGATCTCGAACGTGCCGTAGAGCGGATAGGCCGGCCCGACCGACTTCAGCTCCACCAGGGCGGAACGGCCGGCATCCTGCGGGTCGCGGGCCATGGCCCGCATCTCCGCGCTGGTCAGCAGCGTGCCGCGTTCCGCCAGCCAGGCACGCTGGTCCGGTGTCGCCTCGCGGTAGAGCAGGCGCAGCGCCACGTCGCCGCCCAGGATGGCGCGGCCGTCGCTGCGCAGCGCGTCCAGGATGCCGCCGGAGACCGACTGCACCGTGGCGATGGCGCCCACCCCCAGCGTCAGGCAGGCCAGGAAGATGCGGAACCCGGTCAGCCCGCCGCGCAGTTCGCGCCGGGCGATGGTCAGCGCCAGCCGCGCCTGGGTCCAGAACCCGGGGGCGGCGGCGTCGGGGCGCGCCACGGCGCCGTCGGTCAGCGCGGTCATGGCCGGGTCACTCCGCCGGGACGGCGCGCGCCGGCCGTTCCTGCCCGCCGCGGTCCCGGCTGTCGCCGGGGGCATCGGTGCGGCTGTCGCCGCGGGCATCAGTGCGGCTGTCGCCGCGGCCGTCGCTGACGATCAGCCCGTCCACCAGCCGCACCACCCGGTCGCACTGCCGGGCCAGACCGGGATCGTGGGTGATCAGCAGGATCGTCGTGCCCTTGCGCGCCGCCAGCCCGAACATCAGATCGATGACATGCCGGCCGGTCTCTCCGTCCAGGTTGCCGGTCGGCTCGTCCGCCAGCAGCAGGGCCGGCTCCGGCGCGAAGGCGCGGGCCAGCGCCACGCGCTGCTGCTCGCCGCCGGGAAAGCTGGCCGGGATAATGGCCCAGCCGGTGCCCCAGCCCGACCGACTCCAGGGTCGTCCGGGCGCGCTCGAAGGCGTCGGGCAGGCCGGCGAATTCCAGGGGAATCGCCACGTTCTCCAGCGCCGTCATGGTCGGGATGAGGTGGAACGCCTGGAAGACGATCCCCACATGGTCGCGGCGAAAGCGCGCGAGGGCATCTTCGTCCAGGCGCGTCAGTTCGTGCCCGTTGACCCGCACGCTGCCGCCCGTGGGCGGCTGCAACCCGCCCAGGATCATCATCATGGACGATTTGCCCGAGCCCGAAGGCCCCACCACGCCGACCCGTTCGCCGGCCGCGACGTCCAGATCTATGCCCTTGAGTATGTTGACGGTTCCCGCGGCGCTGTCCAGCTTAAGGCGGACCTCCCGGAGAAGGACGACGGGTTCTTCGGCGGACGGCAGGGTATCGCCCATGTCTCTCTCTCGCAGCGCGGAAACAGACAGCCGATATGGCTTCCGACGCCGGCTTTTCAACGCAAAGCTCGTCAGGGCAGCGCTCGTCAGGGCAGCGCTCGTCCGGGGCGGCCTCGCCGTGCTGGCCGTCTGGCTGCTGCTGGCCGGCCCGCCCGCCGCGGCGGCTCCGGCTCCCGCTACCCTCGTCGTGCTGGGCGACAGCCTGTCCGCCGGCTATGGCCTGCCGCGGGAGGCTGCCTTCACCAGCCGGTTGGAGGCCGCGCTGACGGCGCGGGGCTACGACGTCCGGGTGCCGGATACCGGCGTCTCCGGCGAGACGACGGCCGGCGGGCTGTCCCGGCTGGACTGGATCCTGGCCGACCGGCCGACCCTGGTGCTGGTGGCGCTGGGCGGCAATGACGGGCTGCGCGGCATCGACCCCGCCGCCACCCGCGCCAACCTGGACGCCATCCTGACGAAACTGGCCGAGCGCGGCGTGCCCGCCGTGCTGGCCGGGATGCTGGCCCCGCGCAACCTGGGCCGCCCCTATGCCGAGGCGTTCGACGCCCTGTTCCCCGAGCTTGCCCGCAGGCACGCCGTGCCCTTCTATCCGTTCTTCCTGGAGGGCGTGGCGATGCGGCCGGAGCTGAACCTGGAGGACGGCATGCACCCCAATGCCGAGGGCGTGGCGGTGATGGTGGCGGGCATCCTGCCGACCGTGACCGCGGCCCTGGAGCGCGCCGGGGTGGTGCCGGAGGGCGGCGGCGGTCCCGAGGGCGGTCCCGCTCCCGCCGGGGCTGCGGAGGGGAGGACGGCGCCATGAGCATCACCGACCTGGCCGGCAGGACCGACACCGGATTCGCCTCCGCCCTTGCCGTCGGGGCGGACTGGGCCGACGCGGCGAAGAACTGCCTTGCCGCCCTGCCGTCGGCGCCGGGGGCCAATCTGGGCTTCGTCTACGTCACCGACCCGCTGGCCGACCAGCTTTCCAGCATCGTCACCCTGTTCCGCGGCGTCACCGGCGTGGACCAGTGGGTGGGGTCGGTGGGCATGGGCATCGTCGGGCGCGGGACGGAGGTGTTCGACCACCCCGCCATCGCGGTGCTGCTGACCACCCTGCCGGCGGACGCCTTCCGGCTGTTCCCGGCCGTGAGCGACGGCATGGCGCCGCTGGAGGAGGCGGCGGGAACCTGGCTCGCCACCCGGCAGCCGCTCCTGGGGCTGGTCCATGCCGATCCGCGCACGCCGCGGCTGCCCGACCTGATCGCCGCCGTGGCGCGGCGGGCCGGTGGGTTCCTGGTCGGCGGGCTCTGCGCCTCGCGCGGGGAGCAGGCGGTGCTGGCCGGGCGGGTGGCGCAGGGCGGGCTGTCGGGGGTTCTGTTCTCCGACCGGGTGGCGCTGGCCACCGGCCTGACCCAGGGCTGCAGCCCGATCGGCCCGACCCGCACCGTCACCGATGCCGAGGCCAGCATCATCAAGGAGATCGACGGCCGCCCGGCGCTGGAGGCGCTGCGCCACGACGTGGGCGAGCTGTTGGCGAACGACCTGGAGCGGGTGGCCGGCTATGTCTTCGCCGGGCTGCCCATCGCCGGATCGGACACGGGCGACTATCTGGTGCGCAACCTGCTGGGCATCGACCCGCAGCGCGGCTGGATCGCCGTGGGCGAGCCGGTGGCACGGGGCCGGCCCCTGCTGTTCTGCCGCCGCGACCGCGCCGCCGCGGAGGCCGACCTGAAGCGCATGCTGGGCCAGATGAAGCGCCGGCTGGGCGGTGGCACGCCGAAGGGTGGCGTCTACATCTCCTGCATCGCCCGCGGCCCCGGCCTGTTCGGCGACCCCGACCACGAACTGCGCGCCATCGCCGAGCATCTGGGCGACTTCCCGCTGGCCGGCTTCTTCGCCGGCGGCGAGATCAGCCACGACCGCCTCTACAGCTACACCGGGGTGCTGACGCTGTTCCTGTGAGGGTGGGGGGCGGCACGGCACGCTTGGAAAGCCGGACGCGATCCGCCATTAACTCAAGGTGCCGCCGCCGGCGCGCCCTGCCCATCGCCGTCCCGCCGCCGATCCCACCGGACAGAAGACCCCCATGGACTATCGCCGACTTGGCCGCACCGATCTGACCGTGTCCGCCGTCTGCCTGGGCACCATGACCTGGGGCGTGCAGAACACCCGCGAGGAGGCCTTCGCCCAGATGGATCTGGCGCTGGACCGCGGCGTCACCTTCTGGGACACGGCGGAGATGTATCCCGTCCCGCCCGGTGCGGCGACCTATGGTGCCACCGAGAGCATCATCGGCGACTGGTTCGCCAGCCGCGGCGGGCGCGACCGCATCGTGCTGGCGACCAAGGCCATCGGCCGGGCGCCGGGCGGCTTCGGCTGGGTCCGCGGCGGCACCGCCCGGCTGGACCGGGCCAATCTGGTGCAGGCGGTGGAGGACAGCCTGCGCCGGCTGCGCACCGACCATATCGACCTCTACCAGCTCCACTGGCCGGACCGGCCGGCCGACCGCTTCGGCCGCCGCGCCGCCGCCCATGCCGCGGGGGACCCCGAGGCCCCGGCCGAGACGCCCATCGAAGAGACGCTGGAGGCCCTGGCCGGGCTGGTGACCGCCGGCAAGGTCCGGCATGTCGGCGTCTCCAACGAGACGCCGTGGGGCGTCATGACCTTCCTGGCCGCGGCGGAATGGACGGGGTTCCCCCGCATCGTCAGCATCCAGAACCCCTACAACCTGCTGAACCGCACCTTCGAGGACGGGCTGTCGGAGATCGCCGGGCGGGAGCAGGTGGGGCTGCTGGCCTATTCCCCGATGGCGGCCGGCACGCTCTCGGGCAAGTATCTGGGCGACAACGGCTGCGGCGGGGCGCCGCCACCGGGCTCGCGCCGCGCCATCGACCCGCGCCGCTCCCGCTACGACAATCCGCGCGGCATCGCCGCGACGGCCGCCTATGTCAACATCGCCCGCCGCCACGGGCTGGACCCGGCGCAGATGGCGCTGGCCTTCGTCCATCGCCAGCCCTTCGTCACCGCCACCATCGTCGGGGCCACCTCCATCGACCAGTTGACGACGGACCTGGACGCCTTCGGGATGGATCTCCCCGCCGAGGTGTCGGAGGAGATCGGACGGGTCCACGCCGCCAACCCGAACCCCTGTCCCTGACGCCCGTCCCCACCCCTGACCGGGAGGCGCCGATGATCCGCCTGTTCGTCGGGCTGCCGCTGCCGGAGGCCAGCCGCGACCGCCTCGCCCGCCTGGGTCCGGGCTTTCCCGGGGTGCGCCGGGTGCCGCCGGAGAACTTCCACCTCACCCTGCGCTTCATCGGCGAGGTGGACGAGGGCACGGCGCAGGACATCGACGCCGCGCTGGACCTTGTCACCGCCCCGCCCTTCCCGCTTATGCTGGAGGGGCTGGGCCAGTTCGGTCGCGGCGGCCGGCCGCGCGCCCTGTGGGCCGGGGTGGCGCGCAGCGAGGCGCTGGCGCACCTGCGCGACAAGGTGGAATCCGCCGTCGTCCGCGCCGGCCAGCCGGCGGAGGAGCGCCGGTTCATGCCGCATGTCACCCTGGCGCGCCTGACGGCCGAGGCGCCCGCCCACAGGATCGGCCGCTTCATCGCCGAGAACGGCCTGTTCCGCGAGGGGCCGCTCCCGGTGGACCGCTTCGTCCTGTTCGAGAGCGTGCTGGGCAAGGGCGGCAGCATCTACCACGAGCTGCGCAGCTACCCCCTGGGCGGCTGGCGGCCCGACGATGACGATGATGATGACGGCGACGTTGAACAGGGTGAGGACGGGGCGGACACCGGCGGGTGAGGGGACGGGCGCTGCGGCCGGGCGTCAGGGGTGCTCCGCCGCCACGCGCCAGGGGCCGCCGTCCCCGCCGGTGGCCGTGAGGGTCACCACCTCGCCCCGGATCGCGGCGGTCCGCCGGGCCGTCTCGGTGAAGGACTGGGCGCTGCCGGCATGCTCCAGGAAGAGCTGGCGCAGGGCGCGGTCCTCCGTCGGCGGAATCCGGGTGCGGGCGCGTTCCCAGCGGGCGACCGACTGGGCATCCTTGCCCAGCAGCGCGGCCAGCCCCTCCTGCGTCAGGTCCATCAGGCCGCGCAGGAAGCGGACCTCCTGACCCGTCAGGTGGCGGCGGTGGCGGACGACCGCTTCGGCGATGGCCCGGTCCAGGGCCGAGGCGTGCTCGACCATCACCGCCGGGCCGTAGGCGGTCTCCTCCCGGACGAAGCCGCCCTCCAGCCAGACATAGTCCAGCCCGCATTCGACGTAGTGGTGACGGGTCCCGGTCTCAGCCGCCGTCGTCATTGTCCTGTCCTTCCCCGCGCTTGCCGCCCGCGCCGCGCCGCGGTCGGCGCCCGATCCTGTCCCAGCCATAGCCGGTGATGACCAGCACGTTCCGTCCGGGGATCAGCACACCGGCGACCTCATGCCGCTCGCCCTCGCGCAGGCGCCGCATCGTGAACTTCCAGCCCTCCGGCTCGCGGATGTCCGGTGAGGGGCCTTCCCGGACCACGCCATGCAGCAGGCACTGCCGGATCTGTTCCCGCGTCAGCGGGAACTTCCCGGCCCCGGGCTCCCGGTTCCGCGCATGGCGGAGCAGGAGAAGCCGATCGGCCTCCGCCAGGAAGCGTATCTGGGCGCGTGCCCGCTCCGGCGTCATGGAACCCGTCATGATGATAGGTCGGGGGGCTGGGGGAATCAAGCGGCCAACCCGTCATGATGACGGGGTGCCTGCGGGCGTGATGGCAATAGTACGCGAAAAAATAACAGGACTGAACGCCCTATGGGTGCATCGCCCCCCTTTCCGCCGGCGGGGCGCATTGACGGCTGGGCGGCGGCGGGCGGGCGCGCTACCTATAGGGGCCCTCCCTGTAGGGACCCGTTGCCTGGAGCCGCCGCCATGACCCCCGAGACCCGATCCCCCCGTGCCGACCGCATCTTCGTCGCCCTGGACACGCCCGGGGTGGCGGCGGCGCGGCAGTTGGCCGGGCGGCTGGCCGGCTCGGTCGGCGGGCTGAAGCTGGGGCTGGAGTTCTTCGTCGCCTGCGGGCCGGACGGCATCCGGGCCGTGACCGAGGATGCCGGCCTGCCGCTGTTCCTGGACCTGAAGTTCCACGACATCCCGAACACGGTGGCGGGGGCCGTGCGCTCGGCCGTGCCGCTGCGGCCCGCCTTCCTGACCGTGCATGCCTCCGGCGGCCGCGCCATGCTGCGCGCCGCGGCGGACGCCGCCGCCGAGGAGGCGGAGCGGCTGGGCGTGCCGCGGCCGAAGCTGCTGGCCGTCACCGTGCTGACCAGCCTGGGCGCCGACGATCTGGCCGCCGTCGGGCAGGCCGGCCCGGTGGAGGACCAGGTGGCCCGGCTGGCCGAGCTGACCGCCGAGGCCGGCATCGACGGTGCCGTCTGCTCCCCCGCCGAGGTGGCGCCGCTGCGCCGGCGGCTTCCCCCCGGCTTCACCCTGATGGTGCCCGGCATCCGTCCGGCCTGGGCCGCGGCGGGCGACCAGAAGCGGGTGATGACCCCGGCCGAGGCGGTCGCCGCGGGCGCCGACCATCTGGTGATCGGCCGGCCCATCACCGCCGCCGCAGACCCCGTCGAGGCGGCGCGGCGCATCGGGGCGGAGCTGGGCTGATGCCGGTCCAGGTCAAGATCTGCGGCATCAACCGGCCCGACGCCCTGGCCGCGGCCGTGGCCGGCGGTGCGCGCTATGTCGGGCTGGTCTTCTACGAGCGCTCGCCCCGGCATGTGGCGCCGGAACTGGCGGCCGAGCTGGCCCGGCAGGTGCCGACCGGGGTGCGGGTGGTGGGCCTGTTCGTGGACCCCGACGCGTTGATGCTGGAACGGGTGCTGGGCAGCGTGCCGCTGGACCTGATCCAGCTTCACGGCGAGGAGACGCCGGAGCGGGTGGCGGCGGTGCGCGCCGCCCATGGAATCGAGGTGATGAAGGCGGTGAAGGTGGCCGGGGCCGCCGACCTGGACCGCGCCGCCGCCTATGAGGGCGCCTGCGACCGCCTGCTGTTCGACGCCAAGGCGCCGAAGGGCGTGGCGGCGCTGCCGGGCGGCAACGGGCTGAGCTTCGACTGGACGCTGCTGGCCGGCCGCACCTGGGCCCGGCCCTGGATGCTGTCCGGTGGCCTGAACGCCGGCAATCTGGCCGAGGCCGTGCGCGCCACCGGCGCCACGGCGGTGGACGTCTCCTCCGGCGTGGAGGACCGGCCCGGCCACAAGGACCCCGCCCTGGTGGCCGGCTTCCTGGCCTGCGCCGCCGCGCTGTGAGGGCCGTAAGGGACGTGCCGTGACGGCGGGGCTGAGCCGTGACGGGGCCGCGCTGGACGGGCGCCGGAACGGAAACGGCCGCGGGGGTGCCCCCGCGGCCGCAGTCGCTCTCCGATGCTCCGGGTCCGGAGCGACGGCCCTCAGGTCGGGCTGGACTGGTTCGGGTTCTCCGCCGGCGGAGCCACCGGCTGCTGGTTCTGCGGCGGGGTCTGGTTCTGCTGCTGCGACGTCTGCTGCTGTGCGACCTGCTGCGGGTTCTGCCCGGTCAGCACCGCGTTGAGCTGGGCGGCGTTGCCCGGATTGGCCTGGGCCAGCGCCGCGGAGCTGGCGGCCTGATTGACCGTCTGGGTCACGCTCTGGGCGGCCTGCGGCGCCACCGCGGCGACCGCCTGCGAGGAGACGGCGGCGACGGCGTTCGCCAGAGTCTGCACGGCCGCGGCCGGTGACGACTGGTAGACCACGGGATTGGTCACGATCTGGGCCACGCTGGTGGCGACGGTGGCGACCGTCTGCGGGGCGGCCTGCTGCACCGACGGCTGGGCGGCGACGCGGGCGGCGGCCGTGGCGACCTGGAGTGCCTGCGCCGGCGCGGCCTGCTGCACGGCGGGGCTGTTGATCGCCTGCACGGCGGCGGCGGTCACCTGCGCGGCGGCGGCCGGGTTCGTGGCGACGATCCGTTCCGCCGCCGTCACGGCCTGCGCCGCGATGCTGGCCGTCAGCGTCGCATTCCGGGTGGTGGCGGCGACCTGCATGGTCGCGGCCGCGACCTGGGCCACGGCGGCGGGGGCCACCTGCTGCACCGCCGGCGAGACGAAGATGCGGGCGGCCGCGGTGACGACCGATTCCGTCTGCTGCGGCGACGACTGCTGCACCGACTGGTTGCGCACCGTCTCCACCGCCGCGGCGGCGACCTGGATGGCCGCCTGCGGGTTGGTGGCGATCATCTGCTCCGCCGCGCTGATGGTGGAGGCCGCCAGCGTCGCGGCCCGCTGCGGGTTGCCGCCGGACAGCGTGTTGATGACCTGCTGCACCTGCTGCGCGTTGCCGCTCAGCACGGCGGCGCGCAGGGCCGGCGGCAGCGCATTGACCGCCGCCGCGTTCTGCTGGGCCTTGGCCTGCGGCGCCAGGGCCACCATCGGCAGGGTCGGCAGCAGGGCGCCCGCGAAGAGAAGAGCAAGGATACGGTGCCTGGTCATGCTGGAGCCCCTAATCGAAGGAAGGCGACAGCGCCCGTAGCCGGCTGCGCGTCCGCTTTCTATTGAGGTATCTCTGCAACCATAGACCAGTTTCCCATCCGCGGGGAAGGGCAAAGGGATCAGCGACTCCGGAATCTCTCCAGAAGGCTGCGTGCCGCCGTCCCCGGCGTGGCCCGGCCGGCCGCGACCCCCGCCTCCAGCTCCGGCAGGGCGGCGGTGACGGCGGGCTCCGCCAGGAAGGCAGCCAGCAGGCTCTCGCGGATCTCGCTCCACATCCAGGCGCGGGCCTGCTCCGCCCGGCGTCTCCGGATCGCCCCCGAGGGGTCGAGCGCCGCGCGGTAGGCCCCCACCGTGTCCCAGACCTCCGGGATGCCGCTGCGGGTGGCGGCGGAACAGCTCAGCACCGGCACCCGCCAGTGCGGGCTGGCCGGACGCAGCATGGCGAGCGCGTGCCGGTACTCGGCCACGGCGCGGCGGGCCGCGGCCAGCAGATCGCCGTCGGCCTTGTTGACGACGATCAGGTCGGCCAGCTCGACGATGCCCTTCTTGATGCCCTGCAGCTCGTCGCCGCCGGCCGGCGGCAGCAGCAGCAGGAACAGGTCCACCATGTCGGCCACCGCCGTCTCCGACTGCCCCACCCCCACCGTCTCCACGATCACCACGTCGAAGCCCGCCGCCTCCACCAGCAGCATGGCCTCGCGCGTGCGGCGGGCGACGCCGCCCAGGGTGGTGCCGGCGGGCGAGGGCCGGATGAAGGCGTCCGGGTGGCGCGACAGCTCCTCCATCCGGGTCTTGTCGCCCAGGATGGAGCCGCCGGTGCGCTGGCTGGTCGGGTCGATCGCCAGCACGGCGACCTTGTGCCCCTGGCCGATGACGTGCAGGCCGAACGCCTCGATGAAGGTGCTCTTGCCGACGCCGGGCACGCCGGTGATGCCGATGCGGGTGGAGCGGCCGGTATCGGGCAGCAGGTCCGCCAGCAGCGCCTCCGCCGCGGCCCGGTGGTCGGGGCGGGTGCTCTCCACCAGGGTGATGGCGCGGGCGAGGGCACGGCGCTCGCCGGCCCGGATGCGGGCGGCGAGATCGGCGGCGACGGCGGGCTGGGACATGGTCGGGGGCGGTGGGAGGCGGGACGGGAGAACCCGGGGCGGGACGCCGCCGGGCGGGACCCGCGACCTTACCGCCCCGCCGCCCGCCCCGCCACCCCCGGAGGAGGGGCGGGGAGCGGTGCGACGGCGCTGGCGGCCCCTACGTGTGCCGGCGCTACAGGCCCCTGCGCCTGAGGGCGCTACAGGCCCCTGCGCCTGAGGGCGCTACAGGCCCAGGATCTGCTTGGCGATGATCTCCCGCTGCACCTCGGCGGAGCCGCCGAAGATGGTGGTGGCGCGGGCGTTCAGGTAGGCGGCCGCGGCCGGGGCGGCCCAGTCGGGGCCGACCGGCGCCTCGTTGGTGTCGCCGCGCGGCGTGCCCCAGGGCAGGGCGTAGAGGCCCGCGGCCTCCACCGTCAGTTCGGTGACGAGCTGGCGGACCTCGCCGCGCTTGACCATGACCGGGCTGGCGCCGGTGCCGATGCGGCCGGTCCGCTCGGCCTCCGCCATCAGCCGGGCCTCCATGGCCTCCAGCGTCAGCGCCTCCAGTTCCGCCTGCACCAGCCTGGCGTGGAAGGCGGGGTCGTCGGTCAGCCGGCCGCCGCCCGCTTCCTCCGCCGCCGCCAGCCGGCGCAGCCGCTGCACCGCCCGGCGGAAGCGCACGCCGGCCAGCCCGCCGCCGCGCTCATGCTCCAGCAGGTACTTGGCGACGGTCCAGCCCTGGTTCTCCTCGCCCACGCGGTTGGCGACGGGCACCCGCACCTCGTCCAGGAAGACCTGGTTGACCTCGTGGTCGCCGCCGATCAGCAGGATCGGCCGGACGGAGACGCCGGGCGAGCGCATGTCGATCAGCAGGAAGCTGATGCCCTCCTGCGGCTTGCCCTGGTCGCTGGTGCGCACCAGCGCGAACATCCAGTCCGCGACATGGGCGCTGCTGGTCCAGATCTTGGTGCCGGTGACGACATAGTCGTCGCCGTCGCGCACGGCGCGGGTCTTCAGGCTGGCGAGGTCGGAGCCGGCGCCCGGTTCCGAATAGCCCTGGCACCACTGGTCCTCCGCCGCCAGGATGCGGGGCAGGAAACGCTGCTGCTGGTCGGGACGGCCGAACCTGATGAGCACCGGCCCGATCATGCGCGGCCCGAAGGGCGAGACGGGCGGGGTGTCGGCGTCGGCGCACTCCGTCTCGAAGATGTAGTGCTGCGCCGGGGTCCAGTCGGTGCCGCCGAACGCCGCCGGCCAGTGCGGCGCGCCCCAGCCGCGGCGGTTCAGGATGCGCTGCCACTCCCGCCCGATCTCCGGGTCCGGCACGACGGCCGAGCTGCGGCGGTAGGCGGCGACCAGCGCCGGCGGCAGCTCGGTGCGCAGGAACTCCCGCACCTCCTGCCGGAATGCCTCCGGATCGACCGCGTGATCGAGCGGCATGGGGTCCTCCTCCCGGTTGGTTCGCTGTCGTTCTGCGCGACGCAGCCGGCAGGATGCGGCCGCCCCGCCGCCCCGTCCAGGGCGGGGGCGGGCGGGGTCCGCGCAGCGGGCAGGCACGGGAGAGGGGAAGTCAGGACGCGGCGGCGGCCCAGGCGGCGACCAGGGCGCGGGCCTCGGCGGCCGGGTCGGCGGCGCGCATCGGCCCGCCCATGACGGCCAGCCCGGCCGCCCCGGCGGCGCGGCAGTCCCCGGCGCAGCCGGCATCCACCCCGCCCAGCGCCAGCACCGGAACGCCCAGGGGCCGCGGCCTCGCGCACGGGCCCGAAGCCCAGGGCGGGGCCGTAGCCGGGCTTGCTGGCGGTCAGCCGGACGGGACCCAGGGTCACGTAGTCCGCCCCCGCCGCCGCAGCGCGGGCCACACCCGCCCGGTCGTGGCAGGAGACGCCGACCAGGGCCGCCGGCCCCAGCGCCGCGCGGGCCGCGGCCACGTCCGCATGGGGGCCGTCCGGCAGGTGCAGCCCGTCGCAGAGGCGGGCGGCGTCCAGGTCGGCATGGACGGTCAGCACCGCCCCGTGGCGGCGGGCGACGGGCAGCAGGGCGGCCAGCAGATCGCGCCGGGCGGCCGGGTCCAGGTCCTTCTCCCGCAGGCTGGCCCAGCGCAGCCCGCCGGCGAAGGCGGCGTCCAGCAGGGCGGGCAGCGGCAGCCGCGCCTGGGCGCGGTCGGTGATCAGCAGCAGCGGCGGGGAAGGCAGGGAGCGGCCCGGGAGGGGGCGGTCAGGCGGCGGGCGCCCAGCACGGGGCCGCATGGTCCGGGACCCCATGGCCGGCCGGCTCAGGAGCTGACGAGGCCCAGCTCGGGGCTGGACGGCTCGGCCCGTGTCCGCTTGGCGATGCGCCCGGCCCGCCGGGCCAGCCGCCCGGCCTCCACCCCCGCCCGCATGGCGGCGGCCATCATCACCGGGTCCGTGCTGCGCGAGACGGCGGTGTTCAGCAGCACGGCGTCGCAGCCCAGCTCCATCGCCAGGGCGGCGTCGCTGGCCGTGCCGATGCCGGCGTCCAGCACCACCGGGACGGGGCTGCGGGCGCAGATCGTCTCGATGTTCAGCGGGTTCAGGATGCCCAGCCCGGTGCCGATCGGCGCCCCCAGCGGCATCACCGCGGCACAGCCGACATCGGCCAGCCGGCGGCAGACCACCGGGTCGTCGGTGCAGTAGGGCAGCACGACGAAGCCGTCGCGCACCAGCTCGTCGGCCGCGCGCAGGAGCTGTTCCACGTCGGGGTACAGCGTCTCGCGGTCGCCGATCAGCTCCAGCTTGATCCAGGGCGTGTCCAGCGCCTCGCGCGCGAGCTGCGCGGTCAGCACCGCGTCCTTCACGGTGGCGCAGCCGGCCGTGTTCGGCAGCAGCCAGACCTTGCCGGCCACGAGGTCGAGCAGGCCCTCGCCATAGCCCGAGAGGTCGGCCCGGCGGACGGAGACGGTCAGCACCTCCGCCCCGGAGGCGGCGAGGCTGTCCAGGAACACCTGCTGGTTCGGATAGCCGGCCGTGCCGAGGAACAGGCGGGAGGCGAAGGACCGGCCGGCGATGGTGAGGAGGTCGTTCTGGCTCATCCGGGTCTCGCTCGGGATACGGGAAGCGGGGAACGGGCGGGCGGGGAGAGCGGCGGGCTCAGCCGCCCTGCATGATGCGGACGATCTCGACCGCGTCTCCCTCGGCCACCGCCGCCTCGGCCCAGCGGCCGCGGGGCAGCACGGCCCCGTTCACCGCCACGGCGATGCCGCGGGCGGCGGGGTCGAAGCCTTCCCGCGCCAGCAGGTCCAGCAGCGGGCCGGCGGCGTCCGGCCGCGGCCTGCCGTTGACGGTGGTCACGCCGGCGCTCATGCCGGCACTCCCGCCGGCATCGGGCTGGCAGCGGCGGCCGCAGGGGTGGCGGCGAAGCGGTCCAGGCCGAAGGGCTGCATCAGCGGGTCCACCCGTCCGGTGAGGATGAAGCCGGCCACGAGGTCGGCGGTCACCGGCGTCAACAGGATGCCGTTGCGATGGTGCCCGGTCGCCAGCACCAGCCCGTCCACGCCCGCGACCGGGCCCAGAAGGGGCGCGTCGTCGCGGCTGCCGGGGCGGAAGCCGGTCCACATCTCGGAGATCCGCAGCTCCTCGATGCCGGGCAGGGTGCGCCACGCCCCCTCCAGCATGGCCAGCACGCCGCCGGCCGTGAGGCTGTCGTCCCAGCCCTTCTCCTCGGTCGTGCCGCCGATGATCAGGGTGCCGTCGGCGCGCGGGACCATGTAGCACTTGGGTGCCCAGAGGACGTGCCGCAGCAGCGGTGCCGCCGGGTCCATGGCGACGGAGAGGAGCTGGCCCTTCACCGGACGCACCGGCGGCACCGCCGCCGCCGGCAGCCCGGCGATCTGGCGCGACCAGGCGCCGGCCGCCAGCACCACGATGTCGGCCGTGTGCGCCCGGCCGCCGACGACCACGCCGCGCACGCGGCCGGCCTCGGCGTCCACCGCCTCGACCGGGCTGTCCTCGTGCAGGCGGCCGCCGGCGCGCTCGAAGGCGACGCGCAGGGCGGCGGTGGCCCTGCGGTTGTCCACCTGGTTGTCCAGCGGGCTCAGCACGCCGGCGACGGCGCGCGGCGTCAGGAAGGGCTCAAGCTCCTTCACCTGCGCCCCGGTCAGCCAGTGGCTCTCGATGCCCAGGCCGCGCTGGAACTGGTGGTTGACGCGCATCACCTCGACATCGTCGCGGGTCAGCGCGACGATCAGCGTGCCCTCGTCGCGCAGCCCGACCGGCTGGCCGCTGGCCGCCTCCAGCTCGGCGGCGAAACCGCGCCAGCGGCTGCGGCTCTCCAGGCAGAGCGGCAGCAGGCGCTGCTCGCCCGGCTCGGCCTCGGCGCCGGCGGCCAGCATGCCGGCGGCGGCATGGCTCGCCCCCTGGCCGGCCCGGCCCTTCTCGAAGATGTCCACGCGGCAGCCGGCGGCGGCGAGGCGCCAGCCGATGGCAAGGCCGATGATGCCGCCGCCGATGACGGCGACGGACGGACGCGCGCCGGCTGCGGGCGCGGCGGACAGGATGGTGCTCATGACGGTGCTGATGGTGACCTCCCTTCGCCGGCATGACCCGGATCAGGTTCGACGGGTGTGATCTCAGCCGGGGGCGGATCTCCCCGGCACCCCCGGGTTTGACGACCCCCTCTCTGGCGCGGCCGGCGCCGGATGCAAGGGGGTGCGCGAGAGGGTGGGGGAGGGGGCGGGCGACGCCGCGGGGGCAATATCCGATGGAGACAAGCCGAGGTGTCGGCAGATTTCACGGCCAGGTGGCGGACAAAATTGAGTCCAAATTGCCTGGATTCCGATTTATCCTAGCAGCCGTTTCGCAACGGGTCGCCTTCCGTGGACGTTCGTGAAGTTATAAGGCTGCTGACGACAAACGACAACCGACCGGCCAGGGTTTGCCGGGTTTCGGAGGCCGTGCGCTCTGTGATGAAGGCGGGAACAGCGGCCGTCTGGATTTCGGAATACACTTTAAGAAAGCAGGCGCTGCGTCATCCCGATTTGCTTCTAGAGCACTATGAACACTTGGCTTGCGTCATTGAAAATGGAGAGTTTTTTGCGGACAATCGAGGTATAACAATAGTGTATGATGCCACCTTGACAACGGGGTATTGGTATAAGGCGTGTCTTAAGGTGACGAGATGTACCAACGAGATATACGTAACTAGCTTTCATAAGGCGCGCACATCCGACATCAAGGCCATAAAGCGGAAATGCACAAAGATTGCTGCCTGAGCTGAAATGAAAAAGGCGCCTTGGGCAAGGCGCCTTTTTCTTAGCTTCCAGGGAGGGGCCTGCTCGCACCCCCAATCTGCTCCCGTTCGTGCCCAAAATTCTAATGAACGGTGCTACGGTTAGCAGTTGGCCTAAGCCGCACTCTTCACGAGGTTTTACCGCGTCCCCTGGATCTATCCGTACAGATATGCACTGATCTTGTCTTCGTCAAGGAAAAACGTAACCATTTGAAATCAATGGTATATTTTTCGTCACAGACATCGTCTCGCTTGGTTTTCCCCATTTTCCACATACCGGACCATTCAACCCAGCCGCGCTAAATCGCACCAACTTCCGCAAATCAAAACTCATGCAGAACAAATTCGACCCGGACGACGCGCCGGACCTGTCCGCCCCGGAGTGGCAGCGGAAGTTCGCCCAGGCCCGGCGGGGCCGCCCGCCCGCCCAGGCCCGGCCCAAGGTCGCCACCAGCCTCCGCCTCGACGCGGACGTGGTGGAGCGGCTGCGGCAGGACGGGCCGGGCTGGCAGACGCGCGCCAACGCGCTGCTGCGGAACGCCCTGGGGCTCTGAAGCAGCGGCCGCAGGGCGCCCGCGGGGCGCGCTAGCGCGGCTTCTTCTCCTCCGAGCGCTTGTAGACATAGATGCCGAGCACGCCGAGGCCGACCGACCAGATGGTGGTGAGGCTGGCCAGCGCGGCGACGGCGCCCGCGGCGGCGGGGGGATCGGCGATGGTGATCCAGGCGACGGACCCCATCTGCGCCCCCCAGGTCACGGCCATGATGTAGCCGAAGGTCGGGCGCATGCGGCGGACATAGGCGTCCTGCGAGGCGGCCTCGGCGCGCAGGCTGGCGTTGACCTCGCGCAGGGTGGTGCGGGCCTCGTCCGATTCCAGCTCGGCCATCCGCTCGACATGGCGGTTGGCCTCGGCCACCTGCTCGGGCGTGATGGCCCCGGCGCCGATCGAGGTGCCGACCTCGGTCAGCGCCTCGGCGGCGGCCCGGGCCGCGGGGTGGTCGATGCGGGCAAGGCCCTGGCCCGCCGCCTGGACGAGCAGGGGCAGGCCGAGTTTCGCAAGAAGGGCGGGGATCATGGGCGGACTCCGTCGGGGGCAGGGGGGGTGTGCAGGGGAGTGGGATCGGGGGCGCGGGTCAGGCCCGCGTCAGCCGATGTCGCGGTAGAAGAGGTGGCGGCCGATCTCCGCACACGGCGCCCGGCCGGCCGCCCAGGACGGCGTGATGCCGCCGTGGTGGTAGTGGGTGGCGCCGCCGGTGGGGTCGCCCAGCGTGCCGGCCACGGCGCGGCGGGCGATGCGCAGGGCGGCGGCGAAGGCCGGGTCCGCGGCCGTGACGGCCAGCAGCCGGGGCCGGTTCGGGTCGCCCTCGTTCCAGCAGGAGAACTGCCAGGGGGCGCGGCAGACCTCCGCCACCGTGCGGCCCCACCAGCGCACGCGGCCGGCGCGGGCGGCGGCGACGCGGTTCATCACCACGGCGGCCACCGCCTCCATCCCGCGCACGGACTCGCCGCGCGCCTCCCCCCAGAGGGTGCGGGCCAGCACGTCCACCGCGTCGCCGCCGGGCGGCGGATCGGGCGGTTCGGGCATGAGACGGGGCCGGGCAGGGGCGCCGGCGGGGGTGCCGGCACCCGTGATCTCCGAGGGGCCGGTCATGCCGCACCCCCGGTCCCGCGGGCGGCGGTCCCGCGGGTGGCGGCCGCACGGGCGCCGTCCAGCTTCGCCTCGATGCGCAGCAGGTGGTCGGTCAGGCGCTGCTCCACCTCCCGCAGCGTGCCCAGGGAGGCGTAGGTTTTCGCCACCTCCAGCTTGTAGGCGGCGAGCGCCTCGCGCATCTGCACCGAGGTGGCGTCGATGCCGGCGCGGGCGCGCTCCAGGGCGGCGTCGGCATCCTTGCGGACCTTCAGGATCAGCCAGAACAGCCCGCCCAGCGCGGGCAGGTCGATGGCGGTGATCCACCAGGCCAGGTCCAGGCCCGTGGTGTCGGTCATGGTCGTGCGTCTCCGGATCAGGGGTCGAAATCGGTGTCGGCCAGGAAGGGTTCGGTGCCGCCGCCCCAGCCGGGGGCGCGCGGCGGCGGCGGCAGGCGGGGCAGCCGGGCCGGGCTGGCGAGAAGCGCGCCGGCCGCGGCGTCCAGCCCGTCGTCGTGGCCGCCGCGCCCGTCCGGGCGCCAGTCGCGCATCTCCCGCACGAAGGGCGTCTCCCAGACGGAGCGGTGGGCCGCGAGCATGCCGGCGGCGAGGCGGGCGTCGAACGCCTCCAGGATGCGCAGGGCCTTGGGCCGGCGGCTGGTCTCCTCCAGCACGGCGCAGGCGAGCCGGCGCCGGGCCAGGGTCTGGCGCAGCAGCCCCGGCAGGAAGCCGCCGATGCCGTTCGTCTCCAGATGCAGGGTGGCGAGCTGGAGCGCCTCCACCAGGTCTGCCACCTGCCGGCACTGGTCCTGCGCCGGTTCCGTCCCCTCCGCGGCGCGGACATAGAGGACCCGGTGCAGGTAGGCGCGGCCGTCGGCATCGCCGAAGACGACGGCGACGACGCTGCCGTCGCCGCGCCCGCCACCGCCCTCTCCGCCCCCGCCGGCCCCGCTCTCCCCGCCGGCGGCGGGGCGGCCCAGGGCGGGGTCCCACCAGGCCCGCGCGGTCAGCAGCCGCCGGCCCTCCAGGGTCAGCACCGGGCGGCCCTGCACGCTGCGGATGTCGGGCTCGGCCGCGTAGGGTCGCAGCCGGTCGGGGTCGAGCCGGCCGGCGGTGGCGGGCCGCGGCGTCAGCAGCATCTGCGAGAGGAACTTGGCCGGGCCGGCGCGGCGGCGGATGCGCTCCACCACCTCCGGCCCGAACCGCTCGGGCCAGAGATGCAGGCGGGCGCCGTCCGGCCCCTCGCGGTAGACCGGCAGCTCCAGCCGGGCGTAACCGGCCAGGAACGGCTCCCGCTCGCCCAGCTCGGGCCGCGGCTCGCGGGCGTAGATCGAGTACCAGGTGTGCGGCGTGCCGATGTAGAGCGAGGTCCCGCCCGGCGCCAGGACGGAGGCGATCTCCCGCAGCCGGGTGCGCAGCTCCTCCCGCTTCGGGGCGGTGTCGCAGGTGTTCGGCACCTCCACGTCGTCGCAGACGACAAGGTCGGCGTGGCTGCCGGTGAAGTTGCCGCCCACCCCCTGCGCCGCCATGGAGGGGTCGCGGCCGACCAGGGGGCGTTGCAGGGTGAACGCCTCCGCCCCCCACAGCTCCCGCTTCTCCGGCTTCAGCCCGGCGCAGAGCGGATGGCGCTCCACCACCCGCTTCACGGTGCGGACCATCTTCTTCGCCAGGGTCAGGTCCGCGGCCAGCACCAGGATGCGGCAGTCGGGATCGCGGGCCAGCCGCCAGGCGCAGTAGAGCCCGACGATGCTGGACTTGCCGCTGTCGCGGAAGGCCAGCAGCAGCAGCTCGCGCCGGCCGCGGGCCAGAGCGTCCTCCAGCCAGTCGGCCATCTCCAGATGCAGGTCGGGGGTGCCGCGGCCCTGGAGATGGTTCCAGAGCGCGAGGAACTCGGTGAAGCGGACGGGCGGCATGGCTCTCCTGCGGGTCAGCTCGTGTCGGGCGGGTCCGGCCCGGCCGGATCCGGGGCGGGAGCGGTGGGCGCGGGCTCAGCGGGCTCTGCGGGGTCGGCGGGCAGGGGGCCGGCGCGGCGGGCGCGCCAGGCGGCGACCTCGGCGCGGGAGTCGGCCATCAGCCCGGCCAGCCCGCCGGGCTGCTCCGGGCCGCCCGCCGCCGGCGCCGGGGGGGCAGCGGGGGTGTCCGGCGGCGGGTCTTCCGGCGGGCCATCCGGTGATGGGCCGTCCGGTGATGGGGAATCCGGAAGGGGGACGGTCTCCGGGGCGACGCGCTGCGACAGCCGCACCAGCGCGTCCAGCAGCGCCACCCCGGCCTTGCCGGCGGCGCACCAGTCCTTGAAGGCGCGGGCGTCGGGCATCCCGTCGTCCGCGTCCGCGGCCGGTCCGGCCTCGATGAAGGCGGCAACATGCCGGCAGCCCACCGGCAGCAGCCGGGCCAGGGCCGCCGGCAGCAGGCCGGGCGGCGGGAGATCGGGCGTCGGACGGTCGCGCATGGCGGGGCTCCGGTCGGATCAGGCGGAATGGCGGGACAGCAGGTGCCAGGCGGCGCCGTTGCAGACGGCCGTCAGCGCCGCGTGCTGCGCGGCCAGCGTCTGTGCCGCCCCGTCGGGTCCGCTCCCGCCGGAACCGTCCCCGGCGGAACCGTCCCCGGCGGCGGTGACGCTGACGGGGTTGGGGCCGGGATCGGTCTTCTTGACGGAGACGACGGCGCCGGCATGGGCGGCGGCCGGGGCGGGCAGGCGCACCTCCACCGGGCCGGCGAAGGCGCTGACCAGGTAGATGTCCGCACCGAGGTCGGCCTCCAGCAGCCCCGCCGCCTCGTGGAAGCGCACGGCGGCGCGCGGCCGGGCGGTGCCGGTGACCAGCCATTCCGCCCCGTTGCTGAAGACGGTGACATGGTCGTAGCGCCGGCCCAGCAGCCAGGACCGCCCCTCCGGCCCGCCGCCGCCATCCGTCGTGACGGTGACGGGGGCGGTGCCGTCGTCGGACTTCTTCACCGTCAGCCAGCGGCCGGCGGCCTGGGGATCGCCGGGGGCGGGCAGGCGCACCTCCACCGCCCCGCCGGCCGTGCCGACCAGATGCAGCCGGCGTGTCGTGTCGGGCCGGTAGAGACCGGGTCCGTCATGGAACCAGGCGTTCTCCGGCAGCAGGTTGGAGCCGGTCAGCCACCAGGTGGCGCCGTTGGAGACCAGGGTGGCGACGTCGTAGCGGTTGGCCAGCACGACCTCCCGGTTGTCGGGGCCGGGGCCGCCATCCTCGGTGATGCGGACGGGGTTGGGGCTGGCGTCGGTCTTCTTCACGGTGACGACGCGGCCGTTCGCCGGGTCGGCCGCGGGCAGGCGGAACTCCACCGGCCCGCCGAAGGCGGAGACGAGGTAGGTGGTGGACCGCAGGTCCGGCTCCACCAGCCCGCCCGCCGCGGGTTCGACATAGTCGGTGTCGAGCTGCAACCCCTCCAGCCGCAGGTCGGTGATCCAGGTCTTCTTCAGGAAGTTGCGCGTGGGATGGCCGGCATTCACGGCGGTGAAGGCGCGGGTCTCCGCCGGGTCCCAGATCGGCTGCCCGGCGGTGGCGCTGAACAGGTTGACGATGCTGGTGTCGCGGCTGCCGTTGTCGATCCGGACGCCGGGCAGCGCCCCCAGGCTCTCGGCGTAGAAGTTCACGATCAGGGTCTGGTCCGTGGCGGCCCCCAGGCGGAAGCACGCCTCCCCCGACGGGTGCAGGTTCGCCTCGCAGTCCACGAAGCTGTTGTTGAAGCGCGCCGCCGACAGGAAGAAGCCGCAGCCCTGGATCGGCGCGCCCAGGGAATAGACCCGCACGTCGTGGAACTTGTTGGCGTTGGGCGTGTCGCCCGTGCTCTCCACCGTCAGCAGCACGCCGTGGAGCTGCTGCCGGGCGCAGAGCACGCGGGCGACGTGGTTCCAGTAGCAGGGCCGGTCGGCATCGGCATGGCCGTCCAGCACGAGGCCGATCAGCGTGTCCCAGACGGAGACGTTCTCCACCACGTTCTTCACGCACGGCCCGTCGCGGCCGTAGAGCTTGATCCCCGTGGCGCCGCCGACGATGCGCAGGTCGCGCAGGGCCGCGTAGCCCTCCACGATCTCCACGGTGTTGAAGGGGCTGTCGTAGCCGGGCACGGCGGCGGCGTCGAACGGTTCGGCCCGCGCCTGGATCACCGATCCCTCGCCGACGCCGGACAGGGTCTGGCCGTAGCGCAGCGTCAGGGTGCCGGAGATGCGGTAGGCCCCGGCCGGCAGGTGGACGGCCCGGTGCGCCGCCAGCGCGGCCCGGATGGCCGCGGTGTCGTCCGCGATGCCGTCGCCCACGGCGCCGTAGTCCTTGGCCGAGACGCTGTCGCGCAGCTTGTCGGGCAGGCTGCGGGCGACGGCGCCGGCCCCGGCCTGCACGGTGGCGGGCAGCGGCGCCGGCAGCCCGGCCGGGTCCAGCGCCACCGGGTTGCCCTCGGCGTCGAAGCCCAGGACGCGGCCGGCGCGGACCCGGCGGTCGGGCAGCAGGGCGCCCGCCGGCAGGTCGGTGCCGGCATAGCGCAGCATGCGCTCCTGGTCGGCGGCAAGCTGCTGGATCTGCGCCGTCAGCCGGTCGAACTGTTCGTTCAGGCTGCGCGCGGCCAGCGGCCCGCTCTCCTGGAAGTCGGTCAGCCGCTCCACCGCCAGCCGGCGCTCCAGCGTCACCAGCACGCCGTCGGCGGGCGGCACCGCGAAGGTCACCGCCCCGCCGCCCGCGGCCCCGATCCCGGCCACGGCATAGCCCTGGTCCTGCGGGGCCGCGTCCAGGAAGACCTTCAGGTCGCCGGCGGCGAAGATCGGGAAGGCGAAGACGAAGCGGGTGGTCTGCCCGTCCGCCCGGTACTGGACGCGCGGGCTCACCGCGGGCACGGGGATGTGCTCGGTCATGATGGCTCCAGGATGTGCAGTGAGGTCTCGCGCTCCGCCCCTCTGTCAGGCCGGAGGGTGCCGGGTCCCGGACAGGGCGGACGGGTCCGGGATCACGTCCCCCGCATCGCGCGGCGGCGTGCCTCGATCCAGTCGGGCAGGGTGGTTCGCAGGCGGTCCAGAACGGAATGGGTGAGGCGCTGGTCGGCCATCTTGTCGGCCGTCTCCTCCAGCGCCGGCGGGACGCGGTCCAGCAGCGCGGCGATCCGGTCCTGCACACGGTTGCCGCCCATCGCCAGCGCCGGGCCGAGCCGGCGCCCCTGGGCGGGATCGGCCCGCAGTGCCCGCAGCCGGGCGGCGATGTCCGCCTCGTCCAGCCAGTCCACCTCCAGGGGCCGGGGCTCGCGGATCGCTGCCAGACGGTCGGGGCGGACGATCTGGACGGCACCGGCGCAGTCCTCCCCGACATGGCCGAGGAGGGCCAGGACGTTGCGCGGGGAGACGCCGAACCGCTGGCCCCAGCGCTGGAGCACCGCCTCGTTGTCCGGCAGCAGCCCCCAGAGGAAGTTGGCGACGGCCTCGCCCGCATGCTCCTCCCGGTCCCGGGGCAGCGACAGGGACAGGGCCGCGACGGGTTGCCCCCGGTCGTCCCCGTGCGGCTCCCGGTAGCGCAGGACGCAACGTCCCTTCCGGGACGACAGCTCGCCGATCTCCGTCCCGGCGAGTAGCACGCTCAGCGGCCCGTTCACGGCGTCCTCCGGCGGGCGCGCTCAAGGACCGCGTCCAGGTCGATGTCCGCGGCTGCGGGCGGTGCGCCGTCGGGGGCGGAGTCCCCCTCCCCGGCCCCGGCGTCGAGCCGGAGGGCGAGGTCGAGCGCCGCCAGGGTCCGCAGTACCAGACCCAGTTCCGCCCGTGGCCGGCCCTGCTCCAGGCCGATCAGCCAGTCGCGGCTGACGCCGGCCTTCTCCGCCAGGGCCCGCTGGCTCAGGCCCAGGGCGCGGCGGCGGCGGCCGATCGCCGTGCCGAGGTCCTTCGGGGTCAGGACGCGCATGGTCGTCGCCTCCGGTCGGGGACGGTCGAGCGGTGTCGACGGTCGTCCGCATGGGAAAATGTCGACGAGCGTCGACCTGGTGTCAATGTCGACGCTCGTCGACCACGTACCAATGTCGGCGTTCGCCGACGGCGTTCCAATGTCGGCATTCGCCGACGACGTACCAATGTCGGCATGCGCCGACGGGAGATCTGTCCGCGTCAGGAATAGCCGCGGGCGAGGCGTTGCAGGCGTTGGCGTTCGGTCAGTTCGGACAGGTCCAGCAGGTTGCGCCGGTAGGCGGCCCGGGCCTCGTCGTCCAGGGCCTTCAGGCGCAGCGCGTCCAGGCTGCGGGCGGTGGCGTCCTCCTCCGCCGCCTCGCGCACGAGGCCCAGCAGGATCGCCTCGCCCGAGCCGTCGGCGGCGGAGATGCCCTGGCCGCCCAGCTTCGCCCGCTGCCGGCCCACGGCCCGGCGCAGCGAGCGCTGGCGCCGGGTTTCCGCGGCCTGCGCCTCCACGGCGATCTGCCGGGCGCGGCGTTCGGCGTCGGTGCGGCGGGTCTCCGCCTCCAGGTCCTGCGCGGCGCGGAGCTGCGACAGTTCCACCGCCTGACGGTAGTCCAGCAGGTCGTCCTCGCGCCGGCGGCGCTCGTCGCCGTCGTCGTCGCCGCCGTCCAGACCCAGGGTGCGGGCCGCGGACTTCACGGTCCGCACCGTGCCCAGGGTCGCCAGCACGGGCGTGGTCAGTCCGGCCATCAGTCGTTCACCTTCAGCTCAAGGGTTGCGGACAGCAGCGTGAAGGGCAGCGGGCGGTCCTCCTCGATCCGCCAGAGCGGCCGGGTGCGGTCGTGCACCCAGCCCAGCGCCGCCAGCCGGCGGTCGCCGGTGAAGGGCGCCGCCGGGCGGCTGGAGAGCGGCGCCTGATCCATCCGGCGCAGCGGCACCTCCACCATGCCGCGGCCGAGATCGGCCCGCAGCGCGGGGGTGGCGGCCACGCGGAAGGTCACGGCCAGCGGGCGCAGGGCGCGGCCCTGCCCCTCCGGCGCCAGGGCGTTGGGCGGCAGCGGCCTCCACCCGGTGGGTTGTAGGGCAGGCCCGGCGGTGACGATTCCCGGGCCGGCCGGTCCAGCCGCAGCCGCCTCGGCTTCCACCACCGCCGGCCCCGGCAGGCAGCCGTCCGCCACGATGGCGACGCGCCGGCCCTCCAGATGCGACAGGCCCGACCAGCGCGGCGTCGGCGGGTCGGCCAGGCCGGACAGCGCGCTGTCCAGGGCGAGGCCGTCCTCCCACTGCTCCAGCATCCAGCGGCCCTGCCGCTCCACCAGCCAGTGGACCTCGCCGCGCACGACGGCGAGGGAGCGGACGGCGCCGTCCGTCTCCAGCCGGGTCCAGCCGGTGACCTGCTCGGCCCGGTCCAGCGTCAGGGCGGCGACGCCGCCGTCCGCCTGCACCGCCAGCAGCAGCCGGCGGCCGGGGTCCACGTCCAGTTCCACCGGGGCGCGGCAGAGATGGCCGGCGGCCAGCGTCAGGTCGGTGGTGCTGTAGCTGCTCTCCAGGTCGGTCCAGAGGAACTCCCGCACCGCCCCGTCGCGGCCGGCGAACAGGGTGGCCCCGTCCACCTCCCGCGCCGGGATCTGCCGGCCGGGACCGCTGCCGACCCGGCTCTGCCGGTCCAGCCGCACCTCCTTCGGGGTCAGCGGCTCGCCGGTGACGGCCCATTCCGCCCCGGTGGTGAAGACCTGCAGGTGCCGGCCGGAGAAGACCTGCCGGATGGCGTTCACCTGGTCGGACAGGATGGCGAACTCGATCGCCTCGTCGTCCTCCCCCTCGCCCGGATCGAAGTCGAACAGGTCGCCCGAGCGCGACAGCCAGAGCCGGTTGGGCAGGTCGCGGCTGCCGCCGATCACCAGCCGGTCCTGGTGGAAGCAGGCGCTGACCGGCCAGCCGCGCAGGGGGGAGAAGGCGGGCTCGTCCCAGTCGATGGAGGGCTCCGCGTCCGGCACATCCTCCAGCAGGTCGATCTCCGCCAGGGTGGGGGAGCGCACGGCCACCACCAGCCCCTGGCGCCGGCGCAGCCGGAACGGCCGGCCGGCATGTGCGCCGTCGAACACCGGGGCGGAGGCGCGCACCCGGACCCGGCCGCGGGTGCCGGAGGGGGTGAGCGTCACCGCGGCGTCGGCGAAGCGGTGGAACGGAAGCCGCTGCAGCGCGCGACCGTCCGCCGTCTTTACCGTCGAGAAGCGCCACGCCTCGCAGCGCCAGCGCCGGTCGCCGCTGCGGACGATGCGGCGCGGCGGCACGTCGGGGTGGCAGACCAGCAGCACGTCGGCCGACTGGGTCCAGGCGAGCTGGGCGAGCTGCCCGGCGGTCCAGGGCGTCTCCAGCACCGCCTCGGTCGCGCCGTCGCGGAACACCTCCAGCCGCCGGTCGGTGAAGGCCAGCAGGTAGGCCTGCTCGGTGTCGAAGGCGAAGGCGGCCAGCCGGCCGGGGCCGGGCAGGGTGGCGAGATAGGCCGTGCCCGGCCGCCGCGTCACCCCGCCGGTCGGCAGGATCAGCACGTTGCGCAGGGCGAGCGCCCCCGTCTCGTAGCTGCGCAGGTCGCCGCGGCCCAGCAGGTCGGGCGACAGTTCGCCGCCGGTGAAGGCGGCCTTGACGCTGCGGAGACGGGTCATGCCCCGCCCCCGCCCTGCCGGGCCTCGATCAGGGTGAAGTCCTCGAAGCGGTCCTGGCTGTCCTGCTGCGTGTCGATCAGGCGGGCGCGGCGGAATTCCGCGTCGGCCAGTCGCCACAGCATCTCCGCCCGGCTGGAATTCTCCGTCAGCGGCAGGCAGAACTCCGCCGCCAGCCGGGCGATCAGGGCCTGGTCGAAGAAGGGCGGGAAGCTCTCCTCGGCCGGGCGGTGCAGGTAGGTCAGGATCACGGCGTCCGCATCGGCCAGCAGCGTGCCGCCCTGGATGCGGTACTCCAGCCCCCGCATCCGCCCGCCGCGCCCGGCCGACAGCGCCCGCAGGAAGCCGTCGGGCAGGGCGAAGGCGTGCGCCGGCCCGGCCACGGCGGTGCCCTGGGGCGGGTCGGCCAGCCGGGCCAGCCCGGCATGCAGGGTGGCGAAGCTCCAGCCGTGGGCGGAGAGCAGCGCATCGCGCGTGGGGGCGTAGAGCGCCGCCGCCACCTCCGCCTCCGCCGTGCCGTCGGCGAAGCTGGCGATGCCGGCGGCACCGATCTTCAGGAGCGCGCGGGCGCACAGGCCGATCGCGGTGAGGGCCATGGGGTAACTCCCGGAACGGAGGGCGAGGGGGAGGGGGAGGGGGAGGGGGAGGGAAGGCGGCGGCGCGGGTCCGGTCGGTCCGGGGCCGGTCAGTCCGTATCGCTGGCGCCGACCGGGGTCAGGTCGGACAGGTCCACGATGCCGGCGGTGTTGCTGGCGACGACCAGGAGGCCGGCGGCCGGGGTGCCGTCGGTGTCGGTGTTCGCCAGCAGCATGTCGCCGACCCGCAGCATGTGGCCGGCGGCGTTGAAGTAGCCGCTGACGCGCACCTGGGTGTGCAGGTCGGCGGTGGTGTAGTGCCAGAGCGTGAAGCCGTTGAGCATAGGCCAGCACGCTCAGGTCCTTCGGCAGGAAGGCCATCGCGAGATCTCCGGGGATCGGGGGAAGAGGCGGGGTGGCAGAGGAAGCGATGAAGCGGGGAAGCGGGGGAGAGGGGCCGGGCGGCCCCTCACGCCTCCTTGCAGCGCAGGGTGACGACGCCCTTGGGGTCGATCAGGCAGGCGCCCTGGCTCATCATGTGGTTGACGAAGAAGGCGGCGCGGTCGCCGTGCCAGGTCACGTCGGTGGCCACGTCGGCGCCGGCGGCATGGCCCACGGCGGTGCGGTGGTACCAGTGGCAGAGCCGGACCCCGCCGGTCAGGGTCAGCCCGGAATGCGGCATCCAGAGCGTGCCCAGCCAACGCTTGGCCTGGGTGCCGCGCCAGGGCAGCTCGTCCGCGCCGACATAATCGGCGTCCGCGAATTCCGGCAGGGCCAGGAGCTGGCTCCACTGCTTCCAGCCGACGACGGCGGTGCGCTGGCCGTCGTCCGGCACGTCGGCCGTGCCCAGCATCTCGAAGGCGGCCAGCACCTTGTCGCGGGTCAGCCCGTCGGTGGCGGCCCCGGCCAGGTTGGCGGAGCGGTCCAGCTCGGCGATGATCAGCTCGTCGGTCTTGCGGCCCAGCGCATAGGCGCCGGCATTGGCGACGACGGCGCGCTCGTCGATGTTGACCTTCAGCTCGTCCAGCCGGTCCACCCAGTCGCCGGCGTAATAGTCGGCCAGCGCGCATTCGACATGGGAATGCTCCAGGTTCATCACCGGCACCTTGCCGTGCCGGGCCTTGGTGCTGGCGGCACCGCGGCCGACCACCTGGAACACGGTGGAGGCGCCCTGGACATCGGTCTTGTGGCGCACGGTGGCGCGCAGCTTCGAGCCCATGCGCTGGTAGGATTCGTGGACCTCGCGCTCGAACTGCTTGATGAAGGCCTGGTCGATCGTCGTGGACATCCGGGAATTCCTTCCTAGGGTGCGGGCGCGCGGAAACGGCCCGGTTCCCGGGCCCCCCGGCCAAGGGGACCCGGCCGCGGCGGCGGCGCGACGATGGGTGGAAAAGGGGAAAGATCAGGGGGCTGGGGCCGGACCGGCCCGCCACGGGGCAGGCGCGGTTCCCCGGCCGGACGCCCGCCGGTGCCGTCCGGGCACACGTCGGGCGGTGCTGACCCGGTTATGGGTTATTAATCCTATACTGTCAAGCGGGAACTTGCGGCTTCCGGGGCAGTCCCCTCAGCGGCCGAAGTCCAGGCGGCCGGGGCCGTCGTGGCTGACGGCGGGGGTGCCGTCATAGGCGGCGATGGCGACGTCGCCGATACCGCTCAGCAGGATGACCGGGTCCACGGCGGTGCCGTCGAAGCGGAAGCTGCCCGCCCCGGTGCTGGCCAGCTCGAACGGCCCGGCCCGGCCGGTGGCGACGGCGACGCTGCCGGCCCCCGACTGCACCGCCCGCAGCGCGCCGTTCACGCTGCCGATCCGCACGTCGGCCTTGCCCGGCAGGTTCAGCACCGCCTCCCGCCCCACCGTGGCGACCTGAAGGGTCGCGGCACCGGCGAGGTCGGCGGCCAGCCGCTCCACCTGTCCGGCGTTCACCTGGGCGATGCCGCGCACCTCCACCGCCAGCAGGTCGGAGACGCGGCCCAGGGTGACGGTGCCCGTCTCGGTGACGCGGACGCGGGCGGAGCGCAGGCTGCCCCCGACCTCCAGCGTGCCGCGGCGCAGGGTCAGCCGGGCCGGCGCGTCCAGGTCGCCCACCACCTTCAGGTCACCGACCAGATCGTTGACCAGCAGCGGCACGCCGCGGGGCACGGTGATGTCCAGCTCCGTCGGCGTGTCGGAGGGGCCGGGGCCGGTGATCCAGAGCACGCCGTCGCGCACGTCCAGGTCGTAGCGCCGGCGGCTGTCCAGCATGGTGATCTCGGTCCGCTCGATGCCGGAGCGGACGCGGATGGTGACACGGCCGTAGACGTCCGCCAGCCGCAGCCCGGCCGGCGCCACCGCCGCGGCGGTGACCCGGTTCATCCCGGTCTGCCGGTCCTGCTGGCGGTCCAGCACGGCCACGTCGGCATGCGGGCCGTCCCACGCCTCGGCCTTGGCGACGGCCAGCGCGGCCGCCTCCTCCCCCGCCCGCCTGGCGGCGGCGGTGATGGCCCTGGCGTCCACCCGGGGCGTCGCCATCGGCTGCTGCTCCGCCCGCCCGGCCCTGTCCGCCTGCCCGGCCCTGTCCGCGCGCGGGGCGGCGGGCGGCTCCGGGGCGGTGATCCGGATCTCCAGGCCGGCGCTGCGGCCGTCGCCGCTTCCGTCCGTGCCGCCGTCGCCGGCCAGCACCGACCAGACGACGACGCCCAGGGTGACCGCCACGGCGGCGATGCCGCCGGCGGGCACACCCGGGCGCAGACGGGGACGGACGGGGGCGGATTCCGCCGGACGGTCGCTCCACATGCGGGCCGGTTCCGTGCTCAGTCGCTGCCGATGACGACGCTGCCGCGCCCGACGCGCTGCATGCGCGGTTCGCCGGTATGGTGCTCGATGTGGATGGAGCCGGTGCCGGCGTTGAAGATCACGGGGTCGTGGGCGGTGCCGCCGAAGCTGAAGTCCCCGGCGCCGGTGACGGCGACCTGGAAGGGGCTGGCGTCGCCGCCGCCGATCTGGACCCGGCCGGCGCCGGCGAAGGCCGTCTTAAGCGGCCCGTCCATGCGCCCCACGTCGATCTCGGCATAGCCGGGCAGGGCCAGCGTCAGCCCGTTCTCCACCCGGCTGAGGGAGACGCTGGCATGGCCCTTGACCTCCAGGGCGGCGCTGCCGGCGCGCTCCACCGACAGTTCGGCCGACCCCAGGGAGGCGAAGGTCAGGGCCCCCTCCACCCGGTTGACGGAGACGCTGCCGGACGCCAGAACGCGGATGTCGGCCGAGCGCACCCGCTCCAGCGAGACATCGCCCTGCTGCAGATCCACCGTCACGGCCCCGGCCTGCCGGCCGGTGAGCGACAGGTCGCCGGCGAAGCTGGCCAGCGTCAGGTCCGCCCCTTCGGGCAGGGTCAGGCGCACCCCCACCGGCGGGGCAGTGCCGCCGTTGCCGATCAGGGTCAGGGCGCCGTCGGTCACGTCGGTGCGCAGGCCCGAGGCGCCGTCATCCACCTCCACCCGCACCTTGTCGGTGCGGGTGGAGACCTCGACGGTGATGTCCCCGCGGACATCCACCAGCCGCACCCCGGCCGGGGCGGTGAAGCTGGCGGCCAGCCGGTCCTCCCCGTCGGAGGCGGACTTGCCCTGGGCGCCGGCGTCGTGCGTTCTCCACTCCCAGTTGCTGCTGCTGGTCCCGGCCTGCTGGCGGATCTGTTCGGCCTGCTGGCGGGCGGCCTCGGCCGCGCGGCGGATACTGTCGATGTCCACGCTGCGCAGCGCGTCCTGGACCGAGCGGGCGATCTGCTCGGGGTCGATGACGATGACGCCGGGGGCCGCCATGCTGGCCGCCGGCGGGGCCGGCCGGGCCGGGGGCGTGGGCGGTGTGGGCGGTGTGGGGGGTACGGGCGGTGTCGGGGCGATGTGCAGGGTGGCGCTGAGGCGGTGGTCGTCCGTCTCCGCCGGCGTGCCGACCAGCAGGCCCCAGCCGACGATGCCGGCCGTCACGGCCAGGGCCACGATGCCGCCGGCCGGGATGCCGGGGGTCAGGCGGGGGCGGGTCGGGGCGGATGGCGTCGCGGGCGACGACAGGGTGGCGTCCATGGGGCTGGTCCTGCGCATGGCCTGGAAATTCCCCTCATGATAGGCGACGCACGGCGCCTGTCTGCCGCCGTGACACGGGCGTTACAAAATTCGCGGCCGCGTTACACGGCCGGCTGCCGCGGTCCCGACCGGGGCAGAGGATGGCCCGGTACGCCCGCGGTCGCAAGAGCGACCGCGGGGTTTCTTCCCGGGAAGCGCCGGCGCCGCTTACGCCGCCACCTTGCGGCGGTCGCGCAGGATGCCCAGGATCTCCGCCGCGGCGCGCGGGATGTGCGTGCCCGGACCGAAGATCGCGGCGGCGCCGGACTCCAGCAGCATGTCGTAGTCCTGCGGCGGGATCACGCCGCCGCAGATCACCAGCACGTCGTCGGCGCCCTGCGCCCGCAAGGCAGCGACGAGCTGCGGCACCAGGGTCTTGTGCCCGGCCGCGAGGCTGGAGACGCCGACGATGTGGACATCGTTCTCCACCGCCTGCCGCGCCGCTTCCTCCGGGGTCTGGAACAGCGGCCCGACATCGACGTCGAAGCCGATGTCGGCGAAGGCGGTGGCGATCACCTTGGCGCCGCGGTCGTGCCCGTCCTGGCCCAGCTTGGCCACCAGCATGCGCGGCCGGCGGCCCTCCTCCGCGGCGAACTCCTCGACCTCGCGGCAGATCCGGGCAAAGCCCTCGTCACCGTCATAGGCGGCGCCGTAGACGCCGGAGACGCTGCGGATGATGGCGCGGTGGCGGGTGAAGACCTCCTCCAGCGCGTCGCTGATCTCGCCCACCGTGGCGCGGGCGCGCGCGGCCTCCACGGCCAGCGCCAGCAGGTTGCCGGACTTCTCCCGCGCCGCCGCGGTCAGGGCGGCCAGGGCGGCGCGCACGGCGGCCTCGTCGCGGGTCGCGCGGATGCGCTTCAGGCGGGCGATCTGGGCCTCGCGCACGACGGTGTTGTCGATGTCCAGCACCTCCACCCGGTCGGGGTTGGCGGGGCGGTACTTGTTGACGCCGACGATCACCTCCTCGCCGCGGTCGATGCGGGCCTGCCGGCGGGCGGCGGCCTCCTCGATCTTCAGCTTGGGCATGCCGGATTCCACGGCGCGGGTCATGCCGCCCAGCGCCTCGACCTCGTCGATCAGCTTGCGCGCCTCGGCGGCCAGGCTGTGGGTCAGGTGCTCGACATAGTAGCTGCCGCCCAGCGGATCGACGACGCGGGGGATGCCCGTCTCCTCGGCGATGATGAGCTGGGTGTTGCGGGCGATGCGGGCCGAGAACGGCGTCGGCAGGCCCAGCGCCTCGTCGAAGCTGTTGGTGTGCAGCGACTGCGTGCCGCCCAGGATGGCGGCCATCGCCTCGACCGTCGTGCGGACGATGTTGTTGTAAGGGTCCTGCTCGGTCAGCGAGACGCCGGAGGTCTGGCAGTGCGTGCGCAGCGCCAGCGAGCGCGGGTCCTTCGGCTGGAAGTGCGTCTGCATCAGCTCGGCCCAGAGCAGGCGCGCGGCGCGCAGCTTGGCGACCTCCATGAAGAAGTCCATGCCGATGCAGAAGAAGAAGGACAGGCGCGGCGCGAACCTGTCCACGTCCAGCCCCTTGGCCAGCGCGGCGCGCACATATTCCAGCCCGTCGGCCAGGGTGAAGGCCAGCTCCTGCACCGCCGTCGCCCCCGCCTCCTGCATGTGGTAGCCGGAGATCGAGATGCTGTTGAACTTCGGCATGTGGGTCGCGGTGTACTCGATGATGTCCGCGATGATCCGCATGCTGGGTTCGGGCGGATAGATGTAGGTGTTGCGGACCATGAACTCCTTGAGGATGTCGTTCTGGATGGTCCCCGAGAGCTTGGCCTGCGGCACGCCCTGTTCTTCCGCGGCCACGATGTACATGGCCATGATGGGCAGCACGGCGCCGTTCATGGTCATGGACACCGACATCCGGTCCAGCGGGATGTCGTCGAAGAGGATCTTCATGTCCTCGACCGAATCGATGGCGACGCCGGCCTTGCCCACGTCACCGACGACGCGCGGATGGTCGCTGTCGTAGCCGCGGTGCGTGGCCAGATCGAAGGCGACCGAAAGCCCCATTTGCCCGGCTTTCAGATTCGCCTTGTAGAATGCGTTCGATTCTTCCGCCGTGGAGAATCCAGCATACTGGCGTATGGTCCAGGGCTTGACGGTGTACATCGTCGCGCGCGGACCGCGCGTGTAGGGGGGGAAGCCGGGCAGCCCGGCATCCTCCAGGGCTTCGAGATCGGCTGCCGTGTAGAGGGGTTTGATGGCTATGCCTTCCGGCGTCGCGCTGACCAGACTGTCCAACGGGCGCCCCTCTTCGCGGGACAGGTCCTTGGCGGCCAGGGTTTCCCAATCGGCGATAGTCTTCGGCGGGAAGACGGACATCACGGCAGCTCCTCGACACCCGCGCGTCACCACGCGGCTATGCACCAAGGAACAGGGCGGCCGGGACGCGCGGGGGCGCCACTATAGTCCCGGCCGCATCGGCTTGTCACGGCACCCCGCCCCCCGGCCCGCGCTCCGCATGGCCGTCATGTGCGCTCCGGGACGCTGCCGGAAGGTCGGTTTTCCAAGAAAACCGCCATGGTTTACGAGAAATGTTGCCTCATACTAGTGAAGGCCATATGATAGGCTTAAATCTACAGTTAATAGAACAGAGTTTGCGGATTTCTCGTCATGGCAGCAAAGCGGCGCCCTTCGGCCCATCCTGACGCCCTCGCCCCCGACGCCATGCGGTCGATCTGCAAGAACGTCACGGTCGCCGGCCGCCGCACGAGCGTGCGGATGGAGCCGATCATGTGGCAGTGCCTTGAGGAAATCTGCCGGCGGGAGGGGCGGACGGTCCATGAGATCGTCACCCTGATCGACCGTCTGCGCGGTGACGGCGGCCTCACGGCGGCGTTGCGCATCTTCCTGGTCGGCTACCTGCAACAGGCGGCCAGCCGCTCGGCCGGGCTGCTGTCCGCGGCCGGGGCTGCTGCCGGGCCGCGGCCGGCGCCGCACCCGATCCTGGGGATGTCCGAAGAAGCGGCCGGATACAATCCCGGTGCCCGCCGCTACAGCCCCGCCTTCGAGGATGCGATCCGCATCTTCGACACGCTGGACGACTGACGGATCGGTATTTTTTCTTTAACCCCTGGTTGTATTCTTCCGGCGGCCGCCCGTTCTTCCGACGGGGGTCCCCAGGCCAGTCCCGGTCCCGGTCCCGGTCCCGGTCCTGCGCGCGACCTGCGCGCGACCTGCGCGTCCTCTCGCCGCGCGTCCCCTCCCCGTGTGCGCCCGGATGCGCTAGGGTGCGCCGATCCCGACGTGAACGGCCCGGTCCATGCGAACCCATCCCGATTTTCCGAACCTCTTCATCCTCGACCACCCGCTGATCCAGCACAAGCTCTCCCACATGCGGGACCGGCAGCGCTCGACCATGGGCTTCCGCCAGCTCCTGAAGGAGATCGCGCTGCTCATGGGCTACGAGATCACGCGCGACCTGCCGCTCACCACCGAAGCGATCGAGACGCCGCTCTGCACGATGGATGCGCCGGTCATCGAGGGCAAGAAGCTGGCGATCGTGCCGATCCTGCGGGCCGGCCTGATCATGGCGGAAGGCCTGCTGGAGCTGGTGCCGGCAGCGCGCGAGGGGCATATCGGCCTCTACCGCGACCACGACACCAAGATGCCGGTGGAATATCTGGTGAAGCTGCCCGATCCGGCGGGCCGCCGCTTCATCCTGGTCGATCCCATGCTCGCCACCGGCAATTCGGCCGTGCATGCGGTGGACGTGCTGAACCGGAACGGCGTGCTGGACGCGCAGATCCGGTTCATGGCGCTCGTCGCCGCGCCCGAGGGGGTGCGCACCTTCCATGCCGCGCATCCCACGGTGCCGGTCTTCACCGCGGGGCTGGACAGCCACCTGAACCCCAACGCCTACATCGTCCCCGGCCTGGGCGATGCCGGCGACCGGCTGTTCGGCACGAAGTAGGCCGCCGGCCCGGGCCGACGCTTCTCCTTGCGTCCCGCGGGGGACCTGCGGCACACCTGCAGCCGGCATGCCCCCACGGGAAGAGGCTCCATGAAGCGCGTCCTGCTCGGATTTCTGGCCTTCGTCCTGCTGATCGTCGCGGCCACGGCGGTCTGGCTCTACACCCCCGACCTGCCGCGGGAGGAGGTGGAGGCGCTCTATCTCCGCGACCCGGGCGACTACCGCGAGATCGCCGGCCAGCGGCTGCATGTCCGGGTGGAGGGCGAGGGTCCGGCCGTCGTGCTGATCCACGGCTTCGGCTCCAGCCTGCTGACATGGGACGCCTGGGCCCGGGATCTGGCGACGGACCACCGGGTGGTCCGCTTCGACCTGCCCGGCCACGGCCTCTCCGGCCCCGCCCCGGACGACGATTACGGCATCGACCGCAGCGTCGCGCTGATCGGCGCCCTGCTGGACGCGCTGGGGCTGGAGCGCGCCACCCTGGTGGGCAACTCCCTGGGCGGGCTGGCCGCCTGGCGTTTCGCCGCTGCCCGTCCGGACCGGGTGGAGAAGCTGGTGCTGATCGCCGCCGGCGGTTTCGTGCCGCCCGGGGCCGCCTACGGCCAGCGGATCGAGGTGCCGCCCGCGTTCCGGGCGATGCGCTCTGTCCTGCCGGAATCCATGGTGCGCGCCAGCCTCGCCAGCATGTACGGCGATCCCGCCCGGCTGGACCCGGAGACGGTGCGCCGCTACTGGACCATGATGCGGGCGCCGGGCGTGCGCGACGCCCTGGTCCGGCGGCTGGAGGATTTCACGACCGAGGACCCGGTGCCGCTGCTGGCCCGCATCCCGGCGCCGACCCTGGTGATGTGGGGCGCCCGCGATGTCATGGTCCCGGCGACCGACGCCGCCCGCTTCGCCGGCGCGCTGCCGGACGCGCGGGTGGTGATCTGGCCGGATCTGGGCCATGTCCCGATGGAAGAGGCGCCGGAGCGGACCCTGGCGGACCTGCGCGCGTTCCTGGCAGGGGTGCCGGTGGGAACCGCCCCCGCCGCGGTGCCCGCACCCTGAGCCCACGGGGGCGGGTCATCGCTGGTCTTGACCGTCCCGCCGGAGGCGGGTCCGGGTCATTGCGGGCCCCGACCGGCCCGCCGGAGACGGGTCCGGTCATTGCGGGCCCCGACCGGTCCGCCGGAGGCGGGGCCGGGTCATTGCGGGCCCCGGCCGGTCCGCCGGAGGCGGGTCCGGTCATTGCGGGACTGTACCGCACCCGCAAACCCTGTTTAGACTGCGCGCCGACCGGCCGGGCCGTGGTTTTCCATCCCGTCCGCACTGTAAAGAACAACAAACCGTCCCGCAGGGGGCCATTCAGCTTGGGGAACGTGATCATGACCCTTCGCCGTCTCCTTCCGCCGCGTCCGGGGGCCACGCTGCGCCTCGCCGCCGTCGCGCTGGCGCTGGCCGCCGGACTGACCGCCGCCGGCGGGGCCTCGGCGCAGCAGTCCACCCTGGACCAGATCAAGCAGCGCGGCGTGCTGCGCTGCGGCGTGAACACCGGCCTCGCCGGTTTCAGCACTCCGGACAGCCAGGGCCGCTGGACCGGCCTGGACGTCGATGTCTGCAAGGCGATCGCCGCCGCCGCGCTGGGCGATGCCGGCAAGGTCCATTACGCCCCGCTGTCGGCGCAGCAACGGCTGACGGCGTTGCAGTCGGGCGAGGTGGACATCCTCTCGCGCAACACGACCTGGAGCCTGTCGCGCGACACCCAGGGCATGAATTTCGGCCCCGTCGTCTATTATGACGGCCAGGGCTTCATGGTGCCGAAGGCGCTGGGCGTGACCAGCGCCAAGCAGCTCGACGGCGCCACCGTCTGCGTGCAGACCGGCACCACGACCGAGCTGAACCTCGCCGACTACTTCGCCGCCAACCGGATGAGCTTCAAGCCGGTGGTGATCGAGTCCTTCGACGAGGTGGTGGCCGCCTTCTTCTCCGGCCGCTGCGATGTCTTCACCACGGACGGCAGCCAGCTCGCCAGCGTGCGCGCGGTCAGCGCCGCCGCCCCGGACGACTACGTGATCCTGCCGGAGATCATCTCCAAGGAACCGCTGGCCCCGGTGGTGCGCCACGGCGACGACCAGTGGTTCGACATCGTGAAGTGGACCGTCTACGCCCTGCTGGAGGCGGAGGAGAAGGGCATCACCGCCGCCAACGTGGACGAGAAGAAGAAGAGCGCCGATCCCACCGTGCAGCGCCTGCTGGGCGTGCAGCCCGGCATGGGGCAGTCCCTGGGCCTGGACGACGCCTGGGCCTACCGGGCGATCAAGGCCGTGGGCAACTACGGCGAGGTCTTCGAGCGCAATGTCGGCAAGGCCACGCCGCTGCGCCTGGAGCGCGGCCTGAACGCGCTGTGGACGAACGGCGGCCTGATGTACGCCCCCCCGGTCCGCTGAACGGGGCGGGACCGTGACCTCATCGGCTCCGCGTGATGCCGCCGCGCCGCCGGTGCGGCGGCGGCTGTCGTTGAACGACCCCTTCGTCCGTGCCGTGCTGTGGCAGGCCGGGGTGGCCCTGCTGCTGGGGCTCGTGGCCTGGTATCTGGTCTCCAACACGATGGAGAACCTCGCCCGGCAGGCCGTCGCCACCGGCTACGGATTCCTGGACATGCCCGCCGGCTTCCATGTCGGGGAGGCGCCGATCCCCTATTCCCCGACCGACACCTACGGCCGGGCCTTCCTGGTCGGCATCCTGAACACGCTGAAGGTGGCGGCCATCGGCATCGTGCTGGCCACCGTGCTGGGCGTGCTGCTGGGCATCGCCCGGCTGTCGGGCAACTGGCTGGTGGCGAAGCTGTCGGCCGGCTATGTCGAGGTGGTGCGCAACGTGCCGCTGCTGCTGCAGCTCTTCCTCTGGTACGGGCTGCTGACGGAGGCGCTGCCGGGGCCGCGGCAGGCGCTGGAGCCGGTGCCGGGTGTCTTCCTCTCCAACCGGGGCCTGAAGCTGCCGGCCCCGGGCGAGGGCGGCGGCTGGGAGCTGGCGCTCTACGCGCTGCTGGCCGGCATCGCGCTGACGGTCGCTCTGTCGTTCTGGAACCGGCGGCGGCAGGCGGCCACGGGCCGGCGCCTGCCCATGGGGACCATCGGCACCGGGCTGGTGGCGGGGCTGCCGGCGCTGGTGCTGCTGGCGCTGGGCGCCCCGCTGGACGTGCCCGAGCTGCGCGGCTTCAACTTCGCCGGCGGCGCCACGCTGACGCCGGAGCTGTCGGCGCTGCTGTTCGGGCTGGTCGCCTACACCGCCGCCTTCATCGGGGAGATCGTGCGCAGCGGCATCCTGGCGGTGCCGCAGGGCCAGACCGAGGCGGCCCGCGCCCTGGGCCTGTCGGGCGGGCAGACGATGCGGCTGGTGGTGCTGCCGCAGGCGCTGCGGGTGATCGTGCCGCCGACCACCAGCCAGTACCTGAACCTGACCAAGAACAGTTCGCTGGCGGTGGCGATCGGCTATCCCGACTTCGTCTCCATCGTGAACACGACGATCAACCAGACCGGCCAGGCGCTCGAAGGCGTGGCCGCCGTCATGGCCGTGTACCTGACGATCAGCATCGCGCTGTCGCTGCTGATGAACTGGTACAACGCCCGGATCGCGCTGAAGGAGCGGTGAGATGACCCAGGAGCATGCCGCCGCCCCGGTCGCGCCGCCCCGGCCGCCGCGGTCCGGTCCCCTGGCCTGGATGCGGGCCAACCTGTTCTCCACCTGGTACAACGCGCTGCTGACCCTGCTCGTGCTCTGGGTGGCGGCGCAGGCGCTCCCGGGCGTCATCGCCTGGGCCCTGCGCGACGCCGTCTGGATCGCGGACGACGCCGCGGCCTGCCGGCAGGCGGGCGGGGCCTGCTGGGCCTTCATCGCGGAGAAGGCCCGCTTCATCCTGTTCGGCACCTATCCCTACCAGCAGCACTGGCGGCCCGCGGTCGCCATGCTGGCGGTGATCGCCATGCTGCTGGCCTCGGCCGACCGCCGGCTCTGGGGCCGGCCGCTGCTGCTGGTCTGGGGCCTGGGGCTGGGCGTCGCGGGCGCGCTCATGTTCGGCGGCTTCGCCGGGCTGGACTACGTGCCGACGGCGCGCTGGGGCGGTCTGCCGCTGACGCTGGCGCTGGCCGTCGTCGGGCTGGCCGTGGCCTTCCCCTTCAGCATCCTGCTGGCGCTGGGCCGCACCGGCGACCTGCCCGTGGTGAAGGCGATCTGCGTCGTCTACATCGAGGCGGTGCGCGGGGTGCCGCTGATCAGCATCCTGTTCATGGCCAGCGTGATGTTCCCGCTGTTCCTGCCGCAGGGCGTGACGGTGGACAAGCTGCTGCGGGCGCAGGTCGGGCTGATCCTGTTCGCCGCCGCCTATCTGGCCGAGGTGGTGCGCGGCGGCCTGCAGGCCATCCCCAAGGGCCAGTACGAGGCTGCCGCAGCACTCGGGCTCAGCTACTGGCAGCGGACCCGGCTGATCATCCTGCCCCAGGCGCTGGGTCTGGTGATCCCGCCGCTGGTCAACACCTTCATCGGTTTCTTCAAGGACACCAGCCTTGTCATCATCATCGGGCTGATGGACCTGCTGTCCACGGCCAAGACGGCGCTGACCGACCCGGCCTGGCGCGGCTTCTACAAGGAGGCCTACCTGTTCGTGGCCGCGATCTACTTCACCTTCTGCTTCGCCCTGTCGCGCTACAGCATGCATCTGGAGCGCACCTTCTCGCAGGGGCGCAGGCGGTGACGGGTTCCCCTGCCGCCGCCCCTGCCGCCTCTTCCGTTTCCCGCCGAGCCGACACCGTACCGGAGCCGCCCCGATGACCGCCCTTCCGACCCCCGTCACCCTGGCCCCCGGCGAGCCGATCATCGAGCTGCGCGGCGTCAACAAGTGGTACGGGGACTTCCATGTCCTGCGCGACATCGACCTGACCGTGACCAAGGGCGAGCGCATCGTCATCTGCGGCCCCTCGGGATCGGGCAAGTCCACCCTGATCCGCTGCATCAACCGGCTGGAGGAGCATCAGGCCGGCCGCATCGTCGTGGACGGGATCGAGCTGTCCAACGACGTGCGCAACATCGAGGCGATCCGCCGCGACGTCGGCATGGTGTTCCAGCAGTTCAACCTGTTCCCGCACCTGACGGTGCTGGAGAACTGCACCCTCGCCCCGGTCTGGGTGAAGAAGACCCCGCGCGCCGAGGCCGAGGCTGCGGCCCTGCGCTATCTGGAGCGGGTGCGCATCCCCGAGCAGGCGGCCAAGTTCCCCGGCCAGCTTTCCGGCGGGCAGCAGCAGCGCGTCGCCATCGCCCGCGCGCTCTGCATGAACCCCAACATCCTGCTGTTCGACGAGCCGACCAGCGCGCTCGACCCCGAGATGGTGAAGGAGGTGCTGGACGTGATGACCGACCTCGCCCAGGGCGGCATCACCATGCTGGTGGTGACGCACGAGATGGGCTTCGCCCGGCAGGTCGCCGACCGCGTGATCTTCATGGACCGCGGCGAGATCGTGGAACAGGCCCCGCCGGAGGAGTTCTTCGCCAACCCGAAGAACGAGCGCACCCGCCTGTTCCTGGGCCAGATCCTCAGCCACTGACATCTCGCCACTGACGCGGGGCAGGGGGCGTCCGCCCGTCTGCCGCCCGTCTGCCGCCCGTCTGCCGCCACCACCCGGCGGGACCGGGACGGGCGCACCCGTCCCGGCTGTGCGAGTTCCGGGAAGTGACCGTGGCTCCCCCTCCGCCCTTCCGGATGGTTACCGGAGAGTAAAACCCTCATCCTCCTGCGGTTTTGTCTTCCGCGGGCCGGCATAGTATTGAAGGGAGGGCGGCCCTGTCCGGGCATGGAAATGCTGCACTGCGGCCGTCCGCTGGCGCTGCCCCGGATTTCATCCGCAGAACTTCACATCGGGGACATGCGCCTGTCATGCGGCACGGGCATGGTGCCGGCGACGGCACGGGGGGACGTCCGGGGGGCGGGGGCCGCCGGTCCCGGGGGCATGAGTCCAGGGGGGCACACGAGCCCAGGGAGCACGAGCATGGAACGCGAACCGACCCTCTCCGAGATGCTGGACGACCCGCTGGTGCGGCTCGTGATGGCGCGCGACGGCGTCCACCCGGACGAGGTCCGGACCCTGATCGCCGCCACCACCGCCCGTCTCGCCGCCGCCCGCCTCGCCGCCGCCCGTGCCGCGGCGGAGCCGGCCACGCCCGCCGCCTCCGGACTCGCCGCCTGACGGCCCTGCGGTTGACTCCGCGGGGTTACGTAAATACATTTCCGTCAATACGACGGGGTGGCGGACCGCGGCGGGATGCGCTGGACATGGGATTCTGTGAAGGCGCGCCGGAACCTGCGGGTTCACAGGGTTTCATTCGAACTGGCGGCGGTCGCCCTGGGGGATCCCCATCTGGCGACACAGCCCGACCCGCATCCCGACGGCGACCGCTGGACCACGCTGGCCGGTATCGCCGGGGTGGTTCTCTTCATCGTCCATACCTGGCCCGATGAGGATGATCCCGATCCCGTCGGCCGCATCATCTCCGCCCGGCGGGCGACATCGCATGAGAGACGGGCCTATGAAGAAGGACAGGGCTGACGCTGCCCCCGCGGCGCCCGCTGCCGATCTCCCGGACCCGCTCCGGGACCAGATCCGGGCGCTCGCGGCCCTGCGGGACGAGGAGATCGACCTGACGGAGATGCCGGAGGTCCACGACTGGTCCCGGGCGCGGCGCGGCCCGCCGTCGCTGTACCGCCCCGTCAAGGAGGTGGTGACGATCCGGCTGGATGCCGACGTGCTGCACTGGTTCCGCGACCACGCCGCCGGCGGGCGGGGCTATCAGACGCGCATCAACGCCGCCCTGCGCGCCTACATGGACCAGCACCGCACCGACTGACCGGCGGGCGTTCCGGGCGGCTCGCCCCCTACAGCCGGTCCCGCCCGATCCAGAGGCGGTTGAGGGTGCGGGTGCCGAGGTCGGGGGCGGGGCGGCCGTCCAGGCGGGCGCGCGCCTCCTGGTAGGGGGCGACGAAGCGCAGCCGCCCGGGCAGCCGCGGATAGCTGCGCCGCACCCGGTCCAGCGCCCGCTCCGCCCGCTCGCGCGTCCGCGCGTCGGGCACCAGCCCGAAGCCGTGCGCCAGCCGCTCCGGCAGCAGCACGGCGGTCACGTCCAGCAACCATCGCGGCGTCCGCAGCCAGGGCCGGCGGCCGCGGAACAGGCTCTCCGCGACATGCCGCGCTTCCGGCGTCACCGTCAGCAGCGGCCCGTCCCAGGCGGCGCGGCAGCCGGCCTGGAACGCCTCCCAGTCGGGCGGCAGGTCCTCCGCCCGGATGCCGAACAGCCGCGCCAGCCGGCGCTGCTCCCGCCAGTACAGGTCCCGGCGCTCCGCCGGCAGCGGCGGCAGCACCCGGTCGTGGACCAGCAGCGCCGTGTCCGCCAGGGTGGCATGCACCCAGGCCAGCGCCGCCGGATCGTTCGCCCGGTAGGGCGAGCCGGCGGCGAACGGCCCCGCCGCCCCGGGCAGCCGGCCGGTCACGGCCGCGTGCCGCCGGTGCAGCCGCCGGGCCGCGGCCTCCGCCTGGGCCACGCTGCCGAACACCAGGGCGAAGACGATGCCGAAGGTGCGGTGGAAGCGGCCCAGCGGGTCGTCCAGCGCCACCGAATGCGCCGCCACCCCCGCCGCCACCCACGGGTGCGCCAGTTGCAGCAGCAGCGCGCGGCCCGCCCCCAGGAACAGCAGCGCCTCCCGGTCCACCTGCCAGAGCGCGCCGTCGGGGTCGAACAGGCCGGCGGGATCGCCCGGCCCCTCCGCCACCGATGCGCGCAGCAGCGCCTCCAGGTCCGCCGCCGTGACGGGACCGGAGTCGGGACCGGAGGGGGGTGGACGGTCGGGCGGCATGGTTTCCCGTGGCAAGGGTCTGCCAGCAAGGATGGGGCCGGCCGCGCCGCCGTCCACCGGCCGGGGCCGGCGCATCGGGGGAAGGCTCCGCCGCCAGCCTCCCCCTGTGGCGCCCGGCCGGTCGCGCCCGGCCGGTCGCGCCTGGCTGGTCGCGGGCGGCGGAAGGGGGCATACAGGAAGGGACCGGAGGCCCCGGCGTCCGGAAAGCAAGAGACGATGAACGGGAAGGCGCAACGACGATGCTCGAATTTCTGGCGAGGCCGCGGCGCGCGGCGTTTCTGGTCCTGACCCTGGCGGCGGGGCTGGCGCTCACGGCGGCCGCGACGGCGGCGGACGCGCCCGTGGCCCAGCCGGGCCGCGGCGACCGGCTGGTCGGACCCAACTTCCAGGGCCGCAGCGAGATCATCGCCCGCAACGGCATGGCCGCCACCAGCCAGCCGCTGGCGACCCAGGTCGCGCTGGACATCCTGAAGGAAGGCGGCAGCGCCGTGGACGCGGCCATCGCCGCCAACGCCGCGCTGGGCCTGATGGAGCCGACCGGCAACGGCATGGGCGGCGACCTGTTCGCCCTGGTCTGGGACCCGAAGGAGGGGAAGCTCTACGGCTACAACGGCTCCGGCCGGTCGCCGCGCGGCCAGACGCTGGAACAGCTCAAGGCGCGGCTGGGCGGCCGCGACAGCATCCCCGGCTTCGGCAGCCTGCCGGTCACCGTGCCGGGGGCGGTGGACGGCTGGTTCGCGCTGCACGGCCGTTTCGGCCGGCTGCCGATGGAGCAGGTGCTGGCCCCCGCCATCCGCTACGCGCGCGAAGGTTTCCCGCTGTCGCCCTTCATCGCCCAGGGCTGGGCGCGCAACGTCGCCCGGCTGGCCGCGCAGCCGGACGTGGAGGAGACGGAGAACATGCTCCGCACCTTCACCCGCGACGGCAGGCCGCCCGTGGCCGGGCAGATGTGGAACAACCCCGATCTGGCGGACACGCTGGAAACGGTGGCGAAGGGCGGGCGCGACGCCTTCTACAAGGGTCCCGTCGCCCGCACCATCGACGCCTACATGAAGCGCATCGGCGGCGCCCTGCGGTATGAGGACTTCGCGGCCCACCAGGGCGCCTGGGTCGAGCCGGTCAGCACCTCCTACCGCGGCTACGACGTCTGGCAGATCCCGCCCAACGGCCAGGGCCTTGCCGTGCTGCAGATGCTGAACATCCTGGAGGGCTACGACCTCAAGGCCATGGGCCACAACTCGGCCGACGCCATCCATGTGATGGTGGAGGCGAAGAAACTGGCCTTCGCCGACCGCGCCCGCTACTACGCCGACCCCGATTTCGCCGCCATCCCGCTGAAGACCCTGGTTTCCAAGGATTATGCCCAGGAGCGCCGCGGCCTGATCCGGATGGACCGGGCGGCGACGGAGGTGCCGGCCGGCCGCATGCCGGAAAGCCACGACACCATCTACCTGACCACGGCCGACAAGGACGGCATGATGGTCAGCCTGATCCAGTCCAACTACCGCGGCATGGGCTCCGGCCTCGTGCCGGACGGGCTGGGCTTCATGCTGCAGGACCGCGGCGAGCAGTTCAGCCTGGAGCCCGGCCACCCCAACGTCTACGCGCCGGGCAAGCGGCCCTTCCACACCATCATCCCCGGCTTCGTCACGAAGGACGGCAGGCCCTGGCTGGCCTACGGCGTCATGGGCGGGGCGATGCAGCCGCAGGGGCACGTTCAGGTGCTGGTGAACATGATCGACTTCGGCATGAACGTGCAGGCCGCGGGCGACGCCGCCCGCTGGCAGCACGACGGCAGCCCGGAGCCGGTCAGCGGCCCGGCCGCGGCCATGACCGACGGCGGCGACCTGTGGCTGGAGGGCGGCATCGACCCGGCCGTGCTGGCGGAGCTGAAGCGCCGCGGCCATGACGTCTCCGTCCGCCCCGGCACCCATTACGGCAGCTACGAGGCGATCCAGCGCGATCCGGTGATGGGCGTCTATCGCGGCGCCACGGAGATGCGGGTGGACGGCCACGCGGCGGGGTACTGAGGCGGCGGCGTGGAATACGCCCTGGCCGGCCCGGGCGCCAGGGGGGCGCCAGGGGGGGCGCAGCGGCGGCAGGGGGCAAGGGTGGAAACGCCCCCCTCCGAAGGACGGCGCCCGCCTTCCCTTGCGGCCGGGCAAGTCATATGACCGATGGGATGAGTGTTCAATGAAACAGGGGGGCTTGTCACAATATACGACCAGAATGGGAATTCCGGATAGTTTTCAGGCCTGATATAGTTCGTGCGGGGGGGTGGTTTCTTGCCGGAGCCGCCACCGAAGCGATAACCCGTCCGGGAATTCCATCATGCGCATGGTCACTGGTTCCCTCGAAGCCCTCCACACCCAGGAAGGGCGCCTGACGCACGCCCTTGACCCGCTGCCGCCCCCCCTCGACGGATCATCGCTTTCCATGGACCTCTCCGGCATCGGGACGGAACCCGGCCGGACGGAGATCGTCTTCATCGACACGGGCGTGACGGACTGGCAGGTCCTGCGCGACGCCGTGAAGCCGGGGGTGGAGGTCGTGCTGATCGACCCCGCCCGCGACGGCCTGACCCAGATCGCGGACGCGCTGGCCGGCCGCACAGGCATCGACGCCATCCACATCATCAGCCACGGCGATGACGGGCGGCTGACACTCGGCAACGCGATGCTCAGCCCTGAGGGGCTGGAGGCGCGCGGCGACCAGCTCGCCGCCATCGGCTCGGCGCTCGATGCGGACGGCGACATCCTGCTCTACGGCTGCGACCTGGGCGCCGGGACGGAGGGCGACGCCCTGCTGGCGGCGCTGGCCCGCGGCACCGGGGCGGACGTCGCCGCCTCCACCGACGCCACGGGCGGCACCGCCGCCGGGGCCGACTGGGACCTGGAGAAGAGCGTGGGGGAGGTCGGCACCGTCTCCGTGCTGACCGCCGCGGCGGACGCTTACGGCCACCAACTCGCGGCGACGACGCTCAGCCCCGGTGACATCGCCATCATCGGCGCCAACATGGACACCGGGACCTACGCCAACACCTTCGCCTTCGTCGTGCTGCGCGACATCGGCTCGGGCACCGCCATCCACTTCACCGATGCCGGCATCGATTCCAATGGCGTCTTCACGGTCAATGCCTCGAACGAAGGGCACATGACCTGGACGACGCCGAGCGACATCGCGGCCGGCAGCGTCTTCATGGTCACGGGGTCCACCTCCGGCACCGCAACGATGACGGACGAGGCGGGCAACGCCGTCACCGGCGTCAGCGGCAGCATCGGCGGCACATCGGGCACCTGGAACAGCAACGGCGATCAGGTCTTCGTCTACCAGGGCACCGCGGGCACCGTGTCCGGCGCCACCTTCATCTTCGCCTTCAACAGCGGGCAGACCGCTTCCAACTATCCGAGCAACGGTTCCTGGGCGACCAGCGACAACACCGACCAGCGGGTCTCCTACGCCCCGCCGGGTCTGGATGCCAAGTATCAGGTCGTCCTGACCGGCACGGCCGTAACGGGATCGACCGTCGGCGGCATTCCCTACGGCTATGACAATCTGCGCTACAGCGGGACGACGACGGGCGACGCGGCCAGCCTGCTGGCCGCCATCACCGACCGCACGAACTGGATCGGCACCGACGCGGCGAACTACGACTTCGTGACGGACTTCCCCAACTTCACCATCGCCGACCAGACTCCGCCCTCGGTTCAGAACATCATCCTGGACGGCGCCCCGGCCGGGAATGCCGCCTCGATCAGCTACATCGTCACCTTCAGCGAAAGCGTGACGGGGGTCGATGACGCGGACTTCACCCTGACGACCACCGGCACCGCCGCCGGCACCATCGCCAGCGTCACCGGCTCCGGCAGCAGCTACACCGTTACCGTCAACGGCATCAGCGGCGCCGGCACGCTGCGGCTGGACCTGAACGGCAGCGGCACCGGCATCCTGGACGGCGGCGCCAACGCCATCGCCGCCGGCTACACCACGGGCACGATCCACACGGTGGATCAGGTGGCGCCGTCGGTGCAGGGCATCGCCGTTGACGGCACCCCGGCGGAGAATGCCAGCTCCATCGACTACACCGTCACCTTCAGCGAGGCCGTGACGGGGGTCGATACCACGGATTTCAGCCTGACGGCGACCGGCACGGCCGGCGGCAGCATCGCCAGCATCGTCGGCTCCGGCACCACCTATACCGTCACGGTGAACAGCCTCAGCGGCGACGGCACGCTGCGGCTGGACCTCAAGGGCAGCGGCACCGGCATCAAGGACGGCGGTTCCAACGACATCTCGGGCGGCTTCACCACCGGCGGCACCCATACCGTTGATCTGGCCGGGCCGGCCTTCACTTCCGGCACCACCGCCTCGGTGGCGGAGAATGCGACGGCCGTGCAGACGCTGGCGGCCACGGACACGACCGGCCCTGTCACCTATTTCATCGTCGGCGGGGCCGATAAGGACCTGTTCAGCCTGACGGGCGCCGATCTCGCCTTCACGGCGGCGCCGGATTTCGAAACCCCGCAGGACACGGGCGACACCGCCGGCAACAACACCTACGTCGTCACGGTCCGCGCCGCCGACGCGATCGGCAACACGACGGACCGGACGATCACCGTCACCGTGACGGACGCGAACGAGGCGCCGACCGATCTGGCGATCAGCGCCAGCAGCATCGCCGCCGGCAAAACGGGCATGGTCAACGCGGTGGGGACGCTGACCGGCACCGATCCGGATGCGGGGGACACCCTGACCTGGTCGCTCGCCAGCGGCACCGGCGACACCGGCAACGGCAACTTCGACATCTTCGAGGACGAACTGCTCACCCCCATGCCCGTGGACCCGGGCGTCTATTCGATCCGTGTCCGCGCGACCGACGCCGGCGGCCTGACCTACGACGAGGTGCTGAGCATCACCGTCACCCCGGACATGCCGGAGACGCCTGACCTGTCGGCCGCCAGCGACACCGGCGTGAGCAACAGCGACAACCTGACCAGCGCCACCAGCCTGACCTTCACCGGCGGCGATGCGTATCTCGGCGCCACCGTGCGCGTCTTCCATGACGCCAACAACAACGGCAGCTATGACGTGGGCGAGGCGACCGGCACCGCCACCGCCAACGCCAATCGCTCCTGGTCGGTGACGGTCGATGCCTCCGGCATCGCGGACGGCAGCCATAACTTCCGCTCCATGCAGACCGCCGGCGGCCTGGACAGCGCCGCCTCGGCCCCCCTGGCGGTGACGATCGACCGCACGGCCCCCACCGTCAGCACGGTGACGCCCGGTACGACGACGGTGACGGAGGCGACGGTCGCCGGCGGCAGCTTCACCGTGGCGGTGACCTTCGACTCGGAGATGGACACCGGCACGGCGCCGACCCTGACCTTCGCCGACCCGGCGGCGGCGGGGCTGGCCTTCGCGTCGGGCGCCTGGAGCAACAGCGACAAGACCTACACGGCGACCTACACCGTGACCGACACGGATGCCGAGATCGACGGCATCGACATCCAGGTCTCCGGCGCCAAGGACCTGGCCGGCAACACCCTGGCCGCGACCCACACGGCGACGGACGCCTTCGCCATCGACACCAAGGCGCCGGCCGCCCCCGCCAGCGCACCGGACCTCGCGGTGGGGTCCGACAGCGGCAGCAGCAGCAGCGACGACATCACCAACGCCACGACGGTGACCATCACCGGCAGCGATGCCGAGGCCAACGCCACCGTCACGCTCTATGCGGGCGGCGTCTCGCTGGGCACCGTCACGGCGGACGGCAGCGGCGCCTACAGCTTCAAGAACATCGATGTCAGCAGCCTTTCCGGCGCGGTCGTCTTCACCGTTTCCCAGGAGGACGAGGCCGGGAACGGGAGCGACGACTCCGCCGGCCTGACCGTCACCTTCGACCGCACGGCGCCGGCCTTCCAGCCGGGCTCCTCCACCCCGGCCGACAACGCCACCGGCATCAGCCCGGGCAATGCCATCCAGTTCAAGTTCGCGGAAGTGGTGCAGCGCGGTGCCGCCGGCACGCTGGTCCTGACGGGCGATTCCGGCGGGCCGCGCACGATCGCCTTCGACAGCACGCAGCTCTCCGGCTTCGGGACCGACACGATCACGCTGGACCCCGGCGCCGCCCTGGACGTGAACACCACCTATTCGGTGGCCTGGAGCGCCGGTTTCTTCACCGATGCGGCCGGCAACGCCGTCGCCGCCATCGCGGACGGCACGACCTTCAATTTCGAGACGGCGCCCGCGCCGGTCATCACCGGCTTCGACAAGACCGCCACCTATGGCGAGAACGCCCTGAACAGCGCCGCCGTGGTGCTGGACGGGGACGCCATCGTGAGCGACGCCAGCGGTGACTGGGACGGCGGCTACCTCCGGCTCAGCTACGGCAGCGGCGGCACGACGTCCGACGTGATCACCCTGGTGGATGGCGCGTTGTTCACCATCGACGGCAACCAGATCAAGAACGACGCCGACGTCTACGGCACCATCGATGCCTCGCTGAACGGCGGTGCCGGGAACGGTCTGAAGATCGCGCTGACGGCTCTGGCGAACGACGCCATCGTCACCGACATCCTCCAGTCCATCCGGTATCAGAATACCTCCGACACCCCGGCCGAAACCCGGACGCTCGCGCTCGCGCTCAAGAACGAGGGCGGGTACGAGACGACCATCACCCGCACGGTCACCATCACGGCGGAGAACGACGCCCCCACCCTGGGCACCCAGGCCCGCAGCCTGACCGGCGTGCTGGAGGACGTGGCGACGGGGGACAACACGGGCACCACCGTCGCCGACCTGCTGGCCTCGGGCAGCGGCACCGTGACCGATCCCGACGGCGACACGCCGGGCATCGCCGTGACGGCGGCCAGCAGCACGGACGGCACCTGGCAGTACAAGGTCGGGGCGGGGAGCTGGACCGCCTTCGGCAGCCCCGCCGAGGGGACGGCCCGGCTTCTGGGGCCGACCGACCTCGTGCGCTTCGTGCCGAACGCGGATTTCAGCGGCACCGGCACCGGCCTCACCTTCCGGGCCTGGGACGGCAGCAGCGGTACGGCCGGCGGCACCGCCGACACCACCGGGGCGGGCACCGGCACCTCCGCCTTCTCCGCCGCGACCGCCTCGGCCAGCATCACGGTCACGGCCGTGAACGACGCCCCCTCCACCCCCACGGACAGCGACGCCGCGAAGGACAGCGTGGCCGAAGGGGCGGCCGCGGGGGCCACGGTGGGCATCACCGCCACGGCCACCGATCCCGAGAGCGGCACCATCACCTGGAGCCTGACGGACGATGCCGGCGGGCGCTTCCAGATCGACGCCAGCACGGGCGTGGTGACGGTGAAGGACGCCAGCCTGATCGACTATGAGACGGCGACCAGCCACGACATCACCGTGAAGGCCACGGACAACGGCAGCCCCGCCCAGTCCAGCACCCAGACCTTCACCATCGCCGTCACCAACGCCGCCCCGACCGCCATCACCGACAGCGATGCCGCCACCACCATGGCGCCGGAAGGGGCCGCGGCCGGCACGGCCATCGGCCTCACCGCGAAGGGCAGCGATCCCGGCGGCGGCAGCCTGACCTACAGCCTGACCGACGATGCCGGCGGCCGCTTCCAGATCGACGACACCACGGGCGTGGTGACGGTGCTGGACGGCAGCCTGCTGGACATCGACCTGGCGGCCAGCCACACCATCACCGTGAAGGCGCAGGATGCGGGCGGCCTCTCCACCACCCAGACCTTCAAGGTCGCGGTCGGTAACGTGGCGCCCGGCACCTGGACCGACCAGAACGCCGCCGACAACAAGGTGACGGAAGGCGCGGCCGCCGGCACGGCCGTCGGCATCACCGCCAGGGCGGTCGATCCCGGTACGGGCACGGTGACCTACACCCTGTCCGACGATGCCGGCGGGCGCTTCCAGATCGACGCCAGCACGGGCGTGGTGACGGTGAAGGACGGCAGCCTGATCGACTATGAGACGGCCACCAGCCACACCATCACCGTGACGGGCACGGACGCCCAGGGTGCCAGCAGCACCCAGGCCTATACCATCGACCTCGTGAACGCCGCCCCGACCGGGATCAGCGACGGCAACGCCGCCGCCAACACGGTGCAGGAGAAGTCGGCGACCGGCACGGCCGTGGGGCTCACCGCGGTGGGGGCCGATCCCGGCGGCGGCAGCCTGACCTACAGCCTGACCGACGATGCCGGCGGGCGCTTCCAGATCAACGCCGGCACCGGCGTGGTGACGGTGAAGGACGGGAGCCTGCTGAGCGTTGCCGGGGCGACCAGCCATTCGATCACCGTGCAGGTCACCGACAAGGGCGGGCTGACCGCCTCGCAGAACTTCACGATCGCGGTGACCCAGGCTCCCGATCCGGAGACGCCGCCGCCTCCGCCGCCGCCTGTGGTGGTGATCCCGCCGGCACCGCCGCCGCCGCCGCTGCCGCCGCCGCCGCCGCCGACCCCGGTGCTGCCGGCGCCGCCGCCGGTGGTTCCGACGACGGTGACGGCCACGGAGGACGGGGTGTCGGTGGGCCGCGGCAGCGGCAGCGACAGCCTGACCGGGCGGCCGGTGGAGCAGGTCGTGGTGGCGCCGGTTCCGACCAGCCGCCAGGATGTCAGCGGCACGCCGACGGCGAACGCGGACATCCGGCTGGGCGGCAGCAGCAGTGCGCCTGTCCTGGTGGCGACGCTGCCGGTGGGGGTCGGGCTGCAGGCCTCGGGGGCGACGACGCTGACCCTGGCGGAACTCTCCGCGGCGGCGGGGGTGGAGGCCGGGCGCATCCAGGCGGCCGGCACGGTATCGACCGGCACGGTCGATCTGGCGGGCCTGTCGACGGTGCTGCCCGGGAGCACGCCGGTGACGCTGCGGACGGTGACGCCGACGCTGACGGCGGGCAGCACGACACCGCCCGGTCAGCCGATCCTCCTCTCGGTGCCGACCTCGACCGACACGTCGGGGATGGTCACGGCGGTGGTGATCGATGGCCGCTCGCTGCCGTCGGGGACGAACATCGAACTGCGCGACGTTGACTATGCGGTTGTGACGGGCAGCGTGTTCGTGACCGGGGGCACCGGGTCGAACGTGGTGATCGGGGACGATGCGCGGCAGTACATCCGGCTCGGCCCGGACGACGACACGCTGCGCGGCGGCGGCGGCGACGACACGGTGGGGTCGGGGGAGGGCCGCGACCTGCTCTACGGCGACGAGGGCAATGACAGCGTGTTCGGCGGGGAGGGGTATGACCGTCTCTCCGGCGGGACGGGGGACGACACGATCGACGGCGGCTCGGGGGTCGATGTCGTCCGCATCGAGGCGGCGCGCTCGGCGGTGACGCTGGAGGCGACGGGACCCTGGGGCGTGCGGCTGAGCGGGGCGGCAACGGGCACGGACGTGGCCAGCGGGGTCGAGCTGATCCGGTTCGACGACCAGGTGGTCTATGTCACCCTGCCGGTGCGCTTCGAGGCGGTGCAGCCGGACGGCGGCGGGGCGTTCGACGAGGCCTTCTACCTCGCCCAGTGGGCGGACGTGCGGGCCGCGGTGGCGGACGGCCGGTTCCAGAGCGGCCTGGAGCACTATCTGGCGTTCGGTCAGGCCGAGGGGCGCGACCCGACCCCGCTGTTCGACGAGGAGGCGTACCTGGCCCGCTGGGCCGACGTGCGCGTCGCGGTGGAGGCCGGGCAGTTCCACTCGGGCTACGAGCACTATCTGGCGTTCGGCTGGCGCGAGGACCGCGATCCCTCCGCCTGGTTCGACCTGTCGGCCTATCTGCAGCGCAACCCCGATGTCGCCGACGCCGGCATCGATCCCCTGCGCCACTGGCTCGTCTGGGGCATCGGCGAAGACCGCATCGCCACCGCCGCAGACACCGGCCTCTGGCTCGCCTGACGGGCTCGCCCGACCCGAGACCAAGGGGCGCCCCGCACGCCGGGGCGCCCCCTGCAGAACTACCCCCCGTCAGAACTCCCCCCGTCAGAACTCCGTCGTGATGACGCGGTCGGGCGGGGGGTGGCCGTCCACGAAGGTCTTCACGTTGACGATGACCTTCTCCCCCATGTCCACGCGGCTCTCATAGGTGGCGCTGCCCAGGTGCGGCAGCAGCACCACGTTGTCCAGCTTCAGCAGCTTGGGGTCCACGTCCGGTTCCTGCTCGAACACGTCCAGGCCGGCCCCGGCGATCTCGCGCCGTTGCAGCATGCCGGCCAGCGTGCCCTCGTCGATGGCCTCGCCGCGGCTGGTGTTCACGACGATGGCGCTGGGCTTCAGCAGCTTCAGCCGGCGCGCGTTCAGCAGGTGGTAGGTCGCCGGCGTGCGCGGGCAGTTGATGGACACGATGTCCACCCGCGCCAGCATCTGGTCCAGGCTCTCCCAGTAGGTCGCGTCCAGCTCGGCCTCGATCTCCGGGTGGACGCGGCGGCGGTTGTGGTAGTGGATCGAGAGGCCGAAGCCGCGGGCGCGGCGGGCCAGCGCCTGACCGATCCGGCCCATGCCGACGATGCCCAGCCGCTTGCCGCCCAGGCGCGAGCCCAGCATGTTCGTCGGCCCCCAGCCGGTCCAGCGGCCCGAGCGGACCAGCCGTTCCCCCTCCGTCAGCCGGCGGGCCACGGCCAGGATCAGGGCCATGGTCATGTCGGCCGTGTCCTCGGTCAGCACGCCCGGCGTGTTCGTCACGCTGATGCCGCGCTCGCGCGCCGCCTTCAGGTCGATATGGTCCACGCCGTTGCCGAAATTGGCGATCAGCTTCAGCCGCGGGCCGGCGGCGGCGATCACCTCGGCGTCGATGCGGTCGGTGACGGTGGGGACCAGCACGTCGGCCTGCGCCGCGGCATCCAGGAGATGCTCGCGGGTCAGGGGCGTATCGTCCAGGTTCAGCCGCGTCTCGAACAGCTCCATCATCCGGGTCTCGATGACGTCGGGCAGCTTGCGCGTGACGATGACCAGCGGGCGCTTGCGATCCGGCATGGCGCGGCTTCCTTCCCTGGGGGCCCTGTCCTGCCCGCCCTGTGCTGCGGGCGCCGCCCCCCGGCGGCCCCGCCCCGGGCGGCGGCATGGAAGTATCAGCGGCGGCGGCGGATTGTCCAGGCGGCGCGCGGCCCCAGCCCTCCCTTGACCCCGCCCGGCCGGCGGGGCAGGGTTCGGCCCGATCCGGAAACATGCGTCAGAAGGCGATGGCTCTCAGGTCCGTTCTGAAATCCCTGGCTCTTCCCGCCCTGCTGCTGCTGGCCGTGCCGGCGTTCCCGGCACCGGCCGCGGCGCAGGACGAACCGCAGCAGGAGGCCGATCCGCGGCCCGATGCGGTGGTGCGCAGCGGCCTGCCGATCCCCCGTTTCGCCACCCTGCGCTCGGACGAGGTGAACCTGCGCACCGGCCCCGGCGTGCGCTATCCGGTGGACTGGGTGTTCGTGCGCGCCGGCATGCCGGTGGAGATCACGGCCGAGTTCGACACCTGGCGCCGCATCCGCGACTGGGAGGGCACCCAGGGCTGGGTCCACCGTTCCATGCTGGTCGGCCGCCGCAGCTTCGTCGTCACCGGCGACATCCGCACCCTGCGGCAGGAGCCGGGCGGTTCGTCGCCCGCGGTGGCGCAGGCCGAACCCGGAGTCATGGGGCGGCTGAACTACTGCAAGGGCGACTGGTGCCGGGTCGAGGCGCAGGGCATCGAGGGCTGGCTGCGCCGCGGCGAGTTCTGGGGCGTCTACCCCGACGAGGAGGTCAAGGATTGAGGAGCAGGACGGACGAGAGCGAGGCGGGCGCCCGGGCGGCCCTGCTGCGCGCGGCCCAGGCGCTCAACGCGCTGGGCATCAACCAGGGCCGGTCGGGCAATGTCAGCGTGCGGACGGCGCAGGGCTTCCTGGTCACCCCGTCGGGCGTGGCCTATGAGGCGATGACGCCGGACATGCTGGTGCCGGTCACGCTGGACGGCGGCTACCGCGGCGATCTCCGCCCGTCCAGTGAATGGCGCCTGCACCGCGACATCTACCGGCACCGGCCGGAGGCGGGAGCGGTGGTGCATGTGCATTCCACCGCCGCCACGGCTCTGGCCTGCCTGCGCCTGCGCATCCCGGCCTTCCACTACATGGTCGCCATGGCCGGCGGGACCTCCATCGAGCTGGCGGACTATGCCACCTTCGGCACGCAGGAACTGTCCGACGCCATGCTGGCGGCGCTGGGCCCGCGCCGCGCCTGCCTGCTGGCCAACCACGGCCAGATCGCCTATGGCGCCACGCTGGAGAAGGCGCTCGACCTCGCGGTGGAGGTGGAGGCGCTGGCCCGGCAGTACTGGCACGCCCGCAGCCTGGGCGAGCCGGTGATCCTGTCCGAGGCGGAGATGGCGGAGGTGACCCGCCGCTTCGCCGCCTACGGCAAGCCGGCGGCCGAGCGCACGGCCGCGGACGACGCCGTGCTGGGCTTCCCCCACCGGCTGGACGGCTGAGCGGCCCGCGGCCCCTCGACGCTCCCCCCGGCAGCGGTTAAGACTCCGAGTCTCTGACCCGGACGGGCGGGGCATCGGCACGGGACGACCGACAGACGACCGACAGACGACCGACAGACGAGCGACAGGCGACCACGGACGGGGGAACGACGGGCATGCGGGGACTTCTGCGCACGCTCCTGGGCGGACTGCTGCTGGCGACGCCAGCGGCCGCGCAGGAGCCGGCCGATCTGGTGTTCTGGGGCGGGCCGATCCACACGGCGGAGGAGGCGACCCCCGACGTGGAGGCGGTGGCGGTGCGCGACGGGCGCATCGTGCATGCCGGCCCGCGGGCCGGGGCCCAGGCCCTGGTCGGCCCGGCCACGCAGGTGGTGGACCTGCGCGGGGCGGCGCTGTTCCCCGGCTTCACCGACGCGCACATGCATCTGGACGGCGTCGGCCAGCGCGCCCTGTCGCTGGACCTGTCCAGGGAGCCGTCGCTCGCCGCGCTGCTCGCCACCGTGGCGGCGCGGGTGGCCCGGCAGCCGCCCGGCAGCCTGCTGACCGGCGGCGGCTGGATCGAGACGCACTGGCCGGAGCAGCGCTTTCCCACCCGCCAGGACCTGGACACCGTGGCGCCGGACCTGCCGGTGCTGCTGACCCGCGCCGACGGCCACGCCCTGGTGGCGAACAGCGCCGCCCTGCGCGCCGCCGGGATCGACGCGGACACGGCGGCGCCGGAGGGCGGCGAGATCCTGCGCGATGCCGAGGGCCGGCCCACCGGCATGCTGATCGACACCGCCATGTCGCTGGTCGCCGGGCTGCGCAAGGAACCGACGGTGGAGGAGCGCCGCCGCGCCTATGCCGAGGGCGCGGCGCTCTATGCCCGGCTGGGCTGGACCGGCGTCCACACCATGGGCACGCCGCTGGAGGACGTGCCGATCCAGGAGGCGCTGCTGGCCGAGGGGGCGCTGCCCCTGCGCGTCTACAATCTGGTCCGCCGCATCGACGGCGAGCGGCTGGTGGCCGAGGGACCGCGGCAGAGCGGCGACGGCCGCATCGTCACCCGCGGCGTCAAGCTGTTCGCGGACGGTGCGCTGGGGTCGCGCGGCGCGGCGCTGCTGGAGCCCTATGCCGACGCGCCGGGCCGCGGCCTCGTCCTGCTGGACCCGGCGGAGACGGCCCCCTTCCTGGCCGCGGCGCTGAAATCCGGCATCCAGGTCGCCACCCACGCCATCGGCGACCGCGCCAACCGGCTGGTGCTGGACGCCTACCAAGCCGCCTTCGCCGCCGTGCCGGCGGCGGAGCGGGCGCTGGCGGACCCGCGCTGGCGGGTGGAGCATGCCCAGATCGTCGCCCCGGCCGACCGGCCGCGCTTCGCCGGGCTGGGCGTCATCGCCTCCATGCAGCCCAGCCACGCCATCGGCGACCTGCACTTCGCCCCGGCCCGGCTGGGGCCGGAGAGCGCCCGGCTGGGCGATTCCTATGCGTGGCGCAGCCTGCTGGAGAGCGGGGCGGTGGTCGCCGGCGGCTCCGACGCGCCGGTGGAGGTGGGCGACCCCCGCATCGAGTTCTACGCCGCCGTGGCGCGGCGCGACCTCTCGGGCTTCAGCGGTCCCGGCTGGCATCCGGAACAGGCGCTCGACCGGCAGGCCGCGCTGCGGCTGTTCACCCTGGCCCCGGCCCATGCCGCCTTCCAGGAACGGGATCTCGGCAGCATCGCCGTCGGCAAGAAGGCGGACCTGACCGTCTTCTCCGCCGACCTGATGACCGTGCCCGTGGAAGAGATCCCGAAGGCCCGCGCGCTGCTGACCGTGGTGGACGGCACCATCGCCTATCGTGCCGAGGGCTGGTGAGGAGAGCGGCTCAGTTCAGGACCGTTTGCTTTGGACATGGTTCAGAAGCCGGATCACTGCGCATCGCCGGAACCAACGGCAAGGGCTCGTGCTCAAGGGGGGCTGGCGTTGGATGCGCAAGCCCCGTAACGGCTCAGGCCATGAGAACTGCGCGTCGCTCAGCCACAGACAACCCTGATCCATATCCTGAGCGATCGTTCCAGTGAGCGACATCTACGCTCGTTCTGCCGTTACACGGCAATCCTGAATTTTGCAGCACCCTGCTTCAGCAGCTCGAAGGTATCGATATAGGGCACGCCGAACGCCTGACAGATGTTGGGCAGCGGGACCCGGCGTTGTGCGCCAGCCTGATACTTCTCCTGCGTCACGACTGTAGCCCCGATGGCGCCGGCCTTTGCCACCAACCATGGGTCGGCGCCAGAGAGGAACTGGGCCTTGGCCTCTGGCTTGAAAGCGCCGGCTTGGACGGTCGCAGCCACCCTGGCGAAAAAGGTCTGCGCCGCCACGTCATCCACCTTGAGGAAGCGGCCGTCGGCTCTGCGGTCCTTCACCCATCGGGAGAGGCTGTCGCCGCCGCCGGCCAACTCGTCGTAGACAGGCTTGATGCTGCAGACCTTCATTTCCGGCACCTGCGCATCCATCCAGTCCCAGAATCCCGGGCATATGTCGAAGTCGTAATACCGGTTCTTGGCCTCGATGAACACGTTGGCGTCCGTCAGGAACATCAGCTCGTCACCATCATCTGCCGGCGGTAGAGATCCTTCACCTGCGCCGGCTTCATGTGCAGCAGTGCTCCCGCCTCGCGCAGCAGGAGGTGTCCGCTCATGGCGCTGTTGAGCACCGCTCTGGTGAACTGTTTTCCGTTCTTGACGGGCATGTTCAGGTAGAAATCGCCCCCGCCACTGGACTCGATTTTCTGCCAGCGGCGCACTTCCTGCTGGTAAAACGCAAAGAACTCTGCGCGGTCAATCAACCTGAGGTCAAGGGCGCGGCGTGCGATCACGATCCGACTGACCTTGAAGGTGCGGGACAACCAGGAGGCGTTGGCCTCGACCGAGTCCGTTCGGCTCCAGACCCGGTCAAGCTCGGCGGCAGGCACAAGCACTTCGGCCGCTATGATATTGCAGAACCGCTCGACATCCAGCGTCTGCGGCGCATCAAGGCCGGGATTGGAGACGCCGCTCTGACCGACCCAGATGTGGGCCAGTTCGTGCGCCAGGGTGAACGCCTGGGCGGCCTTGGCATCACGGCCGTTGACGAAAACCAGGGGCGCATAATCATCCACGATGGCGAAGCCGCGGAACTCCTCCACGGTGAAGGTGCGATGGGTGTTGCTCCCCACATAGCCTGTCCGCATCACCCAGACACCCGCGGTCTCGCTGGCCTCCGACAGCTCCGTGATGAACTCCTCCGGTGTTCGTGTGGATCGCTGGACGGTGGCGATCTGCAACGTGTCCCGGATATCCGCGGCCACGGTCTCCGCCTGCGCGTCCGGACCGAACCGGCCGACGAACGCCTTTCGCGGGGCGCCGATCTCGATCAGGTGCTCCCTGTACCAGTCCTGCTTCTGCAGCACATCCCGCAAGAGGTCCATGAAGTCCAGGCTGAAGCGCCGCCGCGGCGCGTCGCCCACGGTCCGCAGGTCGGGAATGGGCAGGACCTCTTCGGGCGGTTCCGGCAGGAACAGGTATCCAAAGGGGACATGGGCGGCGTCTGCGAACCGTTCCGCCTGTCGGAAAGTGGGCCTCGCGGCGCCCCCTTCCCAGTCCAGTACAGTCTCGGCGGTCGTCCCCAGTTTCTTTGCGAGCGCATCCACGGGCAAGCCGGCCCGCTCCCGTGCCCAGCGCAGAATCTCTGGACTGACCAGTGCCTCGCTCATCTGTAGAAGGTCACTCTTTCCGGAACACCACGATAGACGCTACATCACTCAATGAGGATCTGCCCAGAGCGGAACAACATTCGCCGGCCGAACCTTGGGTGGTGGACTCATTGAGCCCGCCGGGGATGACAGCGACAGGGGCGATCGCGGCGCAGCAGTTTCTTGCAAGTCGATCACAGCGTGTGACGATCCTCCGTCAGTTTTCGAGAGCCGGGCGGTTCCGAAGCCGATGACGAGGCCCCGGTGTCCAGGTCCCTTGCCGCGTCGAACTGCTTGCAACGGAAAGCTCGGGTCGGGGAACTGCCAGCGGCCAGGGTCTCTTGACTCTCCCCACCGTCTCGGCTAGATACCGCGCTCTCCGCCGCGCGTTCCTGCGCACGGCGGGACGGTTTTCGTGTTTCCGCGCGACCTCTCCCCGGTACAGCGGTGACGTCGCCCGACCCATAAAGTCGCCCGACCAATAAAGGTGTTCCGATGTCCCGCAAGTGCGCCGTCACCGGCAAGGGTGTGCAGACCGGCAACAACGTCAGCCACGCCAACAACAAGTCCCGCCGCCGCTGGCTGCCGAACCTGCAGGAGACCTCGCTCCTGTCCGACACGCTCGGCCGCATGGTCCGTCTGCGCCTGTCCACGAACGGCATCCGCACCATCGAGCACAAGGGTGGTCTGGACGCGGCCCTGCTCGACATTCCGGACGCGCGCCTGAACCAGGACGCCCGCCGGGTGAAGAAGCAGATCCAGAAGGCGATCGAGGCGAAGAAGGCCACGGCCTGATCCGCCGGGGCGGGGGGCCGTGTCCCTCTCCCCTGCCGACCTCGTCGCCCTGCTGAACGGCCTGCCGCCGGAGCTTCTGCTCCTGCTCCAGGCCGTTTTCTGTTTCGGCGCCATCCTGCTGATGGGGCGCCTGTTCGGGGCGGCGGGGTTGCAGCTCTACATCGCCGTGGCCGTGATCGGCGCGAATGTCGAGGTGCTGAAGGCCGTGCAGTTCGGCCTCTACGCGCACCCGGTCGCGCTCGGCACCGTGCTGTTCAGCTCGACCTATCTGGCGACCGACATCCTGACCGAGCATTTCGGGCGGGACGCGGCCCGGCGCGGCATCTTCATGGGCTTCGCCGGCTATCTGCTGTTCACCTGCATGATGCTGCTGACGCTCGGCTTCCCGCCGCTGACGCCCGATCAGGCGGGGGCGGAGATGGCCTGGGCGCTGCCCATGCAGGACCACATGGCGGCGCTGTTCACGCCCGCGCCGGCGCTGTTCGCGGCGGGCATGACCGCCTACCTGACCAGCCAGATCTTCGATGTCTGGGTCTACCAGCGCCTGCGCGGCGCCACCGGCGGCCGGCATCTCTGGCTGCGCAACAACGGCTCGACCATGCTGTCCAGCCTGGTGGACAACGTGATCTTCAGCGTGCTGGCCTGGGTCGTCTTCGCGCCCGAGCCCGTGGGGCTGGAGGCGCTGCTCTTCACCTACATCCTGGGCACCTACCTGCTGCGCGTGGCGCTTTCGGTGCTGGACACGCCCTTCATGTACCTTTCCCGCCGGGCGCTCGGGCGGCAGCTCCCCGCCACCTGACAGGGGGGTGCCTGACCGGGGGGCGCCTGGACCGGGAGCGCCTGACCGGGGATGGGGAAGGGGCGCCGGCGGTCAGGCCGCCAGCGCCAGATCCTCCTCGGGCGACCAGGGCAGCAGGTCCCGCCCGTCATGGGCCAGACGCTTCGGGTCCACCCGGCCGACGACGGCCGTGCCCTTCGCGGCCAGCCGGATGACGTCGCCGTCCTCCGGCACCAGGGCGCGTTCGACGCCGCAGCTCCGGGCCAGACGGGCGTGCGCCTCCAGATGCTCCAGCGTGCCGTGGACGGGCACGGCGAAGCGGGGCCGGACCAACCCGTACATCCGCTTCAGGTCCTCCCGCGCCGGATGGCCGGAGACATGGACCGGCGCGTCCGAGGGCGTCAGAACCTCCACGCCCGCCGTCTCAAGATGGCGGACGACGGCGGCGATCGCCTCCTCGTTGCCGGGGATGGCGCGGGCGGAGAAGATCACCGTGTCGCCCTTCGCCAGCCGCAGCGAGCGGTGCTCGCCGCGGGCGATGCGGCTCATGGCGGCGCGCTCCTCGCCCTGGCTGCCGGTGCAGAGCAGCACCAGCTCCCGCCGCGGCAGCGATGCCGCCTGGTCCAGGCTCAGGAACTCGGGAATGTCCTCCAGATAGCCGCAGGCCCGCGCCGCCTTCTCCATGCGCAGCAGCGAGCGGCCGGCCAGCACGACCCGGCGGCCGTTGGCCTTGGCCGCCAGCGCCACCGCCTTCATGCGGTGGACATTGCTGGCGAAGCCGGTGACGGCGATGGTGCCCTTGCGCCCGGCGAAGGCGGCGGTCAGCCCGGCATGGGCCTTCGCCTCCGACGCCGTGCTGCCCTCGACCATGCTGTTGGTGCTGTCGCACAGCATCGCCAGCACGCCCTCGTCGCCCAGCCGGCGCAGCGCCTCCACGTCGGTGGTGTGGCCGACCAGCGGGCTGTCGTCGAACTTCCAGTCGCCGGTGTGCAGGATGGTGCCCGCCGCCGTGTGGATGGCCAGCGCCACCGGCTCCGGGATGGAGTGGGTGACGGCGATCGTCTGCACCCGGAACGGGCCCAGCGCGATCTCGCCGCCGATCGGCAGCGGGTGCAGGCGCACCTGCCGGGTCGTGCCGGTCTCCTTCAGCCGCTCGCGGATGACGTGGGCGGCGAAGTCGGTGGCGTAGATCGGGCAGTCGAGGCGCGGCCAGAGGTGCTGGATGGCGCCCACATGGTCCTCATGGGCATGCGTCACCACCAGCCCGACCACGTCGGCCATCCGCTCCTCGATGAAGGTCGGATCGGCCATCACGGCGTCCAGGCCGGGCTGGTCGTCGCCCAGGAAGGCGACGCCCGCGTCCACGATCAGCCATTTGCCGGCGTGGCCGTACAGCGTCATGTTCATGCCGATGCGGGAACAGCCGCCCAGCGGAAGGAAAAGGATCTCGTCGGCGCCCGGGACCGGACCCGGGATCGTGCGGCCGGCCCCCGTCTCGGGGGTGCGGGCCGGAGCGGACCGGCGCTGTCTCTTCGGCGCGGTCCCACGCGGCGCAGCGCGCCGCCCATGCAGGAATGTCATGCAGTCTTTCGTTTCTGACCGTTCGTCGTTCTCCGCCGTTCCCGGGGTGGGAACGGGGTGGCGCCCGCTTCCGTGTCCCGCGTTTCCGCGGCGCCTGTCTCTTCCGCGCTTCGTCTCTGGCACCGGCCGCGGGGCGCGTGTTCCCGCGGTTGGCCGTGTGCCGGCATTCGACGCTGCCGGCAGGGCGTGCGCCGCCGGAGGGCGACGCGGAAAGGGGGCACCGCCATGGCGGTGCTGAACGGCCCGGACCCGGGTGCCGCGACCGACCCCGCAAGGGAGGCCGGGCGGCAGACCGTTCGCGCAGGCCGTCAGGGCCTGCGGCGGGTACGGTCCGGAACCGGAATGGGGCCGGGAGGGACGCCGCCGTCCGATTCCTCACTCCCTGGCCCCTGCAGGATCAGAGCCTGCGAGTCCGGGGCCGAGGGGCGGGGCGCCCGGTGTCCGGTCGGACCGCTCTCCTGCCGGAGCTTCCCGGCGGGGATCGGATCGGACCGATGAAGAAATGCACTCCACGATATGGATGTTCCGCCACGGATTGCAAGTCCGTTCCTTGTCCCGGCCCCGCATCTGCCGCAGGCCGCCCCTGCCCGACGCCCTCCTGCCCGACGCCCTCCCTGCGCGGCACCCTCCTGCCCGGCGCCCTCCCTGTGCCGTGCCGGACCCTGAAAACTAACCCGTCATGTCCGGAAAATGTCATGAATAGATCTAAGGCATCGTAAAAACGGTAGCTGCCGTATCCGCCCCGGACGGATTATTCACCAAATAGCGCCGCCTGTATCGGCCGGTCATGACCTACCCTGCACAGGATTGCGTCCGCCATCCTGTCGAGCGTCCATGCGCCGGCCCCGTTCCCTGCCCCCCGCCGCCCTGCCGTCTCCCGCTGCTGCCCTGCGGGGGGCAGCCGTGCCGCTCCCGGGCCTGCCGCTCCTCGCCGTGGCGACCCTCACCCTGGCGGCGGCCCTGGCGCCGGCCGGTGCCGCGGGGCGCTCGCCGGACCCGCTCTGGCAGGGGGCGGAGCGGCTGGCGCTGCGCTGTTCGCTGGCGCCGGTGCCCGGGTCCGACCGGCTGGCGCTGGAGACGGCCCTGTGCCGCCGTGCGGCCGCGCTGGCCGCCCGCGGCGCGCCGCTGCCGGTGGAGGCACTGGCCCCCGGCGATCCGGCGCTGCTGGCGGACGGCACCGTGGCCCTGCTGGTGCAGGCGGCGGTGCAGCCGGCCGACACGCTGGTGCCGGGGGCGGCCGGCCGGGTGCTGCTGCTGGTGCTGCGGCCCTGGCGCAAGGGGGCGCCGCCGCCCGCCCTGTTCGGCCCGCCGCCGCGCGCCGTCGCCCTGCCGGCCGCCGCCGATGCCCTGGCGCCCCTTGATGCCGCGGCCCTGGCCGGCCCCGACGGGCCGGTCGCCCGCACCCTCGACGCCCTTCTGGCGGAGGCGCTGCCCTGGCGCCGCCGACCGCCTGCCACCCGCCCGCCTGTTACCGATCCCCCCCCTCCGGGAGCCCCGAGAATGAGCGCCGTCCGCCCCCTGTCGTTCCGCTCCACCGCCCGCGAGTTCCCCGTCGATGCCGGCACCGGCAAGGCGATCTGGGACACCGATACCATCGCCGACCACCTGATCCGCACCGGCACGGCCTGGGCCGCCCCCGGCGGCGTGGTCCGCTACGGCTTCATCGACCACCGGCCGGCCGAGGGCTACAGCCCGAACGGGGAGGCCGAGGGCTTCTCCCCCTTCTCCGCGGCGCAGCGGGAGGCGGCGCGCCAGGCCGCGGCCCTCTGGGACGACGTGCTGGCGATCCGCTTCGTGGAGGATACCCGGCCCGACGGCGGCCAGATCCGCTTCGCCAACACCACGACCGGCCCCGGCCAGGCCTGGGCCTATTTTCCGGACGCGCGGGCGGCGGCGGGGGGCGATGTCTGGGTCAATCCCGACCAGGCCAGCAACCTGGAGCTGGCGCCGGGCTATTACGGCCTGACGACGCTGGTCCACGAGATGGGCCACGCGCTGGGCCTGTCGCATCCCGGCGACTACGACGCCGGCGACGACGGCGAAATCTCCTATGCCGCCAGTGCGGAGTATTTCCAGGATTCGCGCCAGTACAGCATCATGTCCTACTGGGATGCGCGGCTGACCGGGGCCGACCATGTGGACTGGTGGGACCTGCGCTTCGTCTACGCCGCCTCGCCCATGCTGCACGACATCGCCGCCGCCCAGCGCCTTTACGGTGCCGACAGGACGACGCGCACCGGCGACACGACCTACGGCTTCAACGCCAGCGCCGACCTGGCCGACCGCCCGTCCTTCGACTTCACCCGCAACACCCAGCCGGTGGTCGCCCTCTGGGATGCCGGCGGCACCGACACGCTGGACTTCTCCGGCTTCGACACGCCATCGGTGCTGGACCTGCGCCAGGGGGCCTTCAGCAGCGGCGGTGGCCGGGCGGACGTGCCGGCCGACTATGCCGCCCAGGGCGACAGCCTGCTGAAGCAGAACATCGCCATCGCCTTCGGCACGGTGATCGAGAACGCGGTCGGCGGCAGCGGCGACGATCTGGTGATCGGCAACGAGGTGGCGAACCGGCTGGACGGGGGCGCGGGGGCCGACACGCTGGTCGGGGCGCAAGGCCGCGACACCCTGGTCGGCGGCGGTGGGGACGACCTGTTCCGGCTGGTCCGGTCCGGCGACAGCCCGGTGCGGGCGCCGGACGTGATCGTCGATTTCGACCAGGGCGACGACCGCATCGACCTTTCGGCCATGGATGCCGACCTGCACCGGGCCGGCGACCAGGATTTCCGCTTCATCGGCAGCGCCCCCTTCACCGGCGCGGGCGAGATCCGCGCGGTGGGCACCGACCTCGGCATGCTGGTGCAGGGCAACGTGAAGGTGGATGGCGTGATCGACTTCGCCCTCCTCCTCCTCGGCGTCACCCGCCTCGACGCCGACGACTTCCTCGGCCTCGTGGGCTGAGGGGGCGGTCCTCCCCAGGATGGCAGGGGAACTGGGCGGCAGGGGCGCGCGCCCGTCCAGATCGTCGCCGTCCAGATCGCCGCCATCGTCAGCGGCTGGTCATGCGTCCCGACCCTGGGGGCGCCGGGCCACCAGCCGGACGGTCGCGGCCGGGCCGCGGTGGAACGGCCCCTCGTCCAGCGCCGGGTCCGCCTCCTCCAGCAGGAGAATCTCCAGCCCGGCGAAGTCGCGCCGCAGCATGTCGGCATCGTAGAGCAGGGCCGGGTCCTTCGGGCCGCCGCTGGCACGGCCGAGCTGGGCCGGCCGGAAGGTCTCCAGGATCAGCACCCCGCCGGGGCGCAGGCTCCGCGCCATGGCCGCATGGACCCGGGCGCGGCAGTCGGGCGGCAGGTGCAGGAAGATGACGACGACCGCGTCGAACCGCGCCTCCGGCCAGTCCCAGGCGGCGAGATCGGCCACCGCGGTGGCGATCCGCACCCCGCGCTCCCGGGCCAGCCGCTCCGCCTTGGCCAGCCCGACGGCGGAGCTGTCCACGGCCAGCACCTCCAGCCCCCGCTCCGCCAGCCAGACGCCGTTGCGCCCCTCCCCGTCGCCGGGCAGCAGCACCCGCCCGCCCGGCGCCAGCAGCGATGCCTGCGCCGTCAGGAAGGCATTGGGCTCCGTGCCGTAGACGAATCCGTCCGTGGCGAAACGCTCATCCCAGAAGCTGGACACGCCCGATCTCCCGCTGTGGTTCCCGGGGCAGGGTAGCCCCGCACCGGCGTCACCGGAAGCCCCGGAGCGCCCCGGAAGCACCCCGGGGGCACCGGCGTCGGGCGCGGGCCGACTGCCGTGCGCAACCGTTGCTGCGGCAGGCGATGACCGGCGGGGGGGAGGGGGCGGATGGATCTGGTGCAGGTTTCGGTGGCCATGTCGCTGGACGGCTGCATCGACCGCGCGGGCGGCGAGCGGCTTGTCCTCTCCGGGGCGGAGGATCTGCGCGAGGTCCAGGCCGCCCGCGCCGCAGCGGACGCCGTGCTGGTCGGGGCCGGCACGCTGCGGCGGGACGATCCCCGGCTCACCGTGCGCGTGCCCGAGCTGCGGCAGGGGCGGCTGGACCGCGGCCTGCCGGCCGATCCGGCGCGGGTGGCGCTGACCCGCAGCGGCACGATCGATCCGGACGCCGCCTTCTTCGCCGGCGACGGGCGGCGCTTCGTGCTCTGCCCGACAGCGGTGGCGCCGGGGCTGCGCCGGCGGCTGGGGGCGGTCGCCACGGTGCTGCCGCTGGAGCGGACGGACGCGCCGTCCATCGTCGCGGCGCTGGAAGGGGTGGGGATCGACAGGCTGCTGGTGGAGGGCGGCACCCAGGTGCTGACCCTGTTCCTTGCCAGCGGCTGCTTCCACCGGCTGCGGCTGGCGGTGGCGCCCTTCTTCGTGGGGCAGGCGGGGGCGCCGCGGCTGGCGGCGGCGGCGGACTATCTGCACGGCGGCGACCGCCGGCTGCGGGTCGTGGCGACCCGCAGCGTCGGCGGCATCGCCGTCATCGAGCTGGAGAACGACGCAGCCGTCCCCAGGTCCCGCTGACCACGCCCTCGGCCGGGGCGCCGTCCGAGGGGGTGCCGCCCGCGGGCGGCGTCGGCGGCGTCGGCTGGCGCAGCGGCAGCGGCCGGTCCAGGAGGGCCCAGGCCAGCTCGCGCAGCGACTGGCCCAGCTCCTTGCGCAGGGCCGGAACGGCCAGCCGGTGCAGCAGCAGGGCCGGCTCCGCCGGCATGCGGCGCTGCACCAGGGCGACGAAGGTCAGCAGGGCGCGCTCGTCGCGGCTGATGCGCGGGGCGCAGCCGTTGGGGATCTCCGGCTGGGTCAGGGGATAGCGGTGCATCAGGTCCAGCGCCTGTTCCCAGGCCAGCAGCGCGTCGGCCCAGCCGGTGCCGGCCAGCCGGCGGAACTCCGCCTCCACCTGCACCCAGCCGAAGCGGCCGTAGCGCCAGCGGCGCGCGGACCAGACCAGCAACTGCTCCACGCGGTCCAGGTCGAAGACGGTAAGGCCGGAGTCCGGACCGGAAGCGGGACCCGGGTGGGAAGGCCGGTCCTGGCTGATCGCCTGCATGCTTGCCTCCGTGGTCGATACCGGAACCATATTGAGAGTCATTATCAATTGCAAGCCCGTCCAGGAGGGGATGCCCGACAGGGCTGCCGGGGGCGGGCCATCGGGTTCGGCCGTCAGGGGGCGGAAACCGGAAGCGGGGAAACCGGAAGCGCGCCGGCCATCAGGGTCGGAACGCCGCCCCGGCTCCCCGGTTCCGCCGCCACCCGGTCCAGGGCTGCTCCTGGACCGGGACTGCGGAGGAACCGGGAACGGAGCCGGATCGTGGCGGTTGATGGCGCCTGACTCTTACATAGGTCGGGAGATGAAGATGACCAGCGGTGCCCGTGGCAGTGATGCGATCAGAACCACCGATCACGATGCCATCCGGCGCTGGGCCGAAGCGCGCGGCGGCCGTCCGGCCGCGGTCGCCGGCACCGGCGGGGACGATGCCGACGACGGCGGCATCCTGCGCATCGACTTCGGCGAGAAGGAGGAGGGGCTGGAGGAAATCTCCTGGGACCGCTTCTTCCGGACCTTCGAGGACCGCCGGCTCGCCTTCCTCCACCAGGAGGAGATCGAGGGCCACGACAGCCGTTTCTTCAAGCTGGTCCGCCGCGACTGACGCCGCCGCCGGCCCCGCCCTCCGGTTCCCGAGGCGCCTCGCCAAGGGGGGCGGTTTCCGGGGCCACGACGCTGCCGCAGATGCGGCGCAGCGCGTCCCATGCTCCCGGCGGCAGCAGCGGGGCAGCCCCCGCCGGCGGGTCGCGCGACAGGCGCGCCTCCAGGGCCGCGATACGGACGGCCGTATCGGGATGGCTGGACAACCAGCGCAGCCAGACCGGCGGGTCGCCGTGACTGTCGCGCATCCGCCCGAACAGCCGGGCCAGCGGCGCCACCGGCAGGCCGGCTGCCTCCAGCCTGTCGGCGGCGAAGGCGTCGGCCGCCATCTCCCGCTCCTGGCTGTAGCCCGACTCCAGCGCCTGGGTCAGCAGGGCGGCGGCGACCCCGCCGCTGAAATCGCCCGTCACCAGCGAGACCACGGCGCCGAACAGGCCGACGCGGATCACCCGCACCGTCGGGTCGCGGGCTACGGCATGGCCCATCTCGTGCGCCAGCACGCCGGCCAGCGCCTCGGGACTGTCCGCGACGGTGATCATGGCAGCGGGCACGACCAGGACGCCGCCGGGCAGGGCGAAGGCGTTGACCATGCGGCTGCCCACCACCCGCACGCGGAAGCCTTCCGCCGGAAGGTGCGGCCCCGGCCCGGACAGCCGGGCCAGCATCGTCTCCAGCGCCGCCGTTCCCGCCGGGTCCTCGCAGCGTCGCGGCAGCCCCTCATCCCCGACCATGTCGGCCAGGGACTCGGCCACCGCCTCCCCCACCCGCCGGTCCAGCGACGGCGGCACCAGTCCGGCCAGCACAGGCGCCAGGGCGGGGATCAGCACGAACACCACCAGCAGCAGCGACAGCACCGCCCCCGCCAGGGTCAGGCCCGCCGACCATCGGCGCGGGGCCCGGTGGGCGGGACCGGCGGTGGCGGGGAAGGCTGCAGCCAGCCGGGCCGGGGTGGCGTCATCGTCGGGCAGCAGCCGGACCGCCGATCCGGCCTCCAGCCCCAGAGCGCCCGGTGGACCGTCGGGCAGGGGGCGGACCTTGGCGCCGGGCCAGCGGTCCAGTTCCCGTCCGTCGGGATGCAGGATCACCAGCCACGCCGCCTCCGCCCGCAGCCGCACGGCCAGGGTCTTGCCGGTCGCGCCGTCCTGGTAGCGGGCGCTGCCCAGGTCGCCCGGCTCAGCGCCTCCGGGCGGCGCGCTGCCGGCGTCCGCCGGCCGTGTCACAGCCCGATCCCGATGTCGCCCACGGCGTCGATCAGCCCCTCGCCCCGGCGCGGGGCCGGGGTGGCGCGGTTGACGATGGCGTCGGCGGCGGACAGGTCGGTGATCCGGCCGTGCGCCGCCAGCCGCGTCAGCAGCGCCGGCAGGTAGTAGCCCGTCGTCACCAGCGGCGTGGCCGCCAGCAGCAGCAGCAGGGCCACCGCGCCCCCCACCACGACGCCCGCCGGCGACGGGATCAGCATGGCGATGCCGATGCCCGCCAGCGCCGCCAGCCCCGCCACGGCGAGCAGCAGCAGCGCCGTCACGGCGATCACGCCGATGAAGGCCCGCGCCGGCGCGTCACAGCGGAAGCGGATGCCCTCAAGCCAGGTGTGCCGGGTGAAGTGCCGGAACCGGACCAGCCGGTAGAAGGCCAGCCCCAGAAGCCCGGCGGCATAGGACAGGACGGCGACCGTCAGCAGCATGTCATTCAGATCGACCGGCGTCGGGGGGACGCCTGCCTGATGTTCCTCCACCGTCTGCAGTGCCGGCATGAATCCGACGAACCAGAGCACTGTGCCCAGCGCCAGCAGGCCCCAGGCGGCCAGCCATGCGCCCCAGAGGCCGCGGCTGTCCGCATCGCTGCCGAACCTGCCGGTGCCGAACCGGGTGATGGACATGCGGTAACGGTAGGTGTTCGCGTCCGCCCAGGGCATGGCGATGCCCAGCGACAACGTCGCCAGCAGATAGGCCCAGAGATGCTGTCCGACGAAGCGGGCCACCGTCCCGTCCTGCCCGGCCGCGATGCCGCTCCAGCGCGTCCGCGTCAGCAGATAGCGCCGCGCGAAATAGGTGCCGGTCAGGGCCAGCGCCCCCAGCAGGGGATAGAACAGCAGGGTAAGCGTCACCCCCGCCACGGGATGGGTGACGGTCAGGACATTGGCGACGAACTGAAAGCCGGCCAGCACCGGGGCCAGCACCACCAGGGCGACCATGAAGCCCAGGAACAGTTCCATCCCGCGGCCGGTATAGTCCAGCGGCCGGCCGTCGATCCGCAGCGCCCCCCAGAAGAAGCGCCGCACCCGGGTGCGCGCCCAGAAGCGGTAGAGCCCCAGCGTCAGCAGGTTCAGCAGCATGTTCGTCAGCAGCAGCCCGATCAGCGTGCCGCGCTCCGCCTCGAACCGCACGGCTCCGTCGCCGGTCCCGCCGCCCGTTGCGTCGCCCGTCTCCGCCCCCGGCCGCCCGTAGGGCGGGGTCATGCCGGTCAGCACCGCGTCCGTCATTCCCCAAGCGCCTCCTTCTCGCCCATCTGTCGTCAGATCCGCATTTCTGCGAGGATCATAAGGGGCAGGCGGGGGAGAATCCACAGGCGAAACGTGCCTTTTTCCTGCCGCATACAGCCGGATGGCGAATCGTCAGAATGTCGCCAGCGGCGGCGGGGCGGTCTTCAGCAGGTCCTGGAGCAGGCGGACGACTTCCTCGATCTGCGTGCGGACCTTGTCCAGCTCGTCGGCCTTGCGGTCGTCCACCGAGGCCTCCAGCAGCATCATGTCGTAGTCCTTCAGCACGCCCTCGAACGCCTCGCGCTCCATCTCCAGGATCTCGTGGGCGCCCAGCGCCTGGACCAGCAGAGCCGGCGGGTCGCGGAAGAAGAACAGGCTGACGCGGGTGAAGGCGGCGATGGCGCGCAGCCGGGTCCGCACCAGCCAGGCCCCCAGGTCGGGCGGGGCCTGGGCCCGGCTCTCCTGCGCCTTGTCCTGCACGGCGAAGACCATGGACTGGATTTCCAGATAGGCGGCGCGGGCCTTCTTGTAGTCGGGGAAGGTGCGGCGCGGCATGTCCGCCGTCGCCTCGAACCCCGCCACGGCCTGCGAGAGCGAGCGGACGAGCTGGCGCAGCACGGTCGCGGGCTGTGAGGTGTCCCCTTCGCGGGCCATCTCAGTCCCAGCCCTCGAACCGGGTCCATTCCGACACGGGCGCCCGCTCCGTGCGCAGCGCGTTCTCGGGGGCTGTGGGGTCCTCGTAACCCAGCGCCATGCCGCCCACCACCATGCGGTCGTCGGGGATGCCCAGCTCGCGCCGCACGATCCCGCCATAGGCCGCCCAGGCGGCCTGCGGGCAGGTGTGCAGGCCGAACTGGCGGGCGGCGACCATGATGCTCTGGAGGAAGGTGCCGTAGTCCAGCCAGCTTCCGATCTCCAGCCCCCGGTCGATGGTGAAGATCAGCCCCACCGGCGCGTCGAAGAACAGGTAGTTGCGCCCGTGCTGGCGGTGCATGCCCGCGCGGTCGTCGCGGCTGATGTTCAGCAGGGCATAGAGTGCCGCCCCCACCGCCTTGCGCCGCGCGAGGTAGGGCTCCGCGAAGCGGTCGGGATAGTAGCGGTACTCCATCGCCGGGCCGGGCTCGTTCGTCTCATAGGCGTGCAGCACCGCACGGCACAGCCGCTCGCGCGCCAGCCCGGCCAGCGCATGCACCTGCCAGGGCTGCATGTTGGTGCCGCTGGGCGCCCGCGCCGCCGCGGTCAGGATGCGCTCCACCGTCTCGCGGGGAACGCGGGTGGGCAGGAAGCTGCGCACCGAGCGCCGGGACTCGATCGCCTCCAGCGGGGTCGCCGCCAGATCGATGCCGCAGCAGGGAAGCTCTCCATCCGCCATCCGTGCCTCCGGGGCCGCCGTTCGAACGGGGCAAGGTACACCGTGCACCCGACAGGGAAAAGCGCACCGCTGCACCGCACCCTGAAGGCATCCAGGAAGGGCGTCTGACGGCCGGCAGAAGGGTGGAAGGGTTCCAGATGAGAATTCGTCGCAATCGGACTTGACAGGGGCCGGACGATCCGGCATTTCAATGCGCGACTGCGATTGATTCGCAGCTCTGGAGCGAACCGACCGGCCAGGGGAGTGCGGAATCCCCCGTCACCGCACCCGCCCCTGGCCGGCGACCGGGAGGGTCCGCCCGTCGGCGGGCCCTTTCCCGTTCCGGCCTCTCCCTGTTTCCAGACGATCCGGTTCCCGGCCCTGCCGGCGACAGGGGCTCAGGGTTCGGCCCAGCGGACGCGCGGCTGGCGCACCTGGGCGTCCACCTCGGCCAGGGACTCCGGGGTGCCGACATGGAACCAGGGGCCGTCATGGCGCAGGCCGTAGAGCCGGCCCGAGGTCTCCGCCGCGTGCCACAGGGCGGCGTTGCCCGCCGGCCCCTCCGGCAGGTCGCGGTAGGCGTCGGGCCGGGCGATCATCACCCCGGCGGCGACGAAGGGGGCGATGCTGTCGCTCCCGCGGTGGCGCAGCCGGCCGGCCGGGTCCATGTGGTAGTCGCCGCGCCCCTCGTAGCCCACGGCCCAGACGGTGGGCATCAGCAGCAGCAGGAAATCCATCGCCGCCGGGTCCCAGCGGCGGGCCAGCCGGGTCAGGGCGGGCACCGGCCCGTCCAGCCAGAGCACGTCGGAATTCACCACGTAGAACGGGGCGTCGCCCAGCAGCGGCAGGGCCTTGCGGATGCCGCCCGCCGTCTCCAGCAGCGTCTCCTCGCGCGACAGGTGGGTGCGCGGCGCCCGGGTGCGGGCGGCCAGATGCGTCTCCACCTGGTCGGCCAGCCAGTGGGCGTTGACGACGGCGTCCTCCACCCCGGCGTCGGCCAGCCGGTCCAGCGCATGGTCCAGCAGCGTCTGTCCCCCCACCTGCACCAGCGGCTTCGGCCGGGTCAGGGTCAGCGGCCGCATGCGCAGGCCCAGCCCGGCGGCCAGCACCATGGCACGGCGCGGCGCGTCCTCCGGCAGGCGGTGATACCGGTCGCTCATGCGCAGGTTCCTCGCAGGATATGGTCCACGGCCCCGTCGGCCGGCAGCGTGTCGCGCATCCAGGCGGCCACCGGCGCCAGGGCCGGGTGGCGCAGCTTGGCCGCGAGCTGGCCCCAGACGCGGGGCAGGAAGTCGATCTGCGGGGCCGCCCGGCCCGCCGCCAGCTCGGCCACCCGGCCCAGGATGCGGGCATGGCGCACGGCGCCCAGCACGGCATCGGCCGCGGCGAAGGCGTCGGCGTCGATCTCCGGGAAGGCGTCCCGGTAGCGCGCCCGCATGGCGGCGGCGATCTCCGCCGGCACGTCGCGGCGGGCATCCTCCAGCAGCGACAGCAGGTCGTAGGCCACCGGCCCCAGGCCGGCATCCTGCACGTCCAGCAGGCCGCAGGCGCGCACGCCCGGCCGGTCGGGCAGCAGCATCAGGTTGCCGGGGTGGTAGTCGCGCAGCAGCAGGCTGTCCGGCACGGCGAAGGCGGCCGGCAGCACCGCCCGCCATGCCGCCTCCAGCGCCCCGCGCGCCGCCGCGGTCGGGGCGGTCCCGGTCGCGGCCGGCAGGTAGGCGTCGGCGAACAGCATCACCTGCCGGGTGAACAGGTCCGCGTCGTAGCGGGGCAGACCGGCGGCCGTGGCGGGATCGAAGCGGCGGTGCAGCGCCACCAGCACGTCCGTCGCCAGGGTGTAGAGCGGCCAGGGATCGTCGCCGCGCTCCAGCAGGCGGGCGAAACTGTCGTCGCCCAGATCCTCCAGCAGCAGCAGCCCGCCGGTATCGTCGCCCGCCTCCGTCACCGGGGCGGACAGGCCGCAGCCGCGCAGGATGCCGCAGATCCGGACGAAGGGCGGCACCTGTGCCGCGGCCGGGCCGGGGGCGTCCATCAGGATGCGGGTCCGCCCGTCCAGCCGCAGCCGCTCGTAGCGGCGGGCGGACCAGTCGGCCCCCATCGGCCCGCGCGCCGCGGCCCCCCAGCCGGCGTCGGCCAGGAAGGCGGCGATGCGGGCGTCGCGCTCCGGCGTCAGCATGACAGGCTCTCCAGCCGCGGTGTCCAGGACGGCGACCCGGCCAGGGTGGCGATGCGGGACTCCGGGCCGGTGACGGTCAGCATCAGGTCCAGCCGGTCCGCCGGCAGCAGGTCGCCCAGCCGCTCGGGCCATTCCACCAGGGCGCAGCCGCCGGCCTGCGCCTCCTCCCAGCCCAGCTCCACCACCTCCTCCGGCCCGGACAGGCGGTAGAGGTCGAAGTGCCAGAGGTCGAAGCGGGGCAGGGGATAGACCTGCACCAGGGTGAAGGTGGGGCTCGGCACCTCCTCCTCGGGGTTGCCGGACAGCGACCGGATCAGCGCACGGGAGAAGGCGGTCTTGCCCGCCCCCAGCCCGCCATGCAGGCAGACCGTGTCGCCCGGCCGCAGCAGGTCGCCCAGGGCGGCGGCCAGCCGGGCGGTGGCGGCCTCGTCGGGCAGGTCGATGCGCAGGTCGCGGATCATGGCGGCGGAGACGTGAACGGGGGCCGGCCGCGGGGGCCGGGGCGGCGCATTCTGCGAATCCCGCCGCCCGCCCGCAAGGGACGTTTCCGCGCCCCTGGCGCGAGGGGGACGTTTCCGCGCCCCCCTCTCCCTGGCGCGGGGCGGGGCGGACGTTTCCGCGTCCCCCTCTCCCTGGCGCGGCGCTGGACCGACGTTTCCGCACCTCCCCGGTCCTTGCCCGGCCAGGGGGCGACATTCCGGCGCCCCGGTGCCCGCAGGCCGGGCAGGAACCTTGCGTGCCGGCGGAAAAGGGTACATCAAGGCCCCTCCCTCCATCCCAACCGCACGCGCCATGTCTCCCACGATTCACAAGACGGACGTCGTCGTCATCGGGGCCGGTCCTGTCGGCCTGTTCGCCGTGTTCGAATGCGGCATGCTGAAGATGCGCACCCATGTGGTGGACGCGCTCGACATGCTCGGCGGCCAGTGTACGGCGCTCTATCCGGAGAAGCCGATCTACGACATCCCCGGCCACCCCGCCATCGAGGCGGCGGAACTGATCGACAGGCTGGCGGCCCAGGCGGCGCCCTTCGCCCCGACCTACCATCTCGGCCAGCAGGTGGAGACGCTGACCCGGCTGGAGGATGGCGGCTGGCGCGTCGGCACCAGCAGGGGCGTGCAGATCGACTGCAAGGCGGTGATCGTCGCCGCCGGCGTCGGCGCCTTCGGCCCGAACAAGCCGCCGCTCGACGGGCTGGAGGCGTATGAGGGCCGCAGCATCTTCTACCTCGTCCACCGCCGCCAGGCCTTCGCCGGCCAGCGCGTGGTGATCGCCGGCGGCGGCGACAGCGCCGTGGACTGGGCCATCAGCCTGGCCGAGGTCGCCGCCAGGGTCATGGTCGTCCACCGCCGACCGAAGTTCCGCGCCGCGCCGGAGAGCGTGGGCCGGATGGAGGCGCTGGCCGCCGAGGGCCGGATCGAGATGGTGATCCCCTACCAGCTCTCCGGCCTGGAAGGGACGGCCGGCCGGCTGACCGGCGTCCGCGTCGCCGACCTGGAGGGGGTGGAGAAGGTGCTGGAGGCGGACGTGCTGCTGCCCTTCTTCGGCCTCGCCATGAATCTCGGCCCCATCGCGGAATGGGGCATGGAACTGGAGAAGGGCCACATCCGGGTGGACCCGCGCACCCTGGCCACCAGCCAGCCGGGCATCCACGCCGTCGGCGACATCGCCCACTATCCGGGCAAGCTGAAGCTGATCCTCTGCGGCTTCAGCGAGGCCGCCATGGCGGCCCACGCCGTCCACCCGCTGGTCCATCCGGGCGAGGCGCTGTCCTTCCAGTACAGCACCAGCAAGGGCGTCCCCGGCGCGGACTGACGGCCGCCGGGCGGGGTCGGGCAGGCGGGGAAGGGAAACGCGGACGGCCGCGGATATCCGTGTTCATGCTCCCCGCCCCGATCCCGGTGTGTTCACCGCATCCCATTCCCACATGGCGGCGGCGATTTCGGCGACTGTCCGCATGGCGACGTCGAAGCCGATCTTGTCTCCGTAGACTATGTCCGTCATGAAGGCGTCGTACTGCCGTCCATGCTCGGGATCTCTGACAAGTGCGTCCAACGCCCGGCGCGTGGCTTCTTCGGGATCGTCGGCGTAACCGGGGTGCTGGTTCCGGAACTGCACCGCATCCTGTCCGGCGATTTCGCGTGCTATGCTGCCCACATCGCCGGGATCGATGGAATCGCGGATCATGTGCAGGTCGTAGACGTGCCGGATGATCCGGTTGTCGAACCGCCCGGCATCTCCCTCCAGTCTGGCTGCGATCCGTCGCGTCAGCGATACGATCTTCTCCGCGGCGGTTTCGGCGACGGAGACGCAGGCAATGCCGTCCACCTCGGCAGGGTGGCCGTAGGCCTCAGCGGCGAGTGACGACACCGGCCGGAGTTCCGCCTCCCGGCGCAGTATCGAAACGACCGTCTCGATCCTGATCCGGGAATCGAGGATGGAGGCATCCTTCGTGGCGCGGTCATAGGTGAGGCGGTACGAGACATGCCTGTTTTCGTTCCGCGCGAGGAGGGGCGGTTCGTCCGCCTCGGCTCCCGTGTGGTCGAGATGGAGGCCGACCCTGCCGAACTCCTGAACCAGGGCCTCCTTCAGGGCGCTCAGCACCTTCCTCTGCCTGGTCGCACCGGCGGCCGCAAGCCCGGGAGACAGAACGAGCTTGATGTCCAGGTCCTCGGACATGCGCTTGATCCTGCCATGCGCACGGGCAAGGCAGGTTCCCCCGGCGAAGACGAACCGGATACCGTCTGTCTTGAGTTCTGAGAATATTTTCAGGACTTTGACAATCTCCAGGTCCTTCTCGACGACACTGACGCCGGAGAAGCCGAAGAAATCCTGTACAGCTCCGAGATCATACCTCGGATCGCTCAAAAACGACCTCCTTGCCCCGGAACGATATCTTGCGGGAGAATCGGTTTGCCACGCGGAACGAGGCGTTCACAGGGATCTGCGTGCTGCGACCGGAATTGTAGTCCTGAGCGGCCTGCCCGGGCTGCCAGACGACCTTGAGCTTGTCGAGCGCCTGTCTGACGGCCCCCTCCAGGCCCCCCGGTGCAGTGAGCATCGGTTTGCCGGTGATCGGACTCTGGCGGGTCCTGGCGTAGACGCCATAGCCGAGACGAACCAGCATGCCCTCGCGGACAAGCGCACGGGCGGCGCGGAGCACGGTATCGTACTCGGCGGAGTCGGGGCTGGCCCTGGTGAAGTCCCGCGGCAGGAACACGTCGTCGTTCGAGCGGGTCACCAGTTCCGCAAGCTGTTGCTTCGCTGTCCTGGGCTTGCGCATCGCCTCCTCCAGAGGCTTGGGACACTACGGCAAACACCCGACACGGGCAATCATTTCGTTTATTTTAAACAATGAGTTATGGATTTCCGTCCAGCGGCACCGAAGCTGACGGTGTGCAGGCTGACACCGGTCCCGCACCTGTCGCCGGCACCGGCGGACAGGGGGTGTTGATATGGTTCAGCTTTCTGGCGCTGCCCCAATCCCGTCAGGTTGCCGGCTGCGCCGGCGCCCGGATGGCGCGGAGGGGGATATTCATCCGTGTCCATCCGCGGATATCCGTATCCATCCGTGTTCATGGCCCGCCCTCCGGAACGCCGCTTCCGGCCCGTACATCGGCGGGAACCGCGGAGACCTGTGGGAAATGGGGGGTGCGGCTTGCCGGAGCGGCGTGGTCCGCTTATCGTCGGGGCATGCAGGATGCGATGCCCCACGGGTTCCCTTCCGGCCAGCCGGCGGTCTTCCGCGCCGTGCTGCACCCGCACCGCAGCCTGGGACCGCGGGGGTTCCGCATCCTGATGGGGGCGCTCGTCGCCGTCTCCGCGGCCGTCGGGGGCCTGTTCCTGGCGAACGGGGCGTGGCCCGTGCTCGGCTTCTTCGGGCTGGACGTGCTGCTGGTCTGGCTCGCCTTCCAGGCCAGCTACCGCAGCGGCCGGCTCTATGAGACGGTGGAACTGACGCCCGAGCGCCTGACCGTGCAGCGGGTGGAGCCGGCGCGGCCGGTGCGGACCTGGACCTTCCAGCCCTACTGGCTGCGCGTCGCCATGGACGACCCGCCGCAGCACCACAGCCATGTGACGCTCAGTTCCCGCGGCACCACGGTGATCGTCGGCAGCTTCCTGTCGCCGCCGGAACGGCTGGACTTCGCCAACGCCCTGCGCCGCGCGCTGGACCGCGTGCGCCGCCCGCCCGCCGGCTGACCGGCATCAGCCCGGGCGGGGTCTTCAGGCCGGGCGGGGACCCGGCACGGCGTGGCTCAGGGCGAACAGGCCCGCCGCGGCGGCCACGATCGCCGGCCCGGTCGGCAGGTCGGCCCAGAGCGACGCCGCCATGCCCAGCCCCACGGCCGCCGCCCCCATGCCGGCCGCGACCACGGCCATGATCTCGGGCGTGCGGGCGAAGCGCCGCGCCGCCGCCGCCGGGATCACCAGCAGCGAGGTCACCAGCAGGATGCCCACGATCTTCATGGCGAAGGCGATGGTGGCCGCGATCAGCAGCATGAAGACCAGCCGCACGGCGCGCACCGGCACGCCCTCCACCCGCGCCAGATCCTCGTCCACCGTCAGGGCCAGCAGCCGACGCCAGATCGCCGCCAGCACGGCCAGCACCAGCGCCCCGCCCGCCCAGATCCAGAGCAGGTCCGCCCGCGTCACCGCCAGCACGTCGCCGAACAGATAGGCCATCAGGTCCACCCGCAGCGCCTCCATCAGCGCCAGCGCCAGCAGTCCCACGCTCAGCGCGGAATGGGAGACGATGCCCAGCAGCGTGTCGCTGGCCAGCCGGCGCTGTTCCTGGAGCACGGTCAGCAGCACGGCGATACCGACGCAGACCAGCGCCACCCCGACATTCAGCCCGATCCCGAACAGGAAGCCCAGCGCCACGCCCAGCAGGGCGGAATGGGCCAGCGTGTCCCCGAAATAGGCCATGCGGCGCCAGACCACGACGCAGCCCAGCGGCCCCGCCACCAGCGCCAGCCCGACGCCGCCCAGCAGCGCCCGCAGCACGAAGTCATCCAGCATGCCGGCCGCCCTTTCCCCCGACCTTGCTCCCGCCCGTTCCCGCCCCCGTGCCGCCGGTCATCGCCGTCCGCCCGCATCCGGCCGGCCGGGCCGGTGGTGGTCGTGCCCATGGCCATGCCCATGCCCGTGGCTGTGCCCGTGCCCGTGCCCGTGCCCGTGCCGGTGCGCCGCCTCCTGCCCGACCGGCACGACGCAGCCGTCGGCGGCGTGGCCATGGTCGTGCAGATGGTGGTAGACGGCCAGTGCCTCGGCATGGCGGCCGAACAGGGCGACATAGTCGGGATGCCGGCTCACATCCTCCGGCCGGCCGGAACAGCAGACATGCCGGTTCAGGCAGATCACCGTGTCGGTCCGGGCCATCACCAGATGCAGGTCGTGGCTGACCAGCAGCACGCCGCAGCCGCGCCGGTGCCGGATTTCCGCGATCAGTTCGAACAGCGCGATCTGGCCGTGCACGTCCACGGCCTGCACCGGCTCGTCCAGCACCAGCAGGTCGGGCCGGCGCAGCAGGGCGCGGGCCAGCAGCACGCGCTGCATCTCGCCCCCCGACAGGGACTGCACGGCCCGGTCCAGGACATGCGGCGCCCCCACCTCGGCCAGCGCGGCGTCCAGTTCCGCGGGCGTCGCCCTGCCCCACAGGGTCAGGAAGCGGCGGACGCTCAACGGCAGCGTCGGGTCCACGGCCAGACGCTGCGGCATGTAGCCGATGCTCAGCCCCGCCCGGCGGGCGACCCGCCCCGCCTGCGGCCGCACCAGCCCCAGCACGGTCTTCACCAGCGTCGTCTTGCCGGCCCCGTTGGGGCCGATCAGGGTGACGATCTCCCCCGGGCGCACGGTCAGGTCCACGCCGTCCAGCACGATGCGGTCGCCATAGGCCACCGTCAGCCCGCGCGCGTCCAGCAGCGGCTCCGCCGGACCGTCTGCCGGGCCGTCAGCCGGCCGCGTGTCTGCGTCCGGTGTCTCTGAGCCCGGCATCTCTGAACCCAGCTTCGGGGCCGTCAGGTCCATGCGGACGCTCCAGGAAAAGGCGGCGCGTTGTACGCCAGCGCGCCCGGCTTGACAAATGTTATAATATAACGATCTGTGTCCGGCACGCACGGCCTCCAAGCCCGTTTCCCGAGATGGCAGCCATGGTCCGATCCTTCTCCCGCCGGGGTTCCGGCCTTCCGAACCGGCCCGGCCTGCGCCGGTTCCTCCCCCGCCTGCCGGCCTTTCTTCTGGCGCGGTTCCTCCTGCCGGCACTTCTGGCCCTGCCCGCCGCCGCAGCGGCGGAGACGGCGCGGCCGGCGCCGCAGGTCGTCGCCAGCATCAAGCCGCTGCACTCCCTCACCGCGGCGGTGATGGCGGGGGTGGGAGAGCCGCACCTGCTGGTGCGCGGCGCCGCCAGCCCGCACGCCTTCTCGCTGAAGCCGTCGGACGCGCGGGCGCTGGACCGGGCCGACCTGATCGTCTGGGTCGGGCCGGGGCTGGAAGCGTTCCTGGAGAAGCCGGTGCAGGCCCTGGGCGGCAAGGCGCGGTCCCTGCCGCTGGGGCAGGCGCCGGGGGTGCGGACCCTGCCCGTCCGGGCCGGCGGCGTCTGGGAGGACGGCCACGATCACGACCACGACCATGATCATGAGCACGACCATGACCATGACCATGACCATGACCATGACCATGACCACGATGCCCCGGCCGACGGTCATGTCTGGCTGGACCCGCGCAACGCCCAGGCCATCGTCGCCCATGTCGCCGACGCGCTGACGGCGCTGGACCCGGCCAACGCCGCGACCTACCGCGCCAATGCCGAGCGCACCCACGCCGCCCTGGCCGATCTCGACCGGGAGCTGGCGGCACGGCTCGCCCCCGTGCGCGGCCGGCCCTTCGTCGTCTTCCACGACGCCTACCACTACCTGGAGGACCGCTACGGCCTCGCGGCGGCGGGGGCGATCACCGTCAGCCCGGAGCTGCGCCCCTCGGCCTCCCGGCTGCGGGAACTGCGCGCCCGCATCCGCGAGCTGGGGGCCGCCTGCGTCTTCGCCGAACCGCAGTTCGAGCCCGCCCTCGTCCGCACGGTGGCGGAGGGCACGGGCGCCCGTACCGGCGTGCTGGACCCCGAAGGCGCCACCCTGCCGGACGGGCCGGACCTCTACTTCGCCCTGCTGCGCTTCAACGCCGACGCGCTCGCCGGCTGTCTCGGCGGCTGAGCCTCTCCCGCTCATGTCGGCCTGACCGGACGGCCCGCGCTGTGCTATCACCCGCTCCGGAACCAGGGAGACGGGCATGCGGATCGGGATCGTCGGGGCGGCGGGGCGGATGGGGCAGATGCTGGTGCGGGAGGTGGCGGCCACGCCCGGCTGCACCCTGGCCGGCGGGACGGAGCGGCCCGGCTCCGCCAATCTGGGCCGCGACCTCGGCACCCTGGCCGGGCTGGAGCCGCTGGGCGTCGCCGCGACGGACGATGCCGCCGCCCTGTTCCGCGCCGCCGACGCGGTGATCGACTTCACCGCCCCGGCGGCCAGCGTCGCCCATGCCCGGCTGGCGGCGGAGACCGGCACGGCGCTGGTGGTCGGCACCACTGGCCTGTCGGAGCAGGACCGGGCGGCCCTGGCCGACAGCGCCACCCGCGCGCCCGTCGTCTTCGCCGCCAACATGAGCCTGGGTGTGAACCTGCTGCTGGGGCTGGTGCGCAAGGTGGCCTCCACCCTCGGCCCCGACTGGGACATCGAGATCCTGGAGATGCACCACCGGCACAAGGTGGACGCGCCCAGCGGCACGGCGCTGGCCCTCGGCCAGGCCGCGGCGGAGGGGCGCGCGGTGGCGCTGGAGACGGTCCGGCGCAGCGTGCGCGACGGCCATACCGGCCCGCGCCCGGCGGGGGAGATCGGCTTCGCCACCCTGCGCGGCGGCGACGTGGTGGGCGACCACACCGTCATCTTCGCCGCGGAGGGGGAGCGCATCGAGCTGACCCACAAGGCGGCCAGCCGCGCCATCTTCGCCCGCGGCGCCGTCCGCGCCGCCCTCTGGGCGCCGACGCAGCCGCCGGGATTCTACTCCATGCAGGACGTGCTGGGACTGTAGGGGCTCACGCCCCCGCCGTTTCCGCGTCTCCGGCCGCTGCCGGGGAAGGGCCGGGCAGGTCCAGCCCGCGGTAGAGGTCGGCGAGGCGGACCTCCAGCGGCATCGACTCCAGGCGCAGCACCCCGTCCGGTCCCACCACCAGATCGGTCAGCCAGCGCGCCTCGTCCAGCCGCCGGTGGACCTCGGCATAGGTGTCGCGGCTGTCCAGCAGCAGCACCTCGCGCACCGACGGGATCAGGCGGTATTCGGGCAGCTTCAGCTTGCGCACCTCCTCCGCCGTGGACTCGGAGAGAATCTCCACCAGCAGCAGCGGTGCTTCCGTCAGGCGGGCGCCGCGGCGGTCGGGCGCGCAGGTTACGGCGATGTCGGCCACGTAGACGTCGCGCGCCCGCCGGACGGAGGCGACGCCCGCCTCCGAGACGGGCCGGCACGGCTCGCGGCCCGCCAGGGCAGCGATCAGGCCGGCGCCGAGGCGGGCCTGCAACGTACCGTGCGCGCCCGTCTCCAGGGGTCTCGCCACCGGCTCGCCGTCGAACAGCTGGTAGCGGCGTTCCGGCCCGTCCCAGGCCAGGAACTCGTCCAGCGTCAACTGCCGCCGCACCGCCTCGCCCGCCATCGCCGCCTCCCCTGCTTCCCGCTCCCTGCCCCGGTCCAGTCATGGGACGGAGGATAGCACGAGTCGCGGGCGGGCCGGAGGGCAAGGGAGCAGGGCAGGGGGGAGCAGGGCAGGGGGGAGCAGGGCAGGGGGGAGCAGGGCAGGGGGGAGCAGGGCAAAGAGAGCAGGACGGTCCGGATTCCGGTTCCCGGAGGACCCGGAACGGCGGGCCCCCGGCCTGTTCATCCGTGTACGGGGCAGGCATCTTCCGGACGGAGCCCGCCCTGCCGCAGGCCCCGGTCCGTGATGCACCGCACCACCGCACCGCGGTAGCAACAATTCCCTGCGACGCCACCCCGGATCGGTACGATTCGATGCGGTTGCTGCGCTGCTTCTGTCAGAAAATAAGTCAGTAGACATGACCTATTCTCTGCGACAGTCTGTCGCCAACTGACAGGGAAACAGGGCATTCACGGGAGGAGGTCGCCATGACGTCCGCAGCGAACCGGCGCGCACTCGCGCAGGTCGGACTCGACGACAAGTACGCCCTCGACAAGGGGCGGGTGTTCATGACCGGCACCCAGGCCCTGGTCCGGCTGCCGATGCTCCAGCGCCAGCGCGACCGCGCTGCCGGGCTGAACACGGCCGGCTTCATCTCGGGCTACCGCGGCTCGCCGCTGGGCGGCTACGACCAGGCGCTGTGGCAGGCGCGGAAGTTCCTGGAGGCCGGCTCGATCCGCTTCCAGCCCGGCGTGAACGAGGAGCTGGGCGCCACCGCTGTCTGGGGCAGCCAGCAGGTCAATCTCTGGCAGGGCGCCACGGTCGATGGCGTGTTCGGCATCTGGTACGGCAAGGGGCCGGGCGTCGATCGCTCCATCGACGCGCTGAAGCACGCCAACTTCGCCGGCACCGCGCGCCACGGCGGCGTGCTGGCCTTCGCCGGCGACGACCACGCCTGCAAGTCCTCCACCCTGCCGCACCAGTCCGACCACGCCTTCATGCACGCCTTCATGCCGGTCATCAATCCGGCGGGCGTGCAGGAATTCCTGGACATGGGGCTGGTCGGCTGGGCGCTGTCGCGCTTCTCCGGCTGCTGGGTCGGCTTCACCACGGTGGCGGACACGATCGACACCACCGCCATCGTGGACATCGACCCGCTGGGCCTGGAGATCGCGGAACCGGCGGATTTCGAGATGCCGCCGGGCGGGCTGAACATCCGGCTGCACGACACGCCGCTGATCCAGGAGGACCGCATGGTCACCTGGAAGCTGGAGGCGGCGAAGGCCTTCGCCCGCGCCAACCGGCTGGACCGGGTGGTGCTGGGGGCCGAGCGGCCGCGGCTGGGCATCGTCACCATCGGCAAGAGCTATCTGGACGTCCGTCAGGCGCTGGACGAGCTGGGCATCACCCCGGCCCGTGCCGCCGCCCTGGGCCTGGCCGTCTACAAGGTGGCGCTGGCCTGGCCGCTGGAGCCCGACGGCATCCGCGCCTTCGCCGACGGGGCGGAGGAACTGCTGGTGGTGGAGGAGAAGCGCTCCGTCCTGGAGGCGCAGATCAAGGACCAGCTCTACCACTGGGACCGCCGCCCCCGCGTGCTGGGCAAGACCGACGCCGAAGGCCGGCCGCTGTTCACCGCCAAGGCCGAGCTGAACCCGGTGGAGATCGCCCGCGTGCTGGCGCGGCGTCTGCTGGCGCTGGCGCCGGACGAGGAGATCGCCCGCCGGCTGGAGGCGATCGAGACGCAGCTCCGCCGCACCACCCCGGCCGCCACGGTGATCCGGGCGCCCTTCTACTGCTCCGGCTGCCCGCACAACACCTCGACCCGGCTGCCCGACGGCAGCCGCGGGCTGGCCGGCATCGGCTGCCACTACATGGTCACCTGGATGGGCCGCAACACGGACGTCTTCAGCCAGATGGGCGGCGAGGGGGTCCACTGGATCGGGCAGGCGCCCTTCACCCAGGAAGAGCATGTCTTCGCCAATCTGGGCGACGGCACCTATTTCCACAGCGGCATCCTGGCGGTGCGGGCCGCCGTCGCCGCCAAGGTGAACATCACCTACAAGATCCTCTACAACGACGCCGTCGCCATGACCGGCGGCCAGCCGGTGGACGGCACGCTCTCGGTCCACGACATCGCCCAGCAGCTCGACGCCGAGGGCGTGTCCCGCGTCGTCGTCGTCTCCGACGATCCGGCGAAGTACGGCTCCGGCAAGGGCCTGCCGGCCGGCACCGCCATCCACCACCGCGACGCCCTGGACACGGTGCAGCAGGAGCTGCGCACCGTGCCCGGCGTCAGCGTGCTGATCTACGAACAGACCTGTGCCGCCGAGAAGCGCCGCCGGCGCAAGCGCGGCCGCATGCCCGACCCGGCCCGCCGCGTCGTCGTGAACGAGCTGGTGTGCGAGGGCTGCGGTGACTGCTCCGTCCAGTCCAACTGCCTGTCCGTCACCCCGGTGGAGACGGAGTACGGGCGCAAGCGGCAGATCGACCAGTCCTCCTGCAACAAGGACTTCTCCTGCCTGAAGGGCTTCTGCCCCAGCTTCGTGACGGTGGAGGGCGGCAGCCTGCGCCGGCCCGCCCCGGCCGAGGCCGGCAGCGCCGCCGCGTCCATGGACCTGCCCGAGCCGGAGATCCCCGTGCTGGAGCGGCCCTGGAACATCCTGGTCACCGGCATCGGCGGCACCGGCGTCGTCACCATCGGCGCCATCCTGGGCATGGCCACGCACCTGGAGGGGCGCGGCTTCACCGCCATGGACATGGCCGGGCTGGCGCAGAAGGGCGGCGCCGTCACCAGCCACCTGCGCATCGCCGAACGGCCCGACCGCATCCACGCCAACCGCATCGTCGCCGGCGGGGCCGATCTGGTGCTGGCCTGCGACGTGGTGGTGGCGGCCAACGCCGACAGCCTGTCCAAGCTGCGCGCCGGGCACAGCCGCGCCATCGTGAACACGGCCGAGACGGTGACCGCCGCCTTCGTCACCAACCCCGACGCCCGCATCGGGGCCGGCAGCCTCGTTTCCACCATCGCCCGCGCGGCCGGCGGGGCGGACCAGGTGACGGCGCTGGACGCCACGAAGATCGCCACGGCGCTGTGCGGCGACAGCATCGCCACCAACCTCTTCATGCTGGGCTTCGCCTATCAGAAGGGGCTGGTGCCGACCTCCGCCGCCGCCATCGAGAAGGCGATCGAGATGAACGGGGCCGCGGTGGCGATGAACACCGACGCCTTCCGCTGGGGCCGCCGCGCCGCGCACGACCTGCCGGCGGTGCTGGCGGCGGCCTTCCCGCCCGACACCGGCACGGACGGGCTGTTCGCCCACCGCCGGCTGTCGGAGGGGCTGGACGAGGTGATCGCCCGCCGCGTCGCCTTCCTGACCGGCTACCAGGACGCCCGCTACGCCGGGAGCTACCGCACGCTGGTCGAGCGGGTGCGCACGGCCGAGGCCGCCGCCGCCCCCGGCCGGACCGAGCTGACGGAGACGGTGGCCCGCAACCTGCACCGGCTGATGGCCTACAAGGACGAGTACGAGGTGGCCCGGCTCTATGTGGACACCGACTTCCTGGAGCAGGTGAAGAGCCAGTTCGAGGGCGACTACACCCTGAACGTCCACCTCTCCCCGCCGGCCACGGCCAAGGTCGATCCCGCGACCGGGCGGATGAAGAAGCAGGTCTACGGCCCCTGGGTGCTGACCCTGTTCCGCGTGCTGGCCCGGATGAAGCGGCTGCGCGGCACCGCCTTCGACCCGTTCGGCCGCCTGCCCGAGCGGCGGACGGAGCGGCGCCTGATCGTGGAGTACCGCGCCACGGTGGAGGAGCTGCTGCGCGGCCTGACGGCGGAGAACCACGCGCTGGCCGTGGAGATCGCCGCCCTTCCCGACCGCATCCGCGGCTTCGGCCACGTCAAGGAGGCGAACCTGGAGAAGACCAGGGCCGAGGAAGCCGCCCTCCTCGCCACCTGGCGCAACCCCGCCGCCGCCCTGGCCCGCGCGGCGGAGTAGGGGGGGCGCCAGCGCCCCCCACCTCCCCCGGCACTTCCCGCCCGCTCGGGCTGCCGGGGGCTTCCGCTGGTTCCTAAGCCGCGTAGCGGTCCGTGTTCTCCACCTTCCAGGCGCGGCCCATGGTCTCCAGGGTCGCCATCACCTCGGCCACGCGGGGGGCGGGGGCGGACCTGAAGGTGCGGGCCACCTCGGTCGGGGTGGCGGGGCGGCCCAGGGCGGTGAGCGCGGCCAGCACCTGCTGGGCCTGTTCCGGCAGGGATTTGGGCCAGGGTGCCTTGGCCGCCGGCGCCGCGGGGGCGGACGTCTCTTCCGGCCCCACCTCCATGGCCGTCTGCACCGGCCTGGCCGTCTTCGGCGCCTGGAACTCCGGGCGCAGCCAGCGGATGATCCCCCGCTTCTCCTCTGCCGCCCGTTCCTTGTTCAGGGCCACCAGCCGTTCCAGGATCTGTTCGTCGGTCAGGTCATGGGGCCAGCCATAGGCGTCGAACACCGCCCGGTCCAGATCGTCATGGATCTGCCGCAGCACGGAGATCAGGCCCTTTTCATGGATCGCCTTTTCCTTGGCGTCCAGGGGCTTGGCCGCGGGGTCGCGGTCCAGCTCCCGCAGCCGCTCCAGCACATTGTACATCTGGGTCAGGGTCAGGTCGGGATGCGCCGCCTGCCGCTCCTTGCGGAAACTGTCCAGCCGCTCACCCAGGACACGGATGCGGGCTTTCAGCTCTTCCGCCGGGTCGGGGAAGGGGAAGGGGTCGAAGCAGCGGGTTTTATTGTACCGCGGACGGTCTTCAAGTGTACCACCTGCTTTGATTGCCCAAAGCCTGTGGGGCCACGATGAAAGCGCGCCAAGAATTAGTGCATCTTGAGATGAAATTACTATTCCCATGTGATCTGTAAGATAAATGGCTTCTATAAACTGGAATACTCTATGCTTCGATGTTTCGGTGGTGGCGATGTATCTGTCTAATCCCTTCAATGCTTCTCGCAGAGTGGGCCGCTCCCATGCAAAACGCCACCAGAGTTTCTTAATGGAATCGCGTCGATTATGGTCTCTCTCAGGCTTCACATAAAGCATTACGTGTTGAAAGGCCGCTGGATTTGCTATCTGTGCCTCTTCTTCGGTAAGTCCAGAAAAATCAATTACATATCTCTCCCGAGCGGCGCTCAGCAGGTCCTTCCCGCCGAGAAACGGCCGAATTACTTGTGATCCAAACTTCTTGAGTTCATCAGATTTTGCTCTGGATAGAAGAAAGCCCTGACCATGAAGCGCCATTCCAAAACCACAGATTCGCTCATTCGAAATGAGTTCTGTAGCGTTACCAATGTTAGCGCCAATGCGTAGATCAGCAGATATTGCCCCGTGCTTTTCGTTAAACTCGATATTCGGAGTTTCGGAGCCGAGATGTTCCTCCCTGATTGGCAGTAATAGGCGACCTGCGCTATTTCCTTTTGCCACGACAGTCATCGAGATTCGTACAGCTGCGCTTCCGTCCGCATCAGACCATGGGTGGTCGGGAATAGCAAAAATTATATAAATCTGCGCGCCTGTTTTTAGGCGATTGGTCAAGACCCGTCGGTTGAATGTCTGGGTTATGCTGTTTGTTGTGACAAAGCCAAATCTAAATATCTTGCCGTTCCAAAGCAGTTTTGCTGCGTGGTCCCACCAATACATAACATAGTCGGCAGAATCAGGAATATGGTCTATTGTCTCTCGTAGCTGATTGACGTACCCATCGCCCAGCGCTGCTCGCATCAGCTTTGTGCCGATAAACGGCGGATTCCCCACGATGTAATCCGCCTTCGGCCACTTTGCCGGGCGCGGCTTGACGTAGCGCACCAGTTCCACCCGTGCCGTCTCATCCGGCACGTCCTCCCCCGTCACCGGGTGCTTCTTCATGGTCACCCCGTCCCAGCGGGTGACCGGCCTGCCGCTCTCGTCCCGCACGATCTCCGTCCGGTCCCAGGCCAGGATGGCGTCGCGGTTCTCGATGTTCTTGAAGTCCTTCAGCACCGGCTCGGCCGGCATCACCTTGCCGCGGGTCTTGAAGTGCCATTGCAGGTAACCGATCCACAGCACCAGTTCGGCGATGGCGGCGGCGCGGGGGTTCACCTCGATGCCCAGGAACTGGTGCGGGTCCACCGTATGGCCGGCGAGGTCAAGGGCATCCTGCCGGACGTCCAGGGTGATGGACAGGAAGTCCAGCACCTCGCCTTCCAGCTTCTTCATCAGTTCCATGGTGACGTACAGGAAGTTGCCGGTGCCGCAGGCCGGGTCCAGCACCCGCGTGTCGCACAGCTTGCGGTGGAACTCCATCACCAGCGCCACGGCCGCGTCCCGCTCCTGCTCTGCGGCGGCCACCTTCACCGCCTCCCATTCCTCCCGCAGCGGCTCGATCACCGTGGGCAGCACCAGCCGCTCCACATAGGCGCGCGGGGTATAGTGCGCCCCCAGCTTGTGCCGCTCCGTCTTGTCCAGGGCGCGCTCCAGCAGGGTGCCGAAGATGGCGGGCTCCACGTCCCGCCAGTTGGCCTCCGCCGCCTGGATCAGCAGTTCCAACTGCTCCGGCGTCAGGGGCAGGGCGTCCGCGTGCTTGAACAGGCCGCCGTTGAAGCGCAGGACCTTCTGGGTCAGCACACCGCAGAAGTCGCCATCGTTCATGGACTTCCACAGCACCCGCATGGTGGGAACGAAGTCCTGCGGGTGACCACGCAGGTTCCGCAGCAGGTCGCGGAAACTGTCCTTGGGCAGCAGTTCCACATCCTCGGCGAACATGGTGAACAGGCAGCGCATCAGGAACGTGGCGACGTTTGCCGCCGAATGGCCCGCCTGCTCCAGGCTCTTGGCCAGGACGGCCAGCCGCTCCGCGATCTCCCGCGTCACCTTGGCGGTGCGCTTGGACGGGTCCAGCGACAGCGGGTCCAGCCAGACCGCCTTCAGCAGATCGCGGGTTTCCTGCCGCCGCAGGTCCGTCATCCGGATGCGGAAGGAACTGGCATCCGGGAAGTGAGTATAGTCCTTGCCCGTCCGGCTGAAGCCGGCGAACAGTTGAATCTCATGTCCCACATCCAGCACGATCAGGAAGGGAGGCCATTCCGGCAGGGCCTTGGCGTATTTCTCCGCCTGACCGCGGGCGCGGATCATGGCGTCGTCCCAGCCCTTGCTGCCGCGCACGCCATGGCCCCTGCGCCTCGTGCCGGAGGGGGCCGCCGGCGCACCCGCCACCCCCAGCAGGGGCAGGGCCGTCTGGCTTTCCGCGTCCACCCCCTGCTTGGCCTCCAGGACGAAGCAGTCCTTGCGGTAACAGTCGATCCGGCCGCTGCTGGTGCTGTCGTCCGTGTGCCGGATGGTCACCGGCTTTTCCAGGACATAGCTGTCCCGGGCGTCGTCGCCGGTGCGCGGGTCGGGCCGCGGCACGCCGATCAGGTCGCACAGCTCGCTGATGAACAGGCCGTAATTCGCCAGCTCCGCCCCGCCGGACGGGGACCAGCGCTCGATGAAGCGCTCAACGGGGAAGCGCTCAACGGGGTCGGTGACGGCGGTCAGCACGGGCGGCATCGACATGGTCTGCGGCATACACCAGATGGGAGGGGCGGCACAGGTTATCTGCCCGTAATGGGATGATAAAGAGTGTCGCTCGCTTGAGCGTCGGCTGGGCCCGGTGCCGTCAGCCGCAGCCCCCGCCCCCGCCCCGGGCTTCGCCCCCGGGCTTCGCAGGGAGCCCTTTCTTCCCGTATGGTCTCTCCCCCGGGCGCCGGCGCCCGGGGACGGACGACGAGGAGAGAGGGAGCCATGAGGATGCGGAAAGCGGCAGGGTGGATCGCGGCAGGACTGGTGCTGGCCGGGCTGGCGGCGGGGCCGGCGCTGGCCGGGGAGTTCCGGCTGACCAGCACGGATATCGCCGAGGGGGCGGCGCTGACGCAGAAGCAGGTCTTCAACGGCTTCGGGTGCAGCGGCCAGAACATCTCCCCGCAGTTGAGCTGGTCCGGCGCGCCCGCGGGCACCAGGAGCTTCGTCCTCACCGCCTACGATCCCGATGCGCCCACCGGCTCCGGCTGGTGGCACTGGGTCGTCTACAACATCCCGGCCGACGCCACCGGCCTGCCGGCGAACGCCGCTGCGGGCGGGGGGCTGCCGGCCGGGGCGGTGCAGGCGCGCAACGATTTCGGCACCGCCGGCTTCGGCGGCGCCTGCCCGCCGCCCGGCGAGGTCCACCGCTACGAGTTCCGCCTCTTCGCCCTGGGGGTGGAGAGGCTGGACGTGGACCCCGCGGCCAGCCCCGCCCTGATCGGCTTCATGACCCGCGCCAATGCCCTGGGCGTGGCGAAGCTGACGGCGGTCTATACCCGCTGAGCCCGGGACCCGCCGAGCCCGGGACCCGCCGAGCCCGGGGTGGTCCCGCCCCCGCTCCCCGGCGGCGCGTGGCCGTGGGGTGGGGGCTTGGGGCAGGGGCGTGGGGCAGGGGCGTGGGGTGGGGGCGGTCGGGCCGCAAGGGGCGCTGCCCGCCCCCCTGGTGCAGCCCTGCCGTCCCGCCGGGGCTGTGGTCAAAGCCGCGGCGATGCGCTAAGCGGAACGGTCCAACCGTTTCGCCCGGAACCGTTCCCATGAGCCAGCGCCCCCCGTCCTCCCCGGATGCCGCCGCCCCGGACGCCGCTGCCCCGGATACCGCTGCCCTGCCGGTCTCGCTCGACGACATCCGCGCCGCCGCCGAGGCGCTGCGGGGCCAGGTGGTGGAGACGCCCTGCATCCCCTCCCGCACCCTGTCGCAGATCACGGGGGCGGAGATCTGGGTCAAGTTCGAGAATCTCCAGTTCACCGCCAGCTTCAAGGAGCGCGGCGCCTTCAACAAGCTGCGCACGCTGACGGAGGAGGAGCGCCGCCGTGGCGTCGTCGCCATGTCGGCCGGCAACCATGCCCAGGGCGTGGCCTACCATGCCGGGCGGCTGGGCGTGCCGGCCACCATCGTGATGCCCGAGGGCACGCCCTTCGTGAAGGTGGAGCATACCGAGAATTTCGGCGCCCGCGTCGTGCTGAAGGGCGCCAACCTGGGCGAGAGCCAGATCGAGGCCGAGCGGCTGGTGCGCGAGGAGGGGCTGGTCCTGGTCCACCCCTATGACGATGCCGAGGTGATCGCCGGCCAGGGCACCGTCGCGCTGGAGATGCTGGCCGCGGCGCCGGACCTGGAGGTGCTGGTGGTGCCCGTCGGCGGCGGCGGCCTGATCTCCGGCATCGCCACCGCGGCCAAGGCGGTGAAGCCGGACATCGAGGTGGTCGGCGTGGAGGTCGAGGCCTATGCCGCCGTGGCCCAGGCCCTGCGCGGCGAGCCGCCCCATGTCGGCGGCGACACCATCGCCGAGGGCATCGCCGTCAAGAATGTCGGCCGCCTGACCCTGCAGATCATCCGCGCCCTGGTGGACGAGGTGATGCTGGTCCCCGATGCGGAGGTGGAGCGGGCCGTCGCCCTGTTCCTGAACATCGAGAAGACGGTGGCGGAAGGGGCGGGGGCCGCCGGGCTGGCCGCCGTGCTGAACCATCCGGAACGCTTCCAGGGCCGCAAGGTCGGGCTGGTGCTCTGCGGCGGCAACATCGACAGCCGCCTGCTGGCCCAGGTCATCATGCGCCAGCTCGTGCGCGAGGGGCGGCTGATCGCCCTGCGCATCGCCATCCCCGACCGGCCGGGCGGGCTGGGCCGCATCACCAGCGTGGTGGGCGAGGCCGGCGGCAACATCATCGAGGCGATGCACCAGCGCCTGTTCACCACCGCCACGGTGAAGTCCACCGACATCGACCTGACCATCGAGTGCCGCAGCGCCCGCCACGCCGCCAAGGTCGTGCAGGCCCTGCGCGACGCCGGCTTCGGGGTGAAGATCCTGACCGGCGGGGTCTGACCCCGTCGGGGGGGATTTAAACAGGGTTAACCCGATCCGGTTGACCACACCGGACGGGGGCGTCACCCTGGGGCATCGGACCGTCCTGCGCCGATCTGCCCGGGGGAGCCATGAACCGCCTGCGCACCGTGAGCTGGCTGCGGCATGCCGTGTTCGCCTTTGCCTACGCGGCGCTGGCGCTGGCCGTGGCCCTGACCCTGTCGCTGACCGTCGCCGGGGTGGACCGGGACGAGGCCGTGCTGTTCGGCCTTCTCACCTTCGTCTTCGGCGCCCTGCTGCACGAGTTCTGGAGCCGCACCGAGTCGCAGGAGCGGCTGGAGGCGCGGATGTGGCGGCTGCAGCGCCAGCAGGACGAAATCCGCGTCCTGCTGGCCCGGCTGGACGAGCGGCTGAGCGGCACCGTCCCCCTGCGCGGGGAAGTGGCCAGCATCGTCTCCGAGGCGCGGCTGCTGGAACGGCTGGCCGGGCAGCTTCCGCCGCAGCCGCCGGCCGGGGCGGTTTCCGTCGCGGCGGTTCCCGTAGGGGAGGCCCCTCTCGCGGACACCCCTGCCGGAGTGGACCCGGCCGACGCCCCGGACGGCGGACCGGCGCCCGAGCCGCCGCGGGACCTGTTCACGCCCCGCCCCGCCCCGCGCATGCCGCCGGCACCACTGACACCTGCCCCGCTGACGGCTGCCCCGCCGCAGCCGGCAGGGCCGGACGATGCCGCCGTGCTGGACAGCATCCGCCGCGCCCTGCGCGCCGACCAGGTGGACATCTTCCTGCAGCCGATCGTCAGCCTGCCGCAGCGCAAGCACCGCTATTACGAGGTCTTCTCCCGCATCCGCGACGGCGGGGGGGAGACCTACCTGACGCCGGACCGCTATCTGGCCGTGGCCGAGCGGGCCGGGCTGATCGCGGCGATCGACAACATGCTGCTGTTCCGCTGCATCCAGCTCATCCGCGAGACGGAGAAGCGGCACCAGACGGTCGGCTTCATGTGCAACATCTCCGCCGCCACGCTGAACGACAGCGGCTTCATGGGCGAGTTCGTGCAGTACATGGGCCAGCACCCGAACCTCGCCGCCAAGCTGGTGTTCGAACTGTCCCAGGCGGACCTGATGCAGGGCGGACTGTTCGCCACCGGCTTCCTGGACGGGCTGAAGCGGCTGGGCTTCCGCTTCTCCATGGACCAGGTGGAACGGCTGGACGTGGACTGGGACGAGATGGCCCGGCACGAGATCCGCTACGTGAAGCTGGACGCCGCCCGCCTGCTCGACCCCGACGGCCGCTTCGCCGATCCCCGCGCCGTGCGCGAGCTGAAGAACAAGCTGGACCGCAACGCCATCGACCTGATCGTGGAGAAGGTGGAGACGGACCAGCAGCTCCTGGAACTGCTGGACCTCTACATCGACTTCGGCCAGGGCTACCTGTTCGGGGAGCCGCGGCTGGCGAAGAAGCCGGCCGGCTGATCGGGCGCGCGCCGGGGGGCGCCGCGGGTTGCGCCGGGGGCCGTGCCTGGGCTACCACCGGGGCGGACACCCGTTCCCGCCCCCGCCGTTCCCGCCCCCGCAAGCTCCGGCCCGCCGCATGACCGCACCGATCCCGCTCCATCACGGCCTCCGTGAGGTCGCCGACCGCTATGACGGCTACATCCTGGACCTCTGGGGCGTGCTGCACGACGGCGAGCGCGCCTTTCCCGGCGTCCCCGAGGCGCTGCGGGCGCTGAAGGCGCGGGGCAAGTGGATCTGCCTGCTGTCGAACGCGCCGCGCCGCTTCCCCGGCACGCTGAAGCGGCTGGAGGCGATGGGCCTGACGCCCGACCTCTGGCACGCCATGATGACCTCGGGCCAGGCGGCGCACCTGGCGCTGCGCGACCCGCCGGACGACTGGCACGCCGCCCTGGGGCCGCGGCTCTACCATCTGGGGCCGCCGCGCGACGCCGACGTGTACGAGGGCCTGCCCGGCCGCATCCGGGTGGCGACGCCGGAGGAGGCGGACTTCGTCGTCAATACCGGGGTGGACGATTTCGACGAGACGGTCGCCGACTACGAGCCGGTGCTGCGCCGCTGCGCCGACCGCCGCCTGCCCATGGTCTGCGCCAATCCCGACCTGATCGTGCATGTTGGGCCGAAGCTGGTCGTCTGCGCCGGCCTGCTGGCCCAGCGCTACGAGGAGATGGGGGGCGAGGTGCGCTACCACGGCAAGCCGCACCCGCCGGTCTACCGCCGCTGCTTCGACCTGCTGGCCGGGCTGGCGGGGGCGCCGCTGGACCCGGCCCGCATCGTCGCCATCGGGGACAGCCTGCGCACCGACGTGGCGGGGGCCCGCGCCGCCGGGATCGACGCCATCCTGGTCACCGGCGGCATCCACCGCGACGAGCTGGACGCCGCGGCCGGCGGTCACGGCGATCCGGCGAAGCTGGAGGAGATCGCGGCCGCCGCCCCGGCCCGGCCCACCGGCGCCCTGCCGGCCCTGGTCTGGTAGGGCCGGTCTGGCAGGGCCGGCGGTGCCCGCGGCCGGTTCCGGTCAGGAGTAGCGCTGCTCCTTCCAGGGGTCGCCCTCGTTGTGGTAGCCGCGCTCCTCCCAGAAGCCGGGCCGGTCCTCCGCCAGGAACTCCATGCGGTTCACCCACTTGGCCGATTTCCAGAAATAGAGCTTCGGCACCACCACGCGCACGGGCCCGCCGTGCTCGCGCGTGATCGGCCTGCCCTCCCAGGTGTCGGCCAGCAGCACGTCGTCGTCGTCGAAGGCGGCCAGGGGAAGGTTCGTGGTATAGCCGTCGAAGCTGTGGAACAGGATGTGCCGCGCCTCCGGCTTCGGCTTCACGACCGACAGGATGTGCCGGGCCGACACGCCCTCCCAGAGATTCTCGTAGCGCGACCAGGCGGTGACGCAATGGATGTCGGAGACGTCCTGGAAGCGCGGCTGGGCGCGGAAATCGTCCCACTTCCAGACGGTCGGGGTCTCCACCAGCCCGTCCACCCGCAGGTGCCAGGTCTCCGGCCGGATGTCGGGCTGCACGCCCAGATCCAGCACCGGCCAGTTCTTCACCTCGCGCTGGCCCGGCGGCAGGCGCTGCCCGGGCTCGCCCTGGATGCCGGTCAGGTGCCGGCCCTCCCGCGCCCAGCGCTGCTTGCTCTCCACCAGCTTCTGCTTGATCTGGCCGATCAGGCCCGGATCGTCGGGCATCGCCTTCCATCCCCGTCAACGGTTCCGCTGGCCATAACATAGCGGCCGGCACGCCGGAGGGCGAGGGGGGCGACGGCAGGGGGCGACGGCAGGGGGCGGCGGCAGGGCGGCCCGTCGGTCCGTGCGCGGCCTGCCGCCCGGCCGGGGCTGCCCGCCGCCCACACTTGTCACCGGGCGGCCGGAGCGCCTGTGAGGGCGCATGCCGCAAGGCGGAGCGGGGCAGCGACACTCCCGCGGGGAAGGGGCGGCCGGGTCTCCGGACGGCGCGAAGGGGGTAGCCGGGTTGGCAGCCCGCGCCGGTCCCGCTAGTCTGCCCGCTGACATGCCGCAACCTTCGGACAGCCCGTAGATGGCTCCTCACAGTCTCCCGCTGCGCTCCCCGGCGCGGCTGCTTCTGCCTGTTCTGCTTGCGCTGCTGCTCGTCGGCTGGCTGTCCGCCGGCCCGGCGTCGGCCCAGACCATGCCCCAGCCGCAGCAGACGGCCGCCCCCGTCACCACCGAGGAGATGGAGCGGACGGTCAAGATGCTGGAGGACCCGGCCCAGCGCGAGGTGATGGTGCGCCAGCTCCGGGCCATGATCGCCGCGCAGAATGCGGAGAAGCGCGAGCGCCCGGTGGAGACGCTGGGCACGCGGATGCTGACCACGCTGTCGGAACGGGTGGAGAAGGTGGGCAACCAGCTCGCCACCACGGGCGAGGCGCTGGTCGATACGCCCCGCGCCATGGCCTGGGTCAACCGCCAGATCAACGATCCGGCCCGGCGCGAGACCTGGCTGCGGCTGCTGATGGAACTGACCATCGTCATCGTCGCCGGCGTCTCCGCCCGCTTCACCATGCGCTGGCTGCTGCGCGGACCGCGCGCGGCGCTGGGGGAGCGGCCGGCCCCGACGGTCTGGGCCAAGGTGCCGCTGCTGCTGGGTCGCGGACTGCTGGACCTGTTGCCCGTGGTGGCCTTCGCCGCGGCCGGTTACGGCGTGCTGACGCTGGTCGAGACGCAGAAGGCCGTGCGGCTGGCGGCGCTGACCTTCCTCAACGCCAGCATCTTCGTGCAGACGGTGATGCTGACCACCCGGCTGCTGCTGTCGCCGCTGACGCCGAACCTGCGGCTGCTGAAGGTGACGGACGAGACGGCGCTGTACCTCACCATCTGGACCCGGCGGATCGCCTTCGCCTCCGTCTACGGCTACTTCGTGGCCCAGGCGGCGAAGATGCTGGGACTGCCCGAGCAGCCCTACGAGGCGATGCTGAAGCTGGTCGGGCTGGTGGTGGCGGTGATGCTTCTCATCATCACCCTCCAGAAGCGCCATGCCGTCGGGGAGTGGCTGCGCCACGACCGGGCGGCGCCGGTGCCGCCCGGCCCCGATCCGGCGGATGCTGCCCTGGCCGCCGCCGTCGCGGGGGAGGCGGCGCCGGCCGTCCCCGCCGGGCCGGCGGCCCGACCCGCCGCCGGGTCGGGTGCCGCGGGCCGCGCCCTGGCGGCGGCGCGGCGCCGGCTGGCCGATGTCTGGCACATCCTGGCGTCCGTCTACATCATCGTGATCTTCGGCATCTGGGCGCTGGAGATCCAGGGCGGCTTCGAGTTCGTGCTGCGCGCCACGCTGATCTCCGGGGCGGCCCTGATACTGGCCACCCTGCTCACCCGCGGGCTGGACCAGCTTGTCCATCACGCCTTCACGCTGGCGCCGCAGATGAAGGCGCAGTATCCGCTGCTGGAAGCACGGGCGCACCGCTACCTGCCGATCCTGCACCGGCTGCTGCGCACCGGCATCCTGGTGACCGCGACGCTGGCCGTGCTCCAGGCCTGGGGCGTGGACGGGCTGGCCTGGCTGCAGTCGCCGCCGGGCCAGCGCATCGTCTCCGCCGTCATCTCCATCGGTGTCACGCTGCTGATCGCCATCGGCGCCTGGGAACTGGTCAGCAGCGGCATCGAGCGCTACCTGACGGCCAAGGACCGCACCACCGGCAAGGCGCTGGAACGCAGCGCCCGCGTCCGCACCCTGCTGCCGCTGCTGCGCAACGCCTTCCTGATCCTGCTGCTGACCATGGTGGCGCTGACCGTGCTGTCGGAACTGGGCATGGACATCGCCCCGCTGCTGGCCGGTGCCGGTGTCATCGGTCTGGCCATCGGCTTCGGTTCGCAGACGCTGGTGAAGGACGTCATCACCGGCATGTTCATCCTGTTCGAGGACACGATCGCCGTGGGCGACGTGGTGGATGTCGGCAACGGCCACAGCGGGCTGGTCGAGGCCATCTCCATCCGCACCATCCGGCTGCGCGACATGACGGGCACGGTGCATGCCGTTCCGTTCAGCTCGGTCACCAGCCTGAAGAACCTGACCAAGGACTTCAGTTTCTACATGTTCGACGTGAACGTGGCCTACCAGGAGGACACGGACCGCGTGGTGAAGGTGCTGGAGGATCTGGGGATGGAGATGATGCGCGATCCGCGCTACGCGCCCCTGATCCTGGCGCCGCTGGAGATCATCGGCGTGGACGGGTTCCAGGAGAACGCCGTGCTGATCAAGGCCCGGTTCAAGACGCGGCCGATCCAGCAATGGACCGTGGGGCGGGAGTTCAACCGCCGCATGAAGCGCCGCTTCGGCGAGCTGGGGATCGAGATCCCGTTCCCGCAGCGCACCGTCCACATCGTCGGCATGCCGCCGGAGGGGATGGCCAGGCCGACCCTGGCCGCGGCCGGGGCGGCGGACTGACGGGAAACGGAAGGACCGGGAAGCGCGGGCGGCCCGTCAGGGCTGCCCGCGGGTGATCTCGATGCCGACGCTGGCGGCCTCGGCGAAGGCGTCCAGCTTCTCGATCCGCACGGTGACGGCGCGGATCCGGACATCGGCCAGCAGCGCCGCGGCGATCCGCTCGGCCAGCGTCTCCAGCAGGTTGACATGGCCCGCCCCGACGATGCCGCGGACGGTCTCCACCGCCTCCTCGTAGGAGACGACGTCGGCGATCTCGTCCCGCTTCGGACCGACCCGGTCCAGCACATGCAGGTCCAGGCTGACCCGGATGCGCTGCGGCACCGTCTTCTCGTGGTCGTAGATGCCGACCACGGCGAGCAGTTCCATGTCGCGCACGAAAAGGCGGGCGAGCGCGCGGCCGGGAAGGACGCGCGCGGACGGGCGGGTGACCTGGGAGAAGAGCTTGTTCATGGCCGCGGGCATTTAGCATCCGCAGCAGAGCCGCTCAAGCGCGCGTTGGGGTCCGGCCGAGCGGTCAGTGCATCTCGGCGATGACCTTCTGCCGCAGCACGTCGATCGGGGCCAGGCTCTTGCCTTCCTGGAAGTGCCAGTAGGTCCAGCCGTTGCAGGCCGGCAGCCCCTGCACGGCGGCGCCGACCTTGTGGATGGAGCCGCTGTGCTGGCCCAGATGGTTCTGCGCCACCAGCGTGCCGTCGGCCCGCACCTTTGCGATGACGCGGCGGCGCTGGTCGAACAGGTTCGTGCCCGGCTTCAGCAGGCCGCGCTCCACCAGATGGCCGAACGGCACCCGCGGCTGCGTCCGCCGTGCCGGCACGTCCACCAGTTCGGGTTCGGCCAGTTCCTCCACCGCGGCGATGCGGGCGTTGGCGAGGCGGGCGTACTCGTGCTCCCGCTCGATGCCGATCCAGCGGCGGCGGAGCTGCTTCGCCACCGCCCCCGTCGTGCCGGTGCCGAAGAACGGGTCCAGCACCAGATCGTCCGGCCGCGTCGCCGCCAGCAGCACGCGGTAGAGCAGCGCCTCCGGCTTCTGCGTCGGGTGCGCCTTCTGCCCGTCCTCGCCGCGCAGGCGCTCCGCGCCGGTGCAGAGCGGCAGCGTCCAGTCGCTGCGCATCTGCAGTTCCTCGTTCAGGTTCTTCATCGCCTCATAGGCGAAGTAGTATTTCGCCTCGCGCGACTTGGCGACCCAGATCAGGGTCTCGTGCGCGTTGGTGAAGCGCCGTCCCTTGAAGTTCGGCATCGGGTTGGACTTGCGCCAGACGATGTCGTTCAGGATCCAGAAACCCAGATCCTGGAGGATGGAGCCGACGCGGAAGATGTTGTGGTAGCTGCCGATCACCCAGAGCGTGCCGTCGTCCTTCAGGGCGTGGCGGGCGGCGCCCAGCCAGTCGCGGGTGAAACGGTCATAGGTCGGCAGGTCGCTGAAACGGTCCCACTCCTCGTCCACCCCGTCCACGCGGCTGTGGTTCGGCCGCAGAAGCTCGCCCGAGAGCTGCAGATTGTAGGGCGGATCGGCGAACACCATGTCCACCGACCCGGCCGGCATCTGGGACATCAACTGGATGCAGTCGCCGACCAGGATGCGGTTGGCGGCGGTGTTCTCGGTGGGCCTGGTCATGGCGAGCGGGGCGTCCCTTGGTCTGGCTTTTTGGCGAATCAAGCCGCCCAAGGTGAGTCGTCCGCGAGTCCACGTCAATGTCATTTTTCCAGAAGAGTCAGTGGAGTCAGTCGGTTAACTAAGACTCTTCGGACTCTGCTGCAAGATATGGGGCCGCTCTGCGGTCAGGAGCCCCAGCCTTAGCCGTTGCCGTCCTGCACCAGGGCGAGGCGGAGTTGCTCCGCCACCGGGGCGAAGCTGCGCCGGTGCTCGGGCGTGGCGCCCAGCCGGCGCAGCGCCTCGCGGTGGGCGGCGGTGCCGTAGCCGGCGTTGCGTTCCCAGCCGTAGCCGGGATGGCGCTCGGCCAGCTCCGCCATGATGCGGTCGCGCGTGACCTTGGCGACGATGCTGGCCGCGGCGATGGACAGGCACAGCGCGTCGCCGTCCACGATGGCCTCCACAATGGCGCAGGGCAGGGGCGGGCGCTGGTTGCCGTCCACCAGGGCCACGGCGGGCAGGGGGGCGCCCAGCCCCTCCACCGCCCGCCGCATCGCCAGGAAGGTGGCGCGCAGGATGTTCAGCGTGTCGATCTCCGCCACGTCGGCGATGCCGACTCCGACCCGGGCCTGCGCCCGGATCAGGCCGCAGAGCGCCTCCCGCCGGGCGGCGGAGAGGCGCTTGCTGTCGTCGATGCCGGCGCACCAGTCCGGCAGCGGCCCGCCGGGCAGCACCACCGCCGCGGCCACCACCGGCCCCGCCAGCGGGCCGCGCCCGGCCTCGTCCACGCCGCAGACGATCCGGCCCGCGGCGTGCCCGTGGCGATGCTCCAGCGTCAGGTCCGGCATCGCCGCGCTCACTTCCCGTCCGGCTTCGCCGGGTCGGGCTTCGCGGTATCCGGCTTCGCCGCCTCGGGGCGGTAGCGGTCGAACCAGGCCAGCGTGGTGTTCGCCTTGGCGATCAGGTTCGACGGCCGCCGCGCGATGCCGTGCGGCGCCTCGGGGATGCGGACCATGGCGGTGGGGATGCCGCGCAGCTTCAGCGCCTGATAGTACTGCTCCGTTTCCGACATCGGGGTGCGGTAGTCGGCCTCGCCGGTCACCAGCATTGTCGGGGTCTTCACGTTGCCGACCAGCGACAGGGGCGACCGGCGCCAGTACTCCTCCTGCTTCTCCCAGGGCATGCCGGAGAACCAGTAGCGGGTGAAGTAGGGCGGCATGTCCGCCGTCAGCGCGAAGCTGGTCCAGTTGATCACCGGCTTCGCCACCACCGCCGCCTTGAAGCGGTCGGTCTTGCCGACGATCCAGGCGGTCAGCACGCCGCCGCCCGACCCGCCGGTGACGTAGAGCCGGTCGGGATCGACGAAGCCCTTGGCGATCACCGCATCCACGCCGGAGATCAGGTCGTCATAGTCGGCGCTGGGATAGTTGTGGTGGATCTGGTTGGCGAAGTCGTCGCCGTAGCCGGTGCTGCCGCGCGGGTTGGTATAGAGCACGGCATAGCCCGCGGCGGCGAACAGTTGCAGTTCCGCACCGAAGACCGGGCCGTAGCTGGCGAAGGGGCCGCCGTGGATCTCCAGGATCAGGGGCAGCCTGCCCTTGGCCGTGGCGGGGTCGAAGCCCGGCGGCGTGATCAGCCAGCCCTGGATCTCGCGCCCGTCGGCGGAGGATTTCCAGGTCAGCGCCTCGGTCCGGCCCAGGGCGCGGTTGCCCAGCAGGTCGGCGTTCAGGTCGGTCAGGCGCCGGGCCGCGCCGGCCTTCTCTCCCGCCGCCACGTCGGCCGGGCGGTCCGGGCCGGCGGCGGTGTAGGCGAAGCGGCCGTTCCGGGAGACGCTGAAGCTGCCCGAGGTGTAGGGCCGGTCCAGTGTCGTGCCGCCCAGATCCTCGGCCAGCACCTCGCGCCGGCCGTCCAGCCCGATGCGGGCCAGCACCATGTTGCCGCGGTCCTCGTAGCTGACCAGGATGGCCTTGCCCTCGTCCGTCCAGGCCGGGGCGTCCACCGACCGGTCCAGCCCCTCGGTCAGGGTGCGGATCTCGCCCGTGCGCCGGTCCAGCACGGACAGGCGGGAATTATGGTAGCCGCGGCGCTGGTCCTCGAAGCCGGTGAAGGCGATGTAGCGCCCGTCGGGGGAGACGGCGGGATCGCTGTCCGGCCCCTTGCGCGTGGTCAGGGTGCGGATCGTGCCGTCCTTCACGCTGACCTCGTGCAGGTCCTGGTTCAGCGGGTCCGTCTCCCAGTCGGGGTTGCGGTTGGCGGCGATGATGATGGCGCTGCCGTCGGGCAGCCAGGCGGGCTGGCCCCTGTGGTCGAAGTCGCCGCTGGTGAGCTGGCGGGGGGTGCCGCCCTCGGCCGGCACGACGAACAGGTGGTGACGGCCCTGCTCCAGGAAGCCCGCCCCGTCGGCGCGGTAGACCATGCTGTCCACCACCTTGACCTTGGGCGCCCACTCGGCCCCGTCCGGCTTCGGCGGCATGGTGCCCAGCGGCTTGCCCTCGGCCTTGACCAGCATGGTGAAGGCCAGCCAGCGGCCGTCCGGCGACCAGGCCAGATTGTCGGGATCCTCCGTCAGGTGGGTGACGGTGGCGGTCTGGCCCGTGTCCATCCAGCGCACATGGATCTGGCGCTGGCCACCCTCGGCCTGGACATAGGCGATGCGGCCGCCGTCGGGCGACCAGCGGGCCAGCGAGGCCGGCACCCGGCCGGGCAGCAGCGGCCGGTGCGAGCGGCCCTCATGGTCCACGACCCAGAGGGTGGGGACGGCGCGGTCCTTCATGATGTCCATGCCGACGCGGGCATAGACGATCTGCTTTCCGTCGGGGCTGATCTGCGGATCGCGCGCATATTCCAGTTCGAAGACGTCGCGGTCGGTGAAGGGCGGCGGTGTCGCCGCCTCCGCTGCGGCCCCCTGTGCCGCCCCTTGCGCCGAGGCCGCTGCGGCCAGCAGCAGGGTGGCGCCGAACAGTCCCCGTGCGATCAGGCCCGTACCCATGAAACTCCCCGTTCTTTCGGTTGGTGTTCTTCCGGTTGGAGCGCCGACCCTAGACCGCTTCCCGCCGTACGGGAAGCCGGGCGCGCGACCGGACCCAGGGGCGCGCCGCGGGGTGGTCCGGTGCCCCGCGACAAGCAGCAGGCTTGACCCATGTCAAAGCGGAATGTTCGGTCCCCGACGCACTCTCCGAGCAAATTCAGGAAAGGCCTGACCAGGATGCGTCCCGACCTCGTCGCCAAATATCGCAGCCAGCGGGTGCCGCGCTACACCAGCTATCCCGCTTCCCCCCACTTCTCGTCCGACGTGGATGCGGATACCTACAGGCAGTGGCTGTCGGAGATGCCGGCGGACGGCACGTTGTCGCTGTACCTGCACATCCCGTTCTGCCGCAGCATGTGCTGGTACTGCGGCTGCCACACCGTCGTCGTGCCGCACGACGATCCGATTCGCACCTATCTCCAGGCGCTGACCCGCGAGATCCGGACGGTCTCGGCCCTGCTGCCGGCGGGGCCGCGGGTGACGCACCTGCATTTCGGCGGCGGCACGCCGACGCTGATCCCGGCCGACGCCTTCGCCGAGCTGATGGAGGGCATGCGCGAGGCGTTCCGCTTCGACGCCGATGCCGAGCTGGCGATCGAGGTCGATCCCCGCACCCTGCCGGAAGCGCTGCCGGCGGTGCTGGCCGCGGGCGGCATCAACCGCGCCTCGCTGGGCGTGCAGAGCTTCGACCCGGTGGTGCAGAAGGCGATCAACCGCTTCCAGTCGCCGGAGATGACGGCCGAGGCGGTGGCGCGGCTGCGCGCCGCGGGCATCGCCGGCATCAACCTGGACCTGCTCTACGGCCTGCCCCACCAGACGGTGGAGTCCTGCATCGAGACGGTGCGGACCGCGCTGACGATGGACCCCGACCGGCTGTCGGTGTTCGGCTACGCGCACATGCCGTCCTTCAAGTCGCACCAGTCGCGCATCGGGGAGGACCACCTGCCCGACGCGGAGGAGCGCATCCGTCAGGTGCTGGCCCTGGAGGCCACCCTGCAGGAAGCCGGCTATGTCCGCATCGGCATGGACCACTTCGCCAAGCCCGACGACCCCATCGCCGTGGCCGCCCGGGACGGGCGCCTGCGCCGCAACTTCCAGGGCTACACGACGGACAGCGCCGACGCGCTGATCGGCTTCGGCGCCTCGGCCATCGGCCGGATGCCGCAGGGCTTCGTCGCCAACATCGTCCCCGTGCCGGGCTACCAGAAGGCGGTGGCGGAGTCCGGGCTGGCGGTCGGCCGCGGCTTCCGCGTCAGCGACGACGACCGGCTGCGCGCCCGCCTGATCGAGCGGGTGATGTGCCAGTTCGAGGTGGACATCGACGCCATCGCCCAGGAGTTCGGCCGCCCCGTCGCCTCCGTCCTGCCGCCGCGGGCCGATCTGGCGCGGCTGCGCGACGACGGGCTGATCGAGCTTGAGGGCAACCGCCTGCGCGTGGTGGACGAGGCGCGGCCGCTGGTGCGCAGCGTCGCCGCCCTGTTCGACGCCTACCTCGATCCGGAGGGCGGCCGCCACAGCCGGGCGATCTGAGGCCGGGCAATCTGAGGCCGGGCGATCCTTGCCGGCAGGCGCCACGGAGGTGGTGCCCCGGAAGTTCCACGGCGCGGCGTGCCTGTCGCAGGACGGGCACGCCGCCCGTCTGTCCGGGGGGCGGCTGTCCGGAGCGCGGCGGTCGCCCCCCGCATCATTCCACCTGACAGCAGGTCCATAGACGGTGCGGGAGAAGTCGATGGTTCGGATCGATCGTGTGTTGGCGGGGGCGGCGGTGGTCGTCATCGCGGCGGCCCTCATCATTCCCCTGGAGCCCATAGGCAAGGCCCCGCCGCCCGCGACCCCGGCCGCCGTCCCGGCGGTGACGGCGCCGGCGCCGGACGTGCAGGTCGCCGCCCCGACCGCCCCGACCGTCGCGGCTCCCACGCCGGCCCCCGCGCCGCAGGCCGAGGCTCCGGTTCCGGCACCGCAGGCCGAAGAAGCGCCGGCTTCCGCCGCTCCGGCGCCGCAGGCCGAGGCTCCGGTTCCGGCCCCGCAGGCCGAAGAAGCGCCGGCTTCCGCCGCTCCTGCGCCGCAGGCCGAGGCTCCGGTTCCGGCCCCGGCACCGCAGGCCGAAGAAGCGCCGGCTTCCGCCGCTCCGGCGCCGCAGGCCGAGGCTCCGGTTCCGGCCCCGCAGGCCGAAGAAGCGCCGGCTCCCGCCACTCCGGCGCCGCAGGCCGAGGCGCCTGCCCCGGTGTTCGATCCGGAGAAGGATCCGCGGCTGACGGCGACGCTCTGGGCGCAGACGGCGTCGGAGCATCGCTATGCCCTGGTCCAGGCCTTCGATCTTGCCGCCCTGCGCCTGCCGGATGCGCTGCGCCTGCCCGGCTCGGCCGCGGTGGAACAGGAGGACGGGGGCGAGGGCAAGCCGCCCGCCGCCGTGTTCGACGTGGACGAGACGGTGCTGGACAACGGCGTCGCCGAGGCGCTGAGCATCCTGAAGAACGAGTCCTTCAACACCGCCTCCTGGGATGCCTGGGTTGCCGCCCGTGCCGCCACCGCGCTGCCCGGCGCGGTCGAGTTCGTGGAGCTGCTGCGCCGCAACGGCGTCCGGCCGATCTTCATCACCAACCGCGAATGCGGCGGCCCGCGCGCCGGGGAGGCCGATGCCTGCCCGCAGAAGACCGATACGCTGGCCAACCTGCGGGAGAAGGGCTTCGGCGACGTGCAGCCCGACGACCTCTGGCTGGCCGGGGATGCCGTGCCGGCGGACTTCCAGCCGGTCGTCGGTGCCGCCACCTTCCCCAAGGACAAGACCACCCGCCGCGCCCTGGTGGCGGACCGCTACCGCATCGTCATGATGTTCGGCGACCAGCTCACGGACTTCGTCTCGGTCCGGCGCGGCTCCACCCCGGCCGACCTGAACGCCCTGGCCGACCGGCATGCCGACCTCTGGCGCAGCCGCTGGATCACCCTGCCGAACCCGATGTACGGCATCTGGCTGAACGTGATCCCCGCGCCGAAGTCGGGGGGCCTCGTCACGCAGTGACGGAAAAGGCTGTCACGCAGTGACGGGAAAGGCTCGTCACGCAGTGACGGGGAAAGCACCCACGCCGTGACGGGGTGCGGGCGGGGACCGGCTCAGAACAGGCCGAGCTGGTCCCCCGGTGCGGGCGGCGGGCGGAAGCGGGTGCAGTCCAGCTCCAGCCGCCGTTCGTTCAGGCCCAGCCGCACGCAGGCCAGATGGAAGCGGCGGCGCAGCAGCTCCGCATAGGGGCCGGTGCCGCGCATCCGGGTGCCGAAGGCGGCCTGGTACAGCCCGCCGTCGCGGCACTGGCGCAGCAGGCTCAGCACCCGCGCCGCCCGGTCGGGTGCGTGCTCGTGCAGCCATTCCTGGAACAGGGCGGCGATCTCCAGCGGCAGCCGCAGCAGGATGTAGCTGGCCCGCTTCGCCCCGGCTGCGGCCGCTTCCTCCAGGATCGCCTCCAGCTCATGGTCGGTCAGGCCGGGGATCATCGGGCTGGCCAGCACGGCCACGGGAATGCCGGCCGCCGCCAGTTCCCGCACCGTCTCCAGCCGGCGGGCCGGGGTGGCGGCGCGGGGCTCCATCCGGCGGGCAAGGTCGCGGTCCAGCGTGGTGACGGAGACGGCGACGGAGACCAGCCCCTCCGCCGCCATCGGTGCGAGGATGTCCAGGTCGCGGGTCACCAGCGCCGACTTGGTGATGATGCCGACCGGGTGGCGGAAGTCGCGCAGCACCTCCAGCACGCCGCGGGTGATGCGCTCCTGCCGCTCGACCGGCTGGTAGGGGTCGGTGTTGGAGCCCAGGGTCAGCGGCTTCGGCACATAGCCCCGGGCCCGCAGCTCCCGCGCCAGCAGCTCCGCCGCGCGCGGCTTGCGGAACAGCGTCGTCTCGAAATCCAGTCCCGGCGACAGGCCCAGATAGGCGTGCGACGGCCGGGCATAGCAGTAGATGCAGCCATGCTCGCAGCCGCGGTAGGGGTTCAGCGAGCGGTCGTGGGGGATGTCCGGGCTGTCGTTGCGGGCGATGACGCTGCGGCTGGTATCGTCGTGCAGCACCGTCCGCAGCGGCGGCAGGGCGTCGTCGTCTGTCGCCTCAGACGGGCTAGAGCCGGGTCCCGTCCGGTCAGGCTGCGTCCGGGCGGGCCGCGACCAGCCGTCGTCGATGGCGACGCGCCGGGTCGGCTCGAACCGGCCGGAGCGGTTCGACAGGCTGCCACGGCCCTTGACCGCGCGATCGGGCAGTTCGTCCACCATCCCGGCAGGGTGCCATGCCGGACGGAACATATCAAGAACATTGCCGGCCGTTCCCCGGCCGGGGACGGGTCAGCCCGCGATCTCCACCGCCGGCACCTGGGGCAGCAGCGGGGCGGCTTCCGCCCACCAGCCCGGCCGGGCCGCGCGCAGCCCCGCCGCGGCCGCCCGCGCATCCGTTTCGCTTCCGAAAAGACCGAAGCAGGTGGCGCCGCTGCCGGACATGCGGGCGAGCCGGCAGCCGGCCGTGCCGCGCAGGGCGTCCAGCACCTCCGCCACCACCGGGGCCAGGGCGATGGCCGGGGCCATCAGGTCGTTCCCCCGCTCTTCCAGCATCGTTACGAAGTCGGAAAGATCGGCCGGCGCCCGTTCCAGCCGGCCGGCGGTGCTGAACCCGTCCCGGCGCGCGCCGAACACCTCCTTCGTGCCCAGGCCGATGCCGGGATTGACCAGCACCAGCCAGACCGGGGGCAGGGCGGGGGCGGGGTCGATCACGTCGCCGATGCCGCCGAAATAGGCGCTGCGCCCGTGCAGGCAGACCGGCACGTCGGCGCCCAGGCCGGGGGCCACGGCCGCCGGACGGGGATCGTCCGGGTCCAGCCCCCAGAGGGCGGCCAGCGCCCGCAGGGCCGCCGCCGCGTCGCTGGAGCCGCCGCCGATGCCGCCGGCCACGGGCAGCCGCTTGTGCAGCGTCACCGCCACGTCCGGGGCGCGGCCCACGGCCTCGGCCAGCCGGCGGCAGGCGCGGGTGACCAGATTGCGTTCCGGGTCCTCCGCCCGCAGGGGGGCCGCGAAGGGGCCGTCGATGCAGAGCCGGAACGTCTCCGCCGGCGCCACCTCCACCACGTCGCACAGCCCGGCGAAGACGACCAGACTGTCCAGCAGGTGGTAGCCGTCGGGCCGCCTGCCCAGCACATGCAGATAGAGGTTCAGCTTGGCGGGGGCGGCGGCACGGACGGGCAGGGGCACGGTCATCGGAGGGGCACAGGGGGCTGGGGTCGGAACGGCCGCCACAGTCCCCGAGGCGGCCGCCGGAATCAAGCCCGGCGGCACCGGGCGGGCCGGGCTGCGGCGCCCTGCATCAGGCGCACCTGTCCCCCGGCCGGAAGCGCCCGGCGTCAGGGCGTCGCCGGGGCGGTGCCGGCCGTCCGGGGCAGGGGCAGGCCGTCCTTCAGCTTCGCCTCCGCCGTGTGGCGCAGCGTGTCGTCCTCGGCCTGCTGCGCCGCCCGGCGCCACTGGAACCGCGCCTCGGTACGGCGGCCGGCGACCCAGTAGGCGTCGCCCAGATGGTCGTTGATCTCGGGCTCGAACGGTTGCAGTTCGGCGGCGCGCTCCAGTGTCTCCACGGCACGGGGGATTTCGCCCTGCCGGAACAGCGCCCAGCCCAGGCTGTCCATGATGTGGCCGTTGTCGGGGTGCAGGGCGACGGCCTTCTCCAGCAGCGCCCGCGCCTCCTCCAGGTGGATGCCGCGGTCGGCCCAGCCATAGCCCAGGAAGTTCAGGATTGACGGGTGGTCGGGGTTCAGCGCCAGGGCGCGGCGCAGATCGGCTTCCGCCTCCGGCCAGCGGCCTTCCCCTTCCAGCGACATGCCGCGGGCGAAGTACAGCACCCAGTCGCGTCGGCCGGGCTCCCCCGCGGGCAGGCGGGCGGCAGCGCGGTCGTAAGCGGCCACCGCCGCCGCGTACCGGCCGGCGATGCGGTGGATGTCGCCCAGCTCCAGCAGGGCATCGGTCCGCCCCGGCCGCTCGGCGGCCATCGCCTCCAGCATCGGCACGGCCTCGTCGGCGTGCCCGGCCCGGTGCAGCGCGTCCGCTTCGCGCAGGCGTGCCGCCCAGCCCACGGCCGGATCGCCGGTCACGGCCCGGTATTCCTCCAGCGCGTCCTGCGGCCGCTCGCGGGCCATCAGGATGTCGCCCACCATCATCCGGGCGAGCGGCTGCTGCGGCTTCAGGTGCAGGGCGATGCGGGCGAAGATCAGCGCCGCGTCCGCCGCGCCCTCCCGGTGCAGGCCCGCCGCCATGTCGAACAACGCCTCCGCCAGCCCGTCGCGGGCGTCGGCGACAAGGCGCGGGGGCGTGCCGCCGGCCTCCAGCCGGGCCAGGGTCTGCTCCAGGGCGGGGGACTCCGGATTCTCCGCCAGGAAGGCGGCATAGAGGGCGCGGGCCTGGTCCGGCCGGCCCTGACGTTCGTAGAAGTTGCCGGCCAGCAGCACCGGCCGCAGCGGCATTCCGTCCGCCAGGGCCTGCACATAGGCCGCGGCCGCGGCATCGGCGTTGCCGCGCAGATCCTCGATCAGCGCCGTCTGGAAATGGCGCAGCGCGGTGAAGCCCGGCGCCCCGCCCAGCTTGTCCAGCGTCTCCAGCGCGGCCAGGGCCGCGTCGGGATTGCCGGCGGCGACCTCCGTCCAGGCGGTCGCCAGGGGGGCGACGAGGCGGCCCGGCCCGTCGGCCGGCAGCGCCGCCAGCCGCGCCCGCGCCTCCTTGGTCCGGCCGGCGGCGATGTCGTCGGCCACCAGCAGGGCGTGGGCGGCGAAGGTACCACGGCCGTCCTCCACGGCGCGGCGGGCCAGGGGCAACGCCCCGGTCATGTTGCCTTCGGACAGGTTCACCAGGAAGGCGCGCCGGCGCAGCTCCGGGTTGTCGGGGTCATGGGCCAGCGCCTCGCTCAGCAGCCGGGCCGCGGCCTTGCCGTCGCCGGCGTTCTGCGCGACGCGGCCGGACAGATAGCTGGCCATCGCCTCACCGGACAGCCGGTCGGCCGCCGCATCGGCGCCGGAGGTGGCCTTGTCCGGTTCGGCCCGCGTCCCTCCGGCCAGCACCGGCAGGGCCAGCGCTGCCAGCAGGGCCAGCACCGCCGCGGACCTGCTGCCGCCCCGGATCCCGTGCCGACCGGAGCGCGTGATACCGGCCTGTCCCATCCCTGCCCGTTCCATCCGTCTGCCGTCCGTTCGCATGGCCCCGTCGACGGGGGCGCGGCGGGGCTTTCTCCAAATCCGCTGCGCGAAAGGAGCGTATCCAGAAAGGACTTAAGGGATCAACAAGGTTGCGCACCCGGAAAGGGCATGTTCCGGGACGGCGGCTGTGACCTTTCCCGGACCGGACGCCCGCCGGATGCCGTCCGGCGGGCCTGTCCCGTCACGACCGCCGTCGGCGGTCCGCATCCTGTCAGTATCTTGTGATTCCGCTGCCGGGCCCGTGCGGGGCCGGATCACATGTTCGGATAGTTCGGACCCCCGCCGCCCTCCGGCACGGTCCAGACGATGTTCTGCTGCGGGTCCTTGATATCGCAGGTCTTGCAGTGGACGCAGTTCTGGAAGTTGATGACGAAGCGCGGATTGCTGCCGTCGTCGTTGCGCACCACCTCGTAGACCCCGGCCGGGCAGTAGCGCTGCGCCGGCTCGTCGTAGGTGGGCAGGTTGTAGCTGATCGGGATCGAGGGATCCTTCAGCTTCAGGTGCGCCGGCTGGTCTTCCTCATGGTTCGTGTTGGAGAGGTAGACCGAGGAGAGGCGGTCGAAGCTGACGACGCCGTCCGGCTTCGGATACTTGATCTTCGGCGCCTGGTCGGCCGGCACCAGGCTCTCATGGTCGGCCTTCCTGTGGTGCAGCGTGTAGGGCAGCAGCCAGTTCAGCTTCAGCTCGTGCAGCCACATCTGGAAGCCGGCGTGCAGGGTGCCCAGGGTCATGCCCCAGCGCAGGCCCGGCTTCACGTTGCGGACCTTGTACAGATCCTCGTAGGCCCAGCTGTCCTTGAAGGACTTCTCGTAGACGTCCAGCGTGTCGCCCGGGCCGACACCCGCCTTCAGCCGGGCGAAGGCCGCGTCGGCGGCCAGCATGCCCGTCTCCATGGCGTTGTGGGTGCCCTTGATGCGGGGCACGTTCACGAAGCCGGCGGAGCAGCCGATCAGCGCACCGCCGGGGAAGGCCAGCTTCGGCACCGACTGGAGGCCGCCCTCGTTGATGGCGCGGGCACCGTAGGACAGCCGCTTGCCACCCTCCAGGATGGCCCGGATCGACGCGTGCTGCTTGAAGCGCTGGAATTCCTCGAAGGGCGACAGGTGGGGGTTCCAGTAGTCCAGGTTCACCACGAAGCCGATGGCGACCAGATTGTCCTCCAGGTGGTACATGAAGGACCCGCCGGTGGTCTTCTTGTCCAGGGGCCAGCCCTGGGTGTGGGAGACCCGGCCCGGCCTGTGCTTGGCGGGATCGACCTGCCAGAGTTCCTTGATGCCGATGCCGTACTTCTGCACATCGCAGTCGCGGCGCAGGTCGAAGCGCTCCATCAACTGCTTTGACAGGTTCCCGCGCACCCCCTCGGCGAAGAAGGTATAGGTGCCGTGCAGCTCCATGCCGGGGGTGTAGCGGTCGGTCGGCTCCCCGTCCTTGCCGATGCCCATGTCGCCCGTGGCGACGCCCTTGACCGAGCCGTCCTCGTTGTACACCACCTCGGCCGCGGCGAAGCCGGGATAGATCTCCACGCCCAGGGCTTCGGCCTGCTGTGCCAGCCAGCGGCAGAGCGAGCCCAGGCTGATGATGTAGTTGCCGTCATTGTGCATCAGCGGCGGCAACATGAAGTTCGGGATGCGGAAGCCGCCCTCCTCCTTCAGGATGTAGAAGCGGTCGTCCGTGACGGGGGTGTGGAGGGGAGCCCCCTTCTCCTTCCAGTCGGGGATCAGTTCCGTGAGAGCCCGCGGGTCCAGGACAGCCCCGGATACGATATGGGCTCCGACTTCGGAGCCCTTCTCCAGGACGCAGACGCTGACATCGTGTCCCTGTTCCGCGGCGAGCTGTTTGAGCCGGATCGCGGCGGACAGACCGGCTGCGCCGGCGCCCACGATCACGACGTCGTACTGCATCGATTCTCGTTCCATTTCGCTCCCCAGCGTGGATTTATCGTTGCCCTGGCCCTGTTACCCTGGCCTCCGGCGGGAAATGATTCGGTATGGTGAACGGCTGATGTAGAAGCATAGGAGCGATGGCAGGGTCAAACCATGATTGAACTGGGGCAGAGTGTCGCGGCCCTCCGCTTTCTGGCGGAGATCGGGGCCGACGAGGCGGTGAACGACCGGCCGACGGACTGGACGGCGATCGCCGCCCGCGGGCGTGCCGTCGGGCCGGAGACGGACCGTCCGTCCGCTGCCGTGCCGCCCCGCGCTCCCGGCCCGGCCCGGCCCGGGGCCGCCCGCCCCGCCGCTTCCGGTCCGGCCACCGCCGGGGCCGTGTCCGCGTCGCCGCCGCCGCTGGGAGCGGCGGAATCCTCCCAGACCGCCCGTGCCGCGGCCGCCGCGGCCGCCACCCTGCCGGAGCTGAAGGCGGCGCTCGCCGCGTTCGAGGGCTGCGCGCTCCGCCACACCGCCACCAGTCTTGTCTTCGCCGACGGCGATCCGGCGGCGCGGGTGATGCTGGTGGGGGAGGCGCCGGGCGAGCAGGAGGACCGGCAGGGCCGGCCCTTCGTCGGGCCGGCCGGCCTGCTGCTGGACCGGATGCTGGCCGCCATCGGGCTCGACCGCAGGGCGGACACGCCCGACCGGGCCGTCTACATCACGAACGTGGTAAACTGGCGGCCCCCTGGAAACCGCAGCCCGACGGACGGGGAGATCGCGGCCTGCCTGCCCTTCGTGCAGCGCCATATCGACCTGGTGAACCCGGCGGTGCTGGTCTTCCTCGGCGGCATCAGCGCCAAGTCCCTGCTGCAGCGGACGGAGGGCATCACCCGCCTGCGCGGGCGCTGGTTCGACTACGCCAGCCCCGGCCTGTCCCGGCCGCTGCCGGCCCTGCCGATGCTGCATCCCGCCTATCTGCTGCGCAATCCGGCCGCCAAGCGGGAGGCGTGGAAGGATCTGCTGGCGTTGCAGGAGCGGCTGGAGGCGCTGGACGCCGGCCGCTGATCCGTGCCACCCCTGCCGTCCGATCCCCCAGCCCCGGGAGCCGCGCCCATGGCCCGCATCGACGAAAGCCGTCCCTTCCTGCCGGTCAACATCGCCGTGCTGACCGTCTCCGACAGCCGCGACCTCGCCGACGACCGCTCCGGCGACACGCTGGTGGAGCGGCTGACCGGGGCCGGCCACCGGCTGGCCGGCCGTGCGCTGGTGAAGGATGACGTGCGGGCGATCGTGGACGTGCTGCGCGGCTGGATCGCCGACCCGGCGGTGGATGTCGTGATCTCCACCGGCGGCACCGGGCTGACCGGCCGCGACGTGACGCCGGAGGCGTTCGAGAGCCTGTTCGAGAAGCGCATCGACGGCTTCGGGGAGCTGTTCCGCCAGCTCAGCTACGACCAGATCGGCACCAGCACGATGCAGAGCCGGGCCGTCGGCGGGGTCGCCGGCGGCACCTATCTGTTCGCCCTGCCGGGCAGCCCCGGCGCCTGCCGCGACGGCTGGGACCTGATCCTGAAATGGCAGCTCGACAGCCGCCACCGCCCCTGCAACCTGGTGGAGCTGATGCCCCGGTTGCAGGAGCATCCGGGCTAGGGTCTCGACCGCGCCGTCCGCCGCCAGCGGCGCAGGGACTCCCGGTCGTCCAGGTCGGCCAGGGGATCGGCCAGTTCCGTGGTCAGGCCCGCCCGTGCCAGCCGTTCCCGGCTGTCGGCCAGGGCCTGCGGGCTCGACCAGCGCACCCCGGCCAGCAGGTCGGTGCGCCGCGGCGGGCGGCGGAAGCCGATCAGCCAGTAGCCGCCGTCCTCGGACGGGCCGAACACGGCGTCCGCCCGCCGCAGCCGGGCCAGCGCCCCGGCCACGGCCGCCGCCGTGATCTCCGGGATGTCGCCGCCCACCAGCACCGCCGGCCCCCGCCTGCGTCCGCCGGGACCGCCCGCGAGCCCGCGCAGCATGCGCTCGCCCAGGTCGCCGTGCCCCTGCGGCCGTGTCTGCCAGGGCCGCGTCTGGCAGGGCCGCGGCCAGCCGGTCAGCGCCCGGTCGGGCGCCACCGCCAGCACGCAGTCCCAGCGCGGGTCGCGGCCCAGCCGGCGCAGCGTCGCGGCCAGACAGGCGCGGTAGATCCGCAGCGCCTCCGCCTCCCCGACGCCGCGGGCCAGCCGGCGTTTCACCCGGCCCAGGCGCGGCGCCTTCGCCAGCACGACGACCCGCGGCCTCATCCGTACACCCGCGCGATCAGCCGGGGCGGCACGCCCAGGTGCCAGAGGGCGAGGCAGCCCAGATTGCGGGCGGAGCGGCGCCACCAGCCGTCGCGCCGCCAGCGCGCGGCCGAGGTGACGGCCGCCGCCCCCAGCGGCACCAGCCGCCGCCGGCCCAGCCGGCGTACCAGATCCACATCCTCCATCAGCGGCAGCGGCCGGTAGCCGCCGACCGTCCCGTACAGGCGGCGGGACAGCAGCAGCCCCTGGTCGCCGTAGGGCAGGGCCAGCACCCGGCAGCGCCACGCCACCAGCCGCTCCAGCCGGCGGGCCTGGGGCTCCGCCGCGTCCAGGACGAAGCGGAACCAGCCGGCGCGGGCGCCGGCGTCCGGCCGGGCCAGGAAGGCCATGACGGCATCGGTCCAGCCGGGGGCGGGCACCGTGTCGGCGTGCAGGAACAGCAGCCAGTCGCCTGTCGCCGCCCGCGCCCCGGCCGCAAGCTGGATGCCGCGTCCCCGCGCTGCCGTCAGGACCCGGCACCCGCGGGCGGCGGCCAGCGCCGCCGTGCCGTCCGCCGAACCGCCGTCCACGACGACGATCTCCGCCCCCGGCCAGCCGGACAGGGCGTCCAGCGTGGCCGGCAGGGCGGCGGCGGCGTCCAGCGCCGGGATCACCACCGAAAGGGCGGGGGGCGCCGGGGCCGGGGGAAGGGGCGGGGCGGGCGGCATGGTCCCGCCCTTATGCCGTGGCCCGCCCGGTCAGTCCACGGCGCGCCAGTCCGGCGTGCCCAGCTCCTCGCGGAAGGCGAAGCGCCGGAGATGGTCGATCACCACCTCCTGGAGCCGTTCCAGCGTGGCCGCATCCTGGGCCGTGACCGTGATCCCCAGCCCTTCGGGCGTGGCGGTCAGCGCGCAGCTGTTGCCGTCGCCGAAGGGGATGTCGCCGGTCGTCTCGTCGAAGCGGACGTCGAAGCGGTGGCTCCAGTGCTTGCAGAGCTGGGTCAGGTAGCGCGCGGCATTGGCCGTCGCGATGGTGGCCGTGGCGCGGACCATGGCGGTGTCCTCCGGGGCGGTCGTCGGCAGGGCCTCGATCGCCGCGGCGGCGGCGTTCAGGGCGGCGGCGGCGGCGGCGATCTCCTGCGCCGTCAGCGACGGGCGGGACAGGCGGCCGGCCAGGGCGCGCTTCAGCCCGTCCATGGCCGCCTCCACCTCCGGGATGCCGCGGTGGCGGTCGCGGACGCTGCGGGCACGCTGCAGCGCCGTTTCCACCAGCGGGCGGTTCTCCTCCAGGAACAGCGCGCCGGCCGGGGTCAGGGTGTAGGGCTTGCGGCCGCCCTCGCTCTCGTCACGGGCGACATAGCCCAGATCCTCCAGCAGGCTCAGGGTCGGGTACATCATGCCGGGGCTGGGGCTGTAGGCGCCGCCCAGCAGGTCCGACATGGCGCGGATCAGCTCATAGCCGTGGCGCGGCTTCTCCGACAGCAGGTGCAGCGCCAGCAGGCGCGGGTCGCCCTGGTCCAGCAGCCGGCCGCGCCGGCCGCCGCCATGCCGGCCGCCACGGTGCCCGCCCCAGGACCCGCCCCAGGGACCGTCACCGGGTCCGCCCTCGCCATGTCCGCCGCCAGGGCGCCCGCCCCCCCGATGCCCGCCCCCGCGGGGTCCGTCGCCATCGCCGAAGCCGTGGGCGAAACGGCGGCCGGGCAGGCCGCAGCGACCCGCCCGGCCGCCCATCGCAAAAGCCTTCATCATCATCATCTCCCTCATGGGATCCTCGTCGCTTCAGAATTCGATATGACGATGAATAGATATATCTAAACTCTGCCGGACGCAAGTCCGGATCGGGTACCACCAGGGACCCGATGGCTGCGGTGATGCGGCGGTGGTGTGAAATTTGCCGGTCGGCTGTTGCCTGTGGCGACCAGCGGCGTTGATGCAGGGCAGAAATCCGAGTAACGATTCGCCGCCGACCAGAGGGGGACCTATGCCGACCGGGGTACGCCGAAAATCGGCGCGCGCACCGTCGAAGGGGGCGACGGTCCCGCGGCGGACGAACGACGGACAGCCGCCCGCACGCGAGCAGGAGACACAAGGAATGACCCGCACATTCATTTCGATGGCGAAGACGGGTGGACAGGGCAAGACCCTGGTGGCCCAGATGCTGGCGTTGCAGCACGAGATCAAGGGCGTGCCGGTGAAGCTGGCCGCCGCCGACAGCGACACCCTCAACCAGCGCTCCAAGTTCGGCCGGCTGTTCCCCAATGTGAAGGAACTGGGCATCGGCGAGGACCTCACGAAGGTCAAAAGCTCGACCGACCCGAACCTCGCCATCAAGTACTGGGACGAGTTCGGCCGTACCCTGCTCGACGGCGGTTTCGTCATTGATGTCGGCGCCAACGTGGCGGCCGAGCTGTTCGCCTGGGCCGAGGCGCGCAATGCCGGCGCCCTGCTGCGCCGCCGCAACACCGCCCCGCTCGACCTGATCGTCGCCACCAAGGCGGAGTCGCAGGCGATCGAGGATGCCCGCGCGCTGTTGCAGTACAGCTTCGACAAGAACGAGTGGCTGCCGTTCGCGCGCCGCTTCGTCGTGCTGAACGAGGTCGCCGGCGGTTTCAGCCGCTACGAGAACGATCCCGCCTTCAAGCGTCTCAAGGCGTTCCAGGGCATGGGCGTCGGCCTGATCCAGATGAAGCGCTGCGAGTCGGACATCTGGGGCCTGCTGGAGAAGGAGTTCATCTCCGTCCGCGACGCACTGAAGCTGAACGAGGTCGATCTGGAGAAGCGCTACGGCATCGATGTCTGGACCGGCCATGGCGGCCTGACCGACCTCAAGGCCTGGGCGGCGGAGACCCTGGCCGCGTTCGAGCGTGCCGGCCTGATGCCCGGCGCCCAGCTCGGCGCCCAGTTCGGCACGCCGCCGGCCGGCATGCCGGCAAACCCCCAGCCGGAGCCCCTGGGCCTCGGCAGCAACTGACCGGCCGGGCGCGGAACACCCCGCCCGCCGCACCTGTTCCGCCGTTCCCGCTCCCTGACCTGTCCGCCGGCAGGTCCGGGGCGGGGATGGCGCGCTTCCGGGGGGATGTGGAACCTTGGTCCGGTTCGAGAATGTGGGCCTGCGCTACGGGACGGGGCCCGAGGTGCTGCGCGACATCAGCTTCGAGCTGGCGGCGGGCTCCTTCCATTTCCTGACCGGCCCCACCGGGGCCGGCAAGTCCAGCCTTCTGAAGCTGCTGACCCTGTCCGAGCGGCCGTCGCGCGGGCTGGTCAGCCTGTTCGGGCAGCAGCTTTCCACGCTGCCGCGCGGCACCCTGCCGGAGCTGCGCCGGCGCATCGGGGTGGTTTTCCAGGACTTCCGCCTGCTCGACCACATGACCGTGTTCGACAACGTGGCGCTGCCGCTGCGCATCGCCGGCACCGGCGACCGCCGCATCCAGGAGGCGGTGACGGACCTGCTGGCCTGGGTCGGGCTGGGCGACCGCATGCACCTGCTGCCGCCGGTGCTGTCGGGCGGCCAGAAGCAGCTTGTCGCCATCGCGCGCGCCGTCGTCACCAGCCCCCAGCTCATCGTCGCGGACGAGCCGACCGGCAACATCGACCGCGAGATGTCGCACAAGATCATGCGGCTGTTCATCGAGATGAACAAGCTGGGCACCACGGTCGTCGTCGCCACCCACGACATGTACCTGGTGGACCGCCTGCAGAAGCCGGTGCTGGAACTCTATGAGGGCAAGCTGGCGGAGGCGTCGTGGTGGCTGTCGCCCGACCGCGCCGGCCGGCCCGCGCCGGAGGCGGCGCCGTCCGGACCCGCCGTTGCACCGTCCGACCCGCAGGACACCCTGCGGGACCCGTTGTTCTGAACCGTCAGGAGCGGGTACCGTCCGCGGCCCGGATCTGCTCCAGCAGGGCCGCCGTGGCGCGGCCGTCCACCGTCAGCCGGCGGTCCTTCTGGAAGGCCCGGATGGCCGCTTCGGTGCGCGGTCCGGTCAGCCCGTCCGCCCGGCCCATCGGATAGCCCAGGGCCTTGAGCCGGCGCTGCACCTCCGCCACCCCGGCGCGGTCCAGGGGCCGCGGGCCGCTGTCGCCCTCATCCCCGGTTCCGGCCGCGGCGGGGGACAGCGCCGGCAGGGCCGCCGCGACCTCGACATTGCGGCCGCCGTCGGCCAGCCGCTTCAGCGCGGCCATCGCGGTGCTGTCGCCCTCGGCGGCGGCCTGGGCGTACCAGGCGGCGGCCGTCTCCAGGTCGGGGGCGCCGTCCACCCCCTGTTCGTACAGGATGCCGAGCATGAACCGCGCCCGCTCCACGCCGGCGTCGGCCGCCAGCTCGAACCACTGCGCCGCCAGTGCCGGGTCGCGGTCCACCGCGGCCCCTTCGGCGAACAGCAGGCCCAGATCGTACATCGCCTCGGCATGGCCCAGCTCGGCCGCCTTCACGTACCAGTCCAGCGCCCCGTCCATGTCCACCGGCAGGCCCAGCCCGCCGCGGTTCAGCGCCGCCAGCGACCAGCAGGCGTCCGCCTCTCCGGCCGCGGCGGCCTTCTCGTACCAGTAGAGCGCGCGCGGCAGGTCCGCCTCGCCCTCCAGCGAGCCGGAGGAGAGCCGGTCCGCCAGTTCGAGCTGCGCCGCCGACTCTCCGGCGCTGGCGCGCGCCTCCAGGGTCAGCAGGGCAGGGTCGGCATTGGCAGGGAGCGGCCGGGCCCCCGCGGCGGCCAGGGCCGCGGCGGTCGCCGCCGCCGCCGGTGCGGCCCGGGCGGTGCGCTTCTTCGCCAGGGTCTTCGCCGCCGGTTTTCCGGCCGCCTTGGCGGCCGCGGTCCTGTTCGACGCTTTCGCGGCCTGGGGCTTCTGCGGCTTCGCCGGGGCCGGCTTCGCGGCCTGGGGCTTCTGCGGCTTCGCCGCGGCCGGTCTGGCCGGCGGGACGGGCTTGGCGGGACCGGACGGTTTCGCCACTGTCTCCGCCCGGGCGGGCAGGGCGGGGGTGGCGGCCAGCAGGGTGCAGATCAGAACGGCCAGACTCCGGCGCATTGCCGGCGTACTCCACGATTGCGGGGGGCAGGACGACCGCACCCTAGCATGAATGCTTCCGGCGGCCACTCTGCCGATGCCCCGGAAACGGCGGATTTCCGTGACATGCACGGGCCGTTGCGCGGACGGGCGAGTCCGGGTATAACCCCCGCCTCCCGCCGCGGATGGGGCGTCGCCAAGCGGTAAGGCAGCGGTTTTTGGTACCGCCATTCCCAGGTTCGAATCCTGGCGCCCCAGCCAGCCCGATCATGCCCGGCCCTTGACGCCTGTCGCTCCCCCTTCCGCGTGAGCGTCAAGCGTGTGCGGGGACCTGCCACACCTGATCCGTCACACCTGATCCTTCACGCCTGACCCGTCACAGCCGGGCCGGGCGCGCGTCTTCCCTGGGGGGTGTGCCGCCCCCGGCGGGGACGGAGGGACGGGTGCCGGTCACGGTCGTGGTGATGAACGCCGGGGAGGCGGCCGAGATCCGCATCCGGCTGGTGGACGAGTTCAGCGGCGCGCCCCTGCCCGGTGTCGTGCTGACCCTGACCCCAAGCGGGGTCTCGGTGAAACTTGCGCTGGCGAGTGTCACCACGGACAAGGAGGGAACGGCCGTGCTGGGCCGCGGCAGCTTCGCGGCGGTGCAGTTCAAGCTCTCCTTCGATCTGCCGGGCTACTACGTCACGGGCGAGAGATTCGTGCCGGGGCCGTACACGTCCAGTGCGGTGGCGGCCCCGCTGGAGAAGAGCATCGCCCTGACCGTCGGCCTTGCGCCCCTGGTGCCGACGCTGCCGGGCGACGCCGCCACCGTGGCGACCGGCGTGCTGACGACGCAGAAGCTGATCCGGGTCGGCGTCGATGTCGGCCCCAACCTGGGCAACCAGGCCGCCGCCCTCCTGCTGCTGCGGAACCTGCGCCGGCTGGGCTATGCCGGGCCGATCGAGGTCCTGCTCGACCCGGACCCGACCCTGGACCATTTCGAGCTGACCGGGCTGGCGATCCTTGCCACGCCGCGGGGCAACGACGATGCGGGCTGCTGCACCGCGGTCGCCAATGCCTGCGCCACGGCGGCGGGGCTGGTGCCGACCCGGGTGCAGACGAAGACCGGCACCGACCCGCTGCAGGTGGAGGTCGTCTTCACCGACAACACGAACGGGGAGGAGCATTACGACAAGCCGTTCCTCCAGGCGATCTTCACCAACCTGCCCGCCTGTTCCAGTTTCGTGGGCACGACCCCGGCCGGACAGAAGTATGGCTGGAACCGCCCGCTGGAGAACCCGCCCATGGACCCGGCCCGGGTCTGCTTCACCGTCCGGATCGAGAGCGTGGCGGAGATCAGCGTGCGGGACAAGGTGGCCCTGCTCGATCCCGGCTACGCCACCAATCCCCTGTACGGGAAGAACACGAGCTTCGTGGCCAAGCCGGCGTTCGATACCGATCCCGGCGCGACGCCCTGCCTGGGCCTGATCGCGGCGTCGGAACGGTCCTTCCCGGAGACGGACGCCTACCGCCGGGAGATTCTGCGGACCCCCGCCCTGATGCTGTTGCAGCCCTACTGCTGGTATCCGCACCTGCGCTGCCTCTGCGCCGACGGGCGGCCCCCCTGGCCGCTGCCGCTGCCGCTGGACACGGCCTATCTGATCGACCCCATCGAGCCGCAGGACTATGGCGCCATCCTGGACGGGCTGGCCGACAAGGGCGTGGCGGCGTTCCTGGACGCCTTCGTGGCGGCAGCACTGAAGGGGAAAGGGAAGGGGGCGATCTGCCCCATGACGGTCTACGGCATCCATCAGGCGCCGGACCCGGCCGTCGCCCTGACGAACATCCTGGCCGGGCTGGCGGCGGTCGCGAAGGGGGCCGAGCTTCCGGCGCCGGCGGTGCCGCTGGTCATCTCCAAGATGGATGTGGCGCCGGTGGTCCAGCAGTGCGGCGGCCGGCCCGTCGCCCTCACGGACCCCCAGGCCCTGGCCATCCTCACGGAGATCCTGGAGACGGGGCCCGGTGCCTCGCTCGTGGTCTTCCACACGCCCCCGGCCCTGCCGCAGCCCGTCTTCCAGATCCTTGTCCAGATCAGCCGTTTCCCGGTGATCCTGGAAGGCGCCAACACCGCCAATCTGGTCCAGATGCTGGCGACGCCGTACCTGTCCGTGAAGACCACCTACACGCCCTATCCCGTGATCCCCGGCGGGGAGAAGGCGGTCACGGCCCTGAACGCCCTGACGGCGGTCGTCACCGACCCCGGCCTGTCCGACAGGCCGGAGGATCTGGCGATGCTGGCCGGCTACTTCCGCGACTGCTGCATCTACGGCAGCGCCTTCGGCAACTACTTCGGCACGGTGCGGGACCGCGCCCGCACCGACGGCCTGGACGAGTTGCTGCTGGCGCTGTTCTGCTTCCACAACGCCATGCAGTGACGGGCCTTGAAGGGAGCGCCGCCCGACGGAACCCGGGGCGGGCTCCGTCGGGATGATCCGCGCGCGGGACGGCCCGCCGCCTATTCGGCGCTCAGCGCCTGGGGCGGGACGACGGGGACCTTGAGCCGGTTCAGCATCTCCTTCGGCACCACCTGCCAGAAGCGGCCGCGCACCAGCTCCCAGTCGTTCAGCAGGCGGCTGGCCCAGCGGCTGCCCGTCTCGGCCACATGCTCCTCGATCAGTTCCTTCAGCAGGGACTCGTAGTAGGAGACCTGGAGGCGCTGGTAGATCACGCTGTCGCCGTTGACCGACTTCGGAAAGCCGCCCTCCTCGTCATAGACGAAGGCCATGCCCCCGGTCATGCCGGCGGCGAAGTTGTCGCCGACCCGGCCCAGGATCACGGCGGTGCCGCCGGTCATGTACTCGCAGCCGTTGGAGCCGCAGCCCTCCACCACCACGACGGCGCCGGAATTGCGGACGGCGAAGCGCTCACCCGCCTGCCCCGCGGCGAACAGCTTGCCCGCCGTGGCGCCGTACAGCACCGTGTTGCCGATGATGGTGTTCTCGTTCGACTTCAGCGGGCTGGCGGTCAGCGGCCGGACGACGATGGTGCCGCCCGACAGGCCCTTGCCGACATAGTCGTTGGCGTCGCCGAACACCTCGATCTTCAGCCCCTGCACGGCGAAGGCGCCCAGCGACTGCCCGGCCGAGCCGCGCAGCCGCACCGTGGCGTGGCCCGGCTGCAGTCCGGTCATGCCGAACTTGCGGGTGATCATGGCGCTGAGCCGCGTGCCGATCGCCCGGTGCGTGTTCTGCACATTGTACTGGAGCTGGGTCTTCTCGCCGTCCTCGAACAGCGCGCGGGCGTCCTTGATCATCTGGGCGTCCAGCGTGTCCGGCACCTCGTTGCGGCCGACCAGGGTGCAGTAGCGGGCGTATTCGCCCGGGTCCGCCTGGGCCAGCAGCGGGTTGAGGTCCAGATCGTCCAGATGGGCGGCGCCGCGGCTGACCTGATGCAGCAGGTCGGTCCGGCCGATCACCTCGTTCAGGCTGCGGAAGCCCAGCGAGGCCAGGATCTCGCGCACCTCCTCGGCGATGAAGCTGAACAGGTTGACGACCTTCTCCGGCGTGCCGGTGAACTTCTGCCGCAGCGTCTCGTCCTGCACGCAGACACCGACCGGGCAGGTGTTGGAGTGGCACTGGCGCACCATGATGCAGCCCATGGCGACCAGGGCGGCGGTGCCGATGCCGAACTCCTCCGCCCCCAGCATGGCGGCCATCACGATGTCGCGGCCGGTCTTCAGCCCGCCGTCGGTGCGCAGCACGACGCGGTGGCGCAGCCGGTTCAGCACCAGCACCTGCTGCACCTCCGACAGGCCCATCTCCCACGGCACGCCGGCGAACTTGATGGAGGTCTGCGGCGAGGCGCCGGTGCCGCCGTTGTGGCCGGAGACCAGGATCACGTCGGCGCCGGCCTTGGCGACGCCGGCGGCCACGGTGCCGATGCCCGAGCGGGCGACCAGCTTCACGCAGACCTTGGCGTCGGGGTTGATCTGCTTCAGGTCGTAGATGAGCTGCGCCAGATCCTCGATGGAGTAGATGTCATGGTGCGGCGGCGGGCTGATCAGGGTGACGCCCGGGGTGGAATGGCGCAGCCGGGCGATCAGCTCCGTCACCTTGAAGCCGGGAAGCTGGCCGCCCTCGCCGGGCTTCGCCCCTTGCGCGACCTTGATCTCGATCTCGCGGCACTGGTTCAGATACTCGGCCGTGACGCCGAAGCGGCCCGAGGCGACCTGCTTGATGGCGCTGTTCCAGTTGTCGCCGTTGCGGTCGGGCTTGAAGCGCGCCGGGTCCTCGCCGCCCTCGCCGGAATCGGACTTGGCGCCGATCCGGTTCATGGCGACGTTCAGGGTGCCGTGCGCCTCGGGGCTGAGCGCCCCCAGCGACATGCCCGGCGTGACCAGCCGCTTGCGCAGGCTGGTGATGCTCTCCACCTCGTCCAGCGGCACGGCGCCCTGCGACGGCTTGAAGTCCAGCAGGTCGCGCAGGGCCAGCGGCGGGCGCTTGTGGATGCCTTCGGAGTACTTCTTGAAGGTGGAATAGCTGTCGGTGGCGACGGCGGTCTGCAGGGTGTGGATCAGCCCGCCCTCCCAGGCGTGGCGGTCCCCCCCCTTGCGGAACTTGTAGAAGCCGCCGACCGGCAGGGCCACGACCTCCTCGTCCCAGGCGACCTTGTGCTGTTCCAGCACCTCCTCCTGGATGCCGATCAGGCCGATGCCGCTGATGCGGCTGACCATGCCGGGGAAGAAGTCCGCGACCAGGCTGCGCGACAGGCCGACCGCCTCGAAGTTCAGGCCGCCGCGGTAGCTGCTGATGACCGAGATGCCCATCTTGGACATGATCTTCAGCAGGCCGTCGTTCACCGCCTGCTTGTAGCGTTGCAGGCACTGCTCCAGGGTCAGCTCCCCGAACAGGCCGCGGCGGTGCCGGTCGGCGATGCCCTCCTGCGCGACATAGGCGTTCACCGTGGTGGCGCCGACGCCGATCAGCACGGCGAAGTAATGGGTGTCCAGGCACTCGCCCGAGCGCACGTTCAGCGAGGTGAAGGTGCGGAGCTGCTGCCGGATCAGGTGGGTGTGGACGGCGCCGGTCGCCAGGATCATGGGGATGGCGGCGCGCGCCGGCCCCATGCGCTCGTCGGTCAGGATGACATGGGTGGCGCCGCCGCGCACCGCATCCTCCGCCTCCTGGCGGACGCGGCGCAGGGCGTCGCGCAGGGCCGTCTCGCCGCCCTTGGCGTCGAAGGTGCAGTCCACCTCCGCCGCGGTGTCGCCCATGTAGCCGCGCATGGCGCGGAATTCGGCCGTGGTCAGCACCGGGCTGTCGAGCTGGAGCAGGCGGGTCTGGCTCGCATCCTCCTCCAGGATGTTGCCCAGATTGCCCAGCCGGGTGCGCAGGGTCATGACCCGGCGCTCGCGCAGGCTGTCGATCGGCGGGTTCGTCACCTGGCTGAAATTCTGCCGGAAGTAATGGTGCAGGCCGCGGTACTTCTCCGACAGCACGGCCAGCGGGCCGTCGTCGCCCATGGAGCCGATGGCTTCCTTGGCGTCCTCCACCATCGGGTGCAGGATCGTCTCCAGATCCTCCAGGGTGACGCCGTAGGTGGTCTGGCGCCGGCGCAGCTCCTCCTTGCTCAGCTCCGCGGGCTCCACGGGGGCCTGCTTCACCAGATCGTCCAGCACGGTGATGTTCTTCACCCAGGTGCCGTAGGGACGCTGCGCCGCCAGCTTGTCCTTGATCTCCCGGTCCTTGTAGAGCCGGCCCTCGGCCAGATCGACGGCGATCATCTGGCCCGGCCCCAGCCGGCCCTTCTCCACCACCGTCGGCTCGTTGACCTTGACCATGCCCGCTTCGGAGCCGGCGATCAGCAGCCCGTCGCCGGTGACGACGTAGCGCATCGGGCGCAGGCCGTTGCGGTCCATGCCGCCCATGACCCAGCGGCCGTCATAGATGGCCAGCGCCGCGGGGCCGTCCCACGGCTCCATCACCGCGTTGACGTAGCTGTAGAGGTCCTGGTGCTCCTTCGGCATGGTCTCGGTGTGCGACCACGCCTCCGGCACCAGCATGGTCTTCGCCATGGGGGCGGAGCGGCCGGCCTTGACCAGCAGCTCGAACACGGAATCGAGGGCGGCGCTGTCGGAGCCGCCGGCCGGGATGACGGGCTTCACGTCCTCGACATGCGGGCCGAGGATCTCGTTGTCCATCCGCGTCTCGTGCGCCTTCATCCAGTTGACGTTGCCCTTCAGCGTGTTGATCTCGCCGTTGTGGGCGAGGGTGCGGAAGGGCTGCGCCAGCCACCAGGTCGGGAAGGTGTTGGTCGAATAGCGCTGGTGGTAGATGGCGAAGTTGGACTCGAAGCGCGGGTCCAGCAGGTCCGGATAGAAGGCGGTGAGCTGTTCCGCCAGGAACATGCCCTTGTAGATGATCGAGCGGGCGGACAGCGAGCAGATGTAGAAGCCGACCACCTGCTCCGCGATCACCGCCTTCTCGATGCGGCGGCGGATGATGTAGAGGTCGCGTTCGAGCTGGTCGGCCTCCTTGCTGCCGGCGGCGACCGGCTTCGGCGTGCCGATCATGATCTGCTCGATCTCCGGCCGGGAGGCGTTCGCCTTCTCCCCGATCACCCCGATGTTGATGGGGACCTGGCGCCAGCCATAGATGGTGTAGCCCCACTTCAGGATCTCGGTCTCGACGATGGAGCGGCAGCGCTCCTGCGCCTCCAGGTCGGTGCGCGGCAGGAACACCTGCCCGACCGCGATCAGGCCCGCCGGCTCGGGATGGCCGGTGCGGCCGACATGCTCGCGGAAGAAGGACTGCGGCACCTGGACATGGATGCCGGCCCCGTCGCCGGTCTTGCCGTCGGCATCCACCGCGCCGCGGTGCCAGAGTGCGCGCAGCGCGTCGATGGCGCGCTCCACCACGGCGCGGCGGGGGGCGCCGTCCAGGGCGGCGATGAAGCCGACGCCGCAGGCGTCGTGCTCGGCCGTGTCGATCTGCCCTTCCGTCTCCAGCAGGGCTCGGTTCCGCGCATAGTCGCGCGCGAAGATCTCACCGGCGTTGCGGATGTCGTCGGTCATGGCGGGCCCCGTCAGGCAAGAAGGTCAGGGTCGAAGGGCACGTCCGTGCCCGTCGGGTCGGTGATGCGGATATGGCCGGGCTGTGCCGCGAAGCGGTCCAGCCAGCGCAGCACGGCCGGGAAGCGGTCCAGCTCGAACCCGCCTTCCTCGGCCACATGCGTGTAGGCGTAGAGCGCCACGTCGGCGATGGTGCAGCGGTCGCCCACCATCCAGTCGTGGCGCATCAGGTGCGCCTCCATCTGGCGCAGGGCGGCGTAGCCCTGCTCCCGCTTCAGCACCAGGGCGTGGACGCGCTCCGGCGTCATCTCGAAGCGGTGGGTGATCCAGAAGCGCGCCGTGGCGACGTTGGGTTCGTGGCTGTACTGCTCCCAGAACAGCCATTGCAGCACGGCCGCCTTCTCGCGCCGCCCGTCCGGCCAGAAGGGCGTGCCCTCGGCCAGCCAGCGCAGGATGGCGTTGGATTCGGCCAGATGGTCGCCCGGCCCCAGCCGCAGCACCGGGACACGGCCGTTCGGGTTGACCGCCAGGAACTGGGGCGTGCGGCTGTCGCCGCGGTCGATGTCCAGCTCCACCCGCTCATGCGGCAGGCCGAGCTGCGCCAGCATCCAGCGCACCTTGTAGCCGTTCCCGGAGGAGAGGTTGTCGTAGAGCCGGAGCATCGGGGGCCTTCCGTCGGGCCGCCGGGCGGCGTGGAGACCGTCCGGCAGGAGGGAACTCACGCGGCGACCGCGGCGGCGGAGGCCGGCTTCCCGCCCGTTGCCGCCTTGGCCTGGATGTAGTGGTGGATGCTCTCCGCCGCGTCGCGGCCGTCGCGGATGCCCCAGACGACGAGGCTGGCGCCGCGCACGATGTCGCCGGCGGCGAAGACGCCGTCCAGGTTCGTCATCAGGGTGCGGTGGTTGGCCTGCACCGTGCCCCAGCGGCTGACCTTCAGGGTCGGGTCACCGAACAGGGTGGGCACGTCCTCCGGGTCGAAGCCCAGGGCCTTGACGACCAGATCGGCCTCCAGCGTGAAGCCGCTGCCCTCGATCGGGGTCGGCGTCTGCCGGCCGGTGGCGTCGGCCACGCCCATGTGCATGCGGTGGGCGCGGACATGGGTGACATGGGAATCGCCCAGGAACGCCTCCGGCGCCGCCTGCCAGACGAACTCCGCCCCCTCCTCCTCGGCGTGCGCCACCTCGCGCTGGGAGCCGGGCATGTTGGCCCGGTTGCGGCGGTAGAGGCACTTCACCGAGGCGGCGCCCTGGCGGATGGCCGTGCGCACGCAGTCCATGGCGGTGTCGCCGCCGCCGATGACGACGACGTTCTTGCCGTGGGCGTTCAGCATGCCCGTCTCGAAATCCACCACCGTGTCGCCCAGCCCCTTGCGGTTGCTGGCGGTCAGGTAGTCCAGGGCGGGGATGATGCCGTCCAGCCCGGCGCCGGGGCCGCCCAGGTCGCGCGCCTTGTAGACGCCGCAGGCGATCAGCACCGCGTCATGGCGCAGGCGCAGATCCGTCAGGCTGGCGTTGCGGCCGACCTCGAAGCCCAGATGGAAGCGGACGCCGGCCTGCTCCAGCAGGGCGCCGCGGCGCAGCACCACGTCCTTGTCCAGCTTGAAGCTGGGAATGCCGTAGATCAGCAGGCCGCCGATGCGGTCGTAGCGGTCGTAGACATGCACCTCGTAGCCCTTGCGGCGGAGCTGTTCCGCCGCGGCCAGCCCGGCCGGGCCGGCGCCGATGATGCCGACGCTGCCGGCGCGCTCGCGCACCGGCTGCACCGGCTTCACCCAGCCGCGTTCCCAGGCCGTGTCGGTGATGTACTTCTCCACCGCGCCGATGGTGACGGTGCCGTGGGTGGACTGCTCGATCGTGCAGTTGCCCTCGCACAGCCGGTCCTGCGGGCAGATGCGGCCGCAGATCTCGGGGAAGTTGTTGGTCGCCTGGGAGACCTCGTAGGCTTCCTCCAGCCGGCCTTCCGCCGTCAGCTTCAGCCAATCGGGGATGTTGTTCTGCACCGGGCAGTGGACCTGGCAGAAGGGCACGCCGCACTGGGAGCAGCGGCCCGCCTGCTGCTTCGCCGCGGCGTCGCTGAAGCGGGCGTAGATCTCCTGGAAGTCCTGCCGGCGCAGGGTGGCGTCCCGCTTGTCGGGCATCCGTTGCCCGGTGTGGACGAAGCCCAGCATCTTCTGCGTCGCCATGGCGGCTTTTCCCCTTGTCGCGCCGCCGCGGCGGGCCGCCACGGCGTCCGGTCTGTCGATCCGGCGGTTATCTGATCCGGCGGTTGGTCGATCCGGACGGGGCAACGGCACTGCCCGTTCCCGCCCCTGGGGGTTCATATAAAACCAACGCCCTGGCCGGGCCAGCACTTTTTCGCCAATACGTCAGCAATACTGACCAAATAGCGGTGCATGTCTGGCCTGCGCGCCTCTGTTGCAAATGAGTTTCGACTGCAGCGGGCGGCAATGGGTCCGATCCGGACCTATCGTCCTGGGCGCCCGACCGCAGTCTGCGCCCTCCGGGGTGCCTGCGCCGCGCGCTCCGTTGCCGCGTGCCCCCGGCCCCGCTACCGCTGCACTGCACGCGCCGGCCTCGCCCGGACACGGACCGGCTGCTATAAGCGCGGGGCGTCGTGCGACGCATCGGCGCGCCGCGCCCTCCCGTTCCGCAAGACACGGACCCCGATCGTGATCGATACGGTTCCCTATCTCGAAGCCCTCCTGCTCGGCATCGTGGAGGGGCTGACCGAGTTCCTGCCCGTCTCCTCCACCGGACACCTGATCCTGGTGGCCGAATTCCTGGGGTTCCAGGGGCAGGAACAGGATGTCTTCAAGGTGGTCATCCAGCTCGGCGCCATCCTCGCCATCCTGGTCGTCTACTTCGCCAAGCTCTGGCGGGTGCTGCTGGGCGTGCTGGCGCGCGATCCCGCCGCGTGGCGCTTCGCCGGCGCCATCCTGCTGGCCTTCCTGCCCGCCGCCGTGATCGGCGCCGCGGCGCACGGCTTCATCAAGAGCGTGCTGTTCAGCCCGCTGGTCGTCTCCGTCGCCCTGATCGTCGGCGGCTTCGCCATCATTGCGGTGGAGCGGCTGGTGCCGGCCTCGCGCTGGCATGCGGTGGAGGAGTTCCCGCCGCTGCTGGCCCTGAAGATCGGACTGGTGCAGTGCCTGGCGCTGGTGCCCGGCGTCTCCCGCTCCGGCGCCACCATCCTGGGCGCGCTGATGATGGGGGTGGACCGGCGCACGGCGGCGGAGTTCAGCTTCTTCGTCGCCATCCCGACGATGCTGGGGGCGTCCGTCTATGACGTCTACAAGAACATGGACGTGATGACACTGGACGGGGTCGGGCTGATCGCCGTCGGCTTCGCCGCCGCCTTCGTCTCGGCGCTGCTGGTGGTGAGGACGCTGGTGGACTTCGTGGCCCGCTACGGCTTCACGCCGTTCGCCTGGTACCGGATCGCCGTCGGCTCGGCCATGCTGGTCTGGTTCGGCCTGCTGGCCGGCTGACGGTCCGCACCGGACGGCCGGGCGCGCCTGCGGGAGCGCCCGGCGTCTCTCTTCTCTCTACGGCTCTCTCCGCTTCTCTGTCGCCGCCCCGGCCGGCCCGTTCAGGCCCGCGGCTGCGGGCCGCCGTTGCCGGGCTGCGGGCCGTCCGCCGCCCCGTGCGCGGCGAAGCGGCCGCCGATGCGGAACTTGTCCATGTAGGTGGGGATGATGACCTCGGCCGCCGTCGGCGTCACGCCCAGCTCGGCCAGCCCCGGCAGGGTGCCGGAGACGACGTTGTCCTTGCGCAGCAGCCTCACCTGATCGCGGGTCAGCATCTTGCCGGGCAGATGCTCCAGGACGGCGCCCTGCAGGGTGGCGAGCCACCAGGGGATCTCCAGCAGCCGCTTGTACCGCCCCGTCTCCTTCAGGACGAGCTGCATCAGCTCCTTGAAGGTATAGACCCGCGGGCCGCCCAGCTCGTAGGTGCGCCCCATCGAATCAGGCGTCGCCAGCGCCTGCATCACCGCGTCGCAGACATCACCGACATAGACCGGCTGGAACCGGGTCTTTCCGCCGCCGATCAGGGGCAGGAACGGCGACACCAGGGACATCGCCCCGAATCGGTTGAAGAATCCGTCCTCCGGCCCGAACACGATGGAGGGGCGCAGGATGGTGGCCTCGGGGAACGCCTCCAGCACGCGGCGCTCGCCCTCCGCCTTGCTGCTGGCATAGCCGCTGGGAGAGGCCGCGTCGGCGCCGATGGCGGACATCTGGACCAGGCGGGCGACGCCCTCCTGCTTCGCGATGCGGGCGATGCGGCCGGGCAGCTCGGCCTGGACCGCCTCGAAGCTGGAGCCGCCCCCCGACGGCGCCAGGATGCCGATCAGGTTGATGACCAGATCGGCGCCGCGGATGGCATAGGCCAGCGACCGGTCGTCCCGGATCGTCACCGGCAGGGGCACGATCTGCCCGACCGACCCCAGCGTCCGCAGGAAGGCCGCGTCGGCCGGCTGGCGCGACGGCACCCGGATGACGCACCCGGTGCGGGCCAGCCGGCGGATCAGATGCCGCCCGATGAAGCCGGACCCGCCGAACACCGTGGCGATTCGGTAGCGATAGACCATTGATCTCTCCGCCGATCTTTCCGCCGATCTTTCTCTGAACCGGTCCCCGCCGCCCGCGGCGGCGCGCCGACGCTTATACAAGAGCCTGGAGGGTAGAACCAGACGCATGCCCCCCGGATGCCCTCCCGCGTTCACCCCCTTACGTGCGTGCGCGCGCACGCACGCACCCGGGCGGGCATACATCCGGGTATGTGGATGGCCGGTATGTGGGTGGGGTCCCGGTGTGCGGGCCGATGATGTACCGGGGCGGCCCTGGCCGTCGGGCGTGCGCCGACCTGCCGGACCCGCGCCGGGGGCCAGAGGGGAGGGGCCAGGGGGAGGGGCCAGGGGGAGGGGCAGAAATTTTTCGCGGGGCCGGAACAAGGGTGTTGACAGGGGGGCGGGCGGCCTTTATTAACCCGCTCCACCGCGTGCCCAGGTGGCGGAATTGGTAGACGCGCAGGTTTCAGGTACCTGTGCCGCAAGGCGTGGAAGTTCGAGTCTTCTCCTGGGCACCACCGCTTTCTTACGCATCAGGCCGCCGCGACATCTCGCCGGCGGCCTGATGCGTTTCCGGGTCCCGGCAGCCCGCAGCAGCCGGCAGCCCCTGGCCACCGGCCGATCATGGTCGTTGGCCGCCCGTGGCCGTTGGCCGCCGTGACCGCCCTGGAGGACCGCACCCATGCCCATCGACCTGCACGACGGCGATCTGCCCGACGGCCTGGACCTCGGTCCGGTGGTCGCCATCGACACCGAGACGATGGGCCTGAACCCGGCGCGGGACCGGCTCTGCCTCGTGCAGCTTTCCGCCGGCGACGGCCGTTGCCATCTGGTGCAGTTCCGCCAGGGGGCGGGCTACGACGCGCCGAACCTGAAGCGGATGCTGACCGATCCCGGCACGCTGAAGCTGTTCCACTTCGCCCGCTTCGACATCGCCGTGATGCAGGCCTATCTCGGCGTGCTGACCGGCCCGGTCTACTGCACCAAGGTCGCCTCCAAGCTGACCCGCACCTTCACCGACCGGCACGGCCTGAAGGATCTCTGCCGCGACCTGCTGGGCGTCGAGCTGAGCAAGCAGCAGCAGTCCTCGGACTGGGGGGCGGACGAGCTGACGGCGGAGCAGCTCAAGTACGCCGCCTCCGACGTGCTGCACCTGCACGAGATCAAGGCCCGGCTGGACGGGATGCTGGCCCGCGAGGGCCGCACGGCGCTGGCGGAGGACTGCTTCCGCTTCCTGCCGACCCGGGCGCTGCTGGACCTGGGCGGCTGGGCCGACCCCGACCTGTTCGCCCATTGACCCGTCCCCGTTCCGGGTCCCGCGCGGGCGGATAGCCTGTCCAGGCCCGATTTGACCCGGGATTCCGCCCTCGGCTAGAGTGGCGGCGGACAGGACCCTGCCGAGACAGATCTCCCGAGACAGCCTTTCCGAGACAGCGACGCCGCCGACCATGACCCTTCCCCCGGTTCCGCCCGACGGTGACAGGCCCGCGCCCCGGCCCGGACGTCCGGCGTCGGTGCATCCGGCATCAGGGCGCCCGGACATGGCCGCGGCGCTGACCCGGCGCCCGGCCCGCGGCGGCATGGCGGACGCACAGCAGCACACCCGGCTGGTCAATCTGGCGAAGGTGGCGCTACCGGCCCTGGCCGCGGCCGTGCTGGCCCTGATCGCCGCCTGGCCGCTGTTCTCCGGCCGTCAGGACAGTCAGCGCGCCGGCCCCGATACGGGCCAGCTCGAAATGGTGGAGGCACGCTATCTCGGCACCGACAAGGGCGCCCGCCCCTTCGAGGTGCGGGCGGAAAAGGTGGTCCAGGTCGGCGGCGGCAGCGGCCGCGTCGATCTGGTCAATCCGCAGGCGGAAATCACGCTGAAGGGCGGCGACTGGCTCACCATGTCGGCCCGGCGCGGCAATTATGACCAGAAGAGCGGACAGCTCGTCCTGGAAGGGGACGTTACCCTGTTCCAGGACGGCGGCTACGAGTTCACGACAGAGATGGCGCAGGTCGATACGCAGAAGGGCATCGCCTGGGGCAATGCCCCGGTCCGCGGCCAGGGACCCGTCGGCGACATCCAGGCCGGCGGCTTCCGCATCCTGGACGACGGCAACACCATCGTCTTCACCGGCCGGGCGCGGCTGCTGCTGGCGGACGGCACGGGGGGACGCGGATGACCGGCATGCAGCACACCCGACTCGCCGCGCTCCTGCTGGCCGGCGCCCTGATCCTGCCGGCCGCCGCCGTGCCGGCGCGGGCGCAGACCGCCCGGCTGGACGAGGGCAAGGCGCCCGTCGCCATCGACGCCGACCAGGCGCTGGAATGGCACAAGGAACAGCAGGCCTATGTCGCCCGCGGCAACGCCGTGGCCACCCGCGGCGACCTGTCCGTCAGGGCCGACACGCTGACCGCGTATTACCGGGAGCTGCCCGCCGGCGGCACCGAGATCTACCGTCTGGCCGCAGAGGGCGGCGTCGTCATAAAGGCGCCACGACAGACCGCCTATGGTGACCGCGGTGTCTACGAGGTGGACAGGCAGGTCGCCGTGCTGACCGGGCAGGGCCTGAAGCTGGAGACGGAACAGGACGTGGTGACCGCCAGGGACAGCCTGGAATACTGGCGCGAGCAGAACCTTGCCGTGGCGCGGGGCGATGCCGTCGCCGTGCGCGGCGACAACCGCGTGCGCGCCGACCGGCTGGTCGGGCTGTTGCAGGAGAACGACCAGGGCGACCTGGACCTGACCCGGATCGACGCGGAGGGCAGCGTGGTCATCACCACCCCGACCGACGTGGCCCGGGGCGACCAGGGCACCTATGACATGACAGAGCGCGTCGCCGTGCTGACCGGCAACGTGAAGATCACCCGTGGCCGCAACCAGTTGAACGGCAATGCGGCGGAAGTGGACCTGGAGACCGGCATCAGCCGCATCCTGTCCGGGCCTGAGGGCGGGAAGGGCCGCGTCCGCGGTCTCTTCGTGCCCGGCCAGGAGGCGGGTCAGGGAGTGAAGAAATGAGCCGAACGGATACCGCCCCCCCGCCCGCGCAGGGCCGCCCCGGCGCGGCAGCCGACGACCAGGGCCGCACGGGACCCCGGCTGGTCGCCAGCAATCCCGGGCTGATCGCCTCGAAGCTGGGCAAGTCCTACAAGGGCCGCCCGGTGCTGCGCGACGTCAGCCTGTCGGTCAACCGCGGCGAGGCGGTCGGCCTGCTGGGTCCCAACGGGGCCGGCAAGACGACCTGCTTCTACATCATCACCGGCCTGATCCTGCCCGACTACGGCAGCATCACCCTGGACGGGACGGAGATCACCGAACTGCCCATGTACCGCCGGGCGCGGCTGGGCATCGGCTATCTGCCGCAGGAGGCCAGCATCTTCCGCGGCCTGTCGGTGGAGAACAACATCCGCGCCGTGCTGGAGGTGGTGGAGCCCGACCGCGACACCCGCGAGCACATGCTGGACGAGCTGCTGGCCGAGTTCTCCATCTCGCACCTGCGCCGCACCCCGGCGCTGGCGCTCTCCGGCGGTGAGCGGCGGCGGGTGGAGATCGCCCGCGCCCTGGCCAGCCAGCCGCACTTCATCCTGCTGGACGAGCCCTTCGCCGGCATCGACCCGATCGCGGTGAACGACATCCGCGAGCTGGTCAGCCATCTGCGCGAACGGGGCATCGGCGTGCTGATCACCGACCACAATGTCCGCGAGACGCTGGACATCGTGGACCGCGCCTACATCCTGCACGACGGCATGGTGCTGATGGAGGGTGCGCCGTCGGAGATCGTGGCGCACAAGGATGTCCGCCGCGTCTATCTGGGCGAACGCTTCAGCCTCTGATCCCGGCGTCCTTTCCCGCATCGCAGGTCCCGCACCGCAGACCGCGTGGACCCTGGCGGCGTGCGGCCGATCGGCACACTTCTTGCGAGCGTGTCACGGCGCGGGGGTTGCAGACGCCCCGGACCGGCCCTTAGAATACCCCCGGCAGGCAACCCCAGAGGTGGAAGCGGTCGGGAATGGCGCTCCAACAACGGCTCGACCTACGGCAGACCCAGGCGCTGGTGATGACGCCGCAGTTGCAGCAGGCGATCAAGCTGCTGCAACTGTCGAACCTGGAACTGTCCGAATTCGTCGAGCGCGAGATCGAGCAGAACCCCCTGCTGGAGCGCGACGACGGCGAACGCTGGCGCGATGCCCCGCCCGACGGGGTGGACCGGCCCGAGCCGGAGGCGCCGGTGCCCGAGGGGCGCACCCGCGACACGGTGGAACTGGCCGCCAGCGACCGCATCGCCCCGGCGGCCGACGCGCCGCTGGATACCGACTACGAGAATGTCTGGACCAACTCCAGCCAGGCCGACATCCGCGAGGCCGGCGACGGTGGCGAGGCCTTCGGCTCCTGGTCCGCGCGCGGCGGCAGCTTCGAGGACGACGAGGGCTCGCTGGAGCAGACGCTCACCGGCCGGATCACCCTGCGCGACCATCTGGAGCAGCAGATCGTCATGGACATGCCCGACCCGCTGGACCGGCTGGTCGCCCGCGCCCTGACGGACCAGCTCGACGAGGCCGGCTATCTCACGGCCGACCTCGCGGCCGTGGCGGAGCAGCTCGGCTGCCCCGCGGTGCGGGTGGAGGCGGTGCTGGCGCGGCTCCAGAAGCTGGACCCGCCGGGCATCTTCGCCCGCTCCCTGAAGGAGTGCCTGGCGCTCCAGCTCCGCGAGCTGGACCGGCTGGATCCCTGCATGCAGGCCCTGTTGGACAATCTGCCGCTGCTGGCCGGCCGCAACATCCCGGCCCTGCTGAAGGCCTGCCAGGTGGACGCCGAGGATCTGGCCGACATGGTGGCCGAGATCAAGGCGCTGAACCCCAAGCCGGCGCTCGCCTTCGACCACGCTCCGGTGCAGACGGTGGTGCCCGACATCCTGATGCGCCCCGCCCCCGGCGGCGGCTGGATCGTGGAACTGAACACCGACACCCTGCCCAAGGTGCTGGTCAATCAGCGCTATTACGCCCGCGTCTCCGGCGCCGCCCGGAACAGGACGGAGAAGGAGTACATCTCCGAACGGTTCCAGCAGGCGAGCTGGCTGGTGAAGTCGCTGCACCAGCGGGCCAACACCATCCTGAAGGTGGCGACGGAGATCGTGCGCCAGCAGGACGCTTTCTTCCTGCACGGGTTGCAGTTCCTGAAGCCGCTGATCCTGCGCGACATCGCCGATGCCATCGGCATGCACGAAAGCACCGTCAGCCGCGTCACGACCAACAAGTTCATCGCCACGCCGCGCGGCGTGTTCGAGCTGAAGTACTTCTTCACCTCCGCCATCGCCGGCGCGGACGGGCAGGCCGCGCACTCCGCCGAGGCCGTGCGCTACCGCATCAAGTCCTTGATCGACGCGGAAAAACCCGATGACGTCCTGTCCGACGACAAGCTGGTGGAGATCCTCCGTGCGGAAGGGATCGACATTGCACGCCGGACCGTCGCGAAGTATCGTGAGGGCATGAAAATCCCATCCTCCGTGCAGCGCCGCCGGGAGAAGGTTCTTGGTCTCTGAATGCCGCGCTGATCACGGTCGGGGCGCCCCGGTATCCGTTCCGGCCTGCTGCCGGACGTCGTTCTCCGGGCCCTCCGGGTGCAGCCGGGCCCAGGGGCGGAAAGGCCCCCAGGCGTAGCACGGGTCCGGCAGAAGGCCGCCCCGATACCACCTTCCCGCATTTCTCTTCGTAAGTGCCGATTGGAACGGACTGCCATGCAGGTAACAGTTAAAGGCAAGCAGTTGGACGTGGGCGATGCCCTGCGTTCGCACGTCACCGACACGATCTCGGCCCTGGTCGCCAAGTATTTTGGCAACCCGCTGGACGCGACGGTCGTGATCTCCCGCGATGCCCACCTTTTCAAGGCGGACATCCAGGTCCACGTCGGACGCGGAATCCTGTTGCAGTCGTACGGTGAGGCGACGGAACCCTATCCCGCCTTCGACGACGCCGCGGAAAAGGTCGCCAAGCGGATGCGGCGCTACAAGCGCCGGATGCGCGACCACCACGGCCGCGCCGCCGAGGAAGCGCCCCTGCTGGCGCGGAAGTATATCCTGGAGGCCCCGCCCCTGGACGACGGCGATGCCGACGACCAAGTGGACAGCCTTGATGCCGGGACCGACGCCGCCCAGGCGGGCGACGAGGGTCACCAGCCCATGATCATCGCCGAGATGGAAACCTCCATCCAGACGTTGACCGTGGGCGAGGCCGTGATGCGGATGGATCTGACGGACATTCCCGCCCTGATGTTCCGCAACCGTGCCCATGGCGGCCTGAACATGGTATACCGCAGACCCGACGGGAACATCGGGTGGGTGGACCCGGCCGGGACCGGGGTCCAGGGAGCTTGAGCGTGATCCATGCAGCTTCGTCGGCAAGCCGCCACCGCCGTTCCTGCGGCCGCGTCCGCCATGAATGATCTGATCATTTCGGAGGCCGTCCTCCCCAACCTCAAGGCCGGCTCGAAAAAGCAGGCCTTGCAGGAGCTGGCGCGCAAGGCCGCCGAACTGACGGGTCAGAACGAACGGGCCATCTTCGACGTGCTGGTGGAGCGCGAACGCCTCGGGACCACGGGTGTGGGCCGCGGCATCGCCATCCCCCACGGCAAGCTGGCAGGCATCGCCGGTGTCATGGCGATCTTCGCCCGGTTGGAGCGTCCGGTGGATTTCGAAGCCATCGACGAACAGCCGGTCGATCTGATGTGCCTGCTGCTGGCGCCGGAGACGGCGGGGGCCGACCATCTGAAGGCCCTGGCCCGGGTCTCCCGCCTGCTGCGGGACCCGGTCCTGTGCGACAAGCTGCGCGGCGCGGCCAGCGCCGATGCGATCTACGCCCTGCTGACCCACGCCGAGCAGAGCAACGCCGCCTGACGGCGGAGGTGCGGGTTCGTGCCGTGGATGAAAAAAGGCGCCGGGAGGGGGACCTCCCGGCGCCTTTTCGATTCCGGACCGGTCCCGTGCCGGAGCGTTCCGCCAGCGGAACGGCCCTGGCCCGGGGAGCGGTCAGTGCAGGCTCACCGCCTCCATGTCGTTCTGGCGGACGGTGACGACCGCCAGCGCGCGGTCCTGCACGACCGTCAGTTCGGTACCGTCGGCGGCATGGATGGCGATGCCTGTCCGGCCTTCTGCCGTGACGGGCTTCAGATAGGCCAGATCGTTCAGGCCGAAGGTGGCGAAGTCCTGCGCTGAGAGCGTGCGCAGGGACTGGCTGGTCGGGTTCATGGGAGGACTCGCGTCGGTCGGGCGGTCCCGTTCAGGGACAGCCGCAGGCAGGGGCAGGCAGGAGGGGCAGGCAGGGGGCAGGGACAGGGAAGGGCGGCTCAGCCGATCCGCGCGTCGGGCACGCGGGCGTCGGGCGACACGTCGATCGTCTGCGGCCCGTCGGCATCCACGCCGTTCTGCGGTGTGCCGATCTTGATGGTGCGGACCTTCGGTTCCGGGACAGGGCGGCGCAGGTCGATATGCAGCAGCCCGTTGTCCAGGGTGGCGCCGATCACCTCGATCCCGTCGGCCAGCACGAAGCTGCGCTGGAACTGCCGGGCGGCGATGCCGCGGTGCAGATAGAGACGGTTGCGGTCGTCGCTCTGCTTGCCGCGGATGACAAGCTGGTTGTCCTCGGTCTGGACCTGGAGATCGTCCGAGGTGAAGCCGGCCACGGCAAGCGTGATGCGCAGGCCATCCTCGCCGATCTGCTCGATATTGTAAGGCGGATAGCCCTCATTGGCGCTTTTGGCGATCCGGTCGAGCGTCCGCTCGAACTGGTCGAAGCCCAACAGGAACGGGCTGTTGAACAGGGACAGGCGCGTCGTCACAGCGTCCTCCTCAGGCGAGCGAGCTGCGGGAGTCGCCGGCCCCGGGCGGCCCCTTCGGCGAGCGGCCCAGCCACCCCGCTCCAGCCGGCCCCCGGTCCCTGCGGCACCCGGGTGGGCGGCCCGGTGTGGCACCGCCCGATCGCTTACATGGTTATTTCCCCTTTCCGGTCAAGGCAAGCGTCGCCGTCCGCTGTGTCCACGGGGTCGCTTTCCGGCGCCCGGGCGCGGGCCTGATGCTCCGTTCGCGCAGGCGCGACGGGGGGAACGGGCTTGACCCGCGGTTTCCCCAGAATCTGTGGAGAACTCTGTGGGTGGCAGCGAGTCGGGCCGGATGGACCAAGGTACCTCCACCGTTGCCTAAAAAAAAGGCAGTATTGCGACTCCGGCGCGGAGCACATTCCCCATTCGGGGGGGACATGATAGCGTTGCCGAAATGGCCTGCCGAAGGATCGGGGAACAGCATGGCGGGACCGCGCCTTCCGACAGTTCCGGCCCGGGTCCGCCGACGGCGGCGCGGGGTGGTGTCCGTCGGCCCTGCGGTTGCCGTCCTGGTCGCTGGCATCCTCACCGCCCTGCTGGCCGGCGCCGGTCTGGCGGGCGAACGGCTGCTGATCACCTTCTTCGAGCGGCCGCCCTACTACTACACCCGCCCCGACGGGGTGCCGGCCGGCAGCATGCTGGAGGAGACGCGGCGCATCCTGGAGCATGCCGGCCTGACCTATGAGCTGCGGTCCGTGCCCGCCAGCCGCATCCTGGCCGAGATGGAGATGGGCGCCGAGCCGCAATGCTCGATCGGCTGGTTCGTGACGCAGGAGCGGCGGCGCTTTGCCGTCTTCAGCCTGCCGTTCCACCGCAGCGAGGCGCAGGTCGCCGTCGGCCTGCCGGAGGTGGCGGGGATGCTGCGCCGGGTGGAGAGCGCGCAGCGGCTGCTGGAGCGGCCCGACCTGCGGCTGGGCGTCGTCCACGGCTTCTCCTACGGGACCGCCCTGGACCGGCTGCTGGCGGCCAGCGTGCAGCCGGTGGAACGGGTGCGGGGGACGCCGGCACAGGTGCTGCGCATGGTGGCGTCGCGGCGCTTCGACTACACCTTCGCCGATCCGGAGGAGCTGCCGATGCTGGAGCGCGCGGCCGGGCTGCGTCCCGGCACGCTGGTTCCGGTGGCGCTGCCGGATATTCCGGTGGGCAATCTGCGCCATCTCATGTGCAGCTGGAGCGTGCCGGCCGCCACCCTGGACCGGCTGGATGCGGCCATCCGCGCCCTGTTCCCGGCGCTCCAGGAAAGCGCCGCCGGGCCGGAGCCCTGACGCGCTCTCCTGACGGGCAGGACCCGGGGCCTACTCGCCGGGGCCGGGGCCCAGCGGTTCGCGCCCGCGGGATGCCTGGGGCATCAGTTCCACGATGGTCAGGCCCAGCCGGCCGTCCACCACCACCAGCTCGCCGCGGGCGACCAGCCGGTCGTTGACGAACAGGTCCACCGGCTCGCCCACCATGCGCTCCAGGTCCACCACGTCGCTGGGGCCCAGCCGCAGCAACTGGCTGATGCGCATGCGCCGTCGGCCCAGGCGGACGGACACCTGCACCGGCACCGACAGGATGCTGTTGCGTTCCGGGGTTTCGCCGCTCTCGGCGGCATCGCTGTTCGTCGCGGCCATGCGCAGACTATAGGCGAAAGCGGGCGCCCTGGGGAGGTGTGGCTTTCAGGGGATCGTTCCAGCCGGGACCGGCCCCGTCAGGCCCCGCTGCCGGCCAGCAGCCGTGGCGCCGGGCGCGGCGGATCGCGCCAGAACAGGTCCGGCTCGCAGGCGATCAGGCGCAGCATGGCGTCGGACAGGGCGGCCAGCAGCTCTGGCTGCGGGCAGACGGGGGAGGATGCGGCCGTGCGGGCCAGGGCGGCCTGAACCGAGGCGCGGTCGATGCCGCCGGCGGCCCGCAACTCACGGTAGAGGGAATGCGCCAGGCGCCGCCGGGTGAACGGCACGGGCGTGTCGGCCGCCGTGCTGTCGGGTATCGTGGCCTCGGGCATGGTGGACCCGGGCATGGTGAACTCGGGCATGGTGGACTCCAAGCCTCCCGGCCCTGTCGGCCGCCGGGATCGGCCCCGCGCCCCTGCGTTCGGGAAGTCAGACTGCGGGTCGTCCGGATCGCTTGTCAAGCGATCGCTGTACACAATCGCAGGTCAAGTTAAGGATGTCGCAACCATCCGGAGTCGGGTGCGCGCGCAAACGCGGAGTCGTCCGCAACACTGCGGCGGACGCAGCGTCGGGCACACCGGGCCGGGCAGGGGCGGAGCATCAGGGTTGCCCCCGGCGCCTTTGACAATTCCGCCTCCCCGTTGAGAATGATTATCACGGGGTCGGGGGACGGCAGGGAAGCGGATGGAACCGGCATGGCGATACGCTCGCGTCTGATGGAAGGCGAATTCGCCGTGGCGGACATCGTCCGCGAGGCCGCGGCGCTGGTGCTCCGCACCCCGCCGGCGGAGCCGCCGCCCCTGCCCGACGACCGCCGCCGCATCCTGACCGGCCAGTTCCGCGGCTGGCTCTGGATGGACGAGGTGCAGCCGGGTCTCGTCGGCTCGGCCAGCGACATGGAATCCGTCTCCGACGCCACCATCGCCCAGACGATCGACCGCTCCGTCATGGTGGCGGTGCTGCTCCAGGGCCGCACCGGCAGCTTCCGCCCCGAGGCCGGAGAGGAACTGCCCGCCGAACAGGGCCGCGCCCGGGTCACCGGCTTCGGGGAGGCGCGGCGCTGCGTCCGCCGGCTGCATGCGGGCGAGCGCGGCGTGCGCACCGGCATCACCGTCAGCCCCTGCTTCCTGGAGCAGTTCGCCGACGTGCTGCCGGGGCGCGAGCTGGACGTGCTGGAGCGCCTGCTGGCGCCGGGCTTCCGCAGCGTCGGGCTGCGCCGCTGCGAGCTGCTGAGCGGGCTGTCGCGCGGGCTGGTGGCGATGCCCTACGGCGGCTCGCTGGGCCGTCTCTACCGGGAGAGCGCGGTCACCCAGATCCTGTTCCGCACCCTGGAGCTGCTGCGGGAGGAATGGCCGCTCGTCCGCGCCCTGGGGCGGCGGCAGCACGATGCCGTGCTGCGGGCGCAGGCCGTGCTGGACGCCTCCCTCGTCTCGCCGCCGGGTACGCTCGACCTCGCCCGTCAGGTCGGGCTGAACCGCAACACGCTCCAGGCCGGGTTCCGGGCCGTGTTCGGCACCACCGTCTTCGGCTATGTCCGCGCCCGCCGGCTGGCCATGGCGCGGCTGCTGATGGAGGAACAGGGCCTGGGCGCGGCCGAGGCCGGCTACCGCGTCGGCTTCGCCAGCCCCTCCGCCTTCTCCGCCGCCTACCGCCGCCATTTCGGCGAAACCCCCACGGCAAGGGGCGTGCGGCATTAGGGGCGGGCCGGCTCCGGACCTGCGGTCTGACCACCTTCGGGTTTTCGGACCATCTTCAAAATCCCGCATGAAGGTGTCAGACTCCGGGCGAAACAGCCGGGGCGGACAGCCATGCGGATCGACACACCATGATGAATGTCACGCAACGCATGGAATGCCTCTCGACCGCTTATGTCCAGGCGGTCGCCGCCCAGGCCGGCTTCCAGGTGTCGCGCCCGCCTGTGGATGACGACAGCGTGGACGGCCAGTTCATGGGGCGGGCGGGCCGACGTCCTCGGCTCGACTTCCAGATCAAGGCCACGGCGCAGCAGGCGTTCATCGGCGCCGACAGGATCACCTTCCCGCTCTCCCTCAAGAACTATGAGGACCTGCGGGCTGACTGTGTCGTGCCCCGCATCCTGATCGTTCTGGCAATGCCCGAGAACGAAGCGGAGTGGCTGGCACAGAGCGAGGCGGAACTGATCCTGCGCCGGTGCGCATACTGGCGTTCGCTCGCCGGGGAACCCGCGACCGGGAACACCACGTCCGTGACGGTGCATATTCCCCGCGATCGGTTGTTTACTCCCGAATCCCTCACGGACATGATGCGCCGGGTGGAGGCGGAGGAGCCGTTATGGCCGTGATGATCACGGACAGGGAGGTCTTCGCCGCGCTGTCCCATGTGGACGCGCGGGCCTATCTGCTCGCCCGCGGCTGGCGGGAGGAGGAGCGGATCGGCAACAAGGCCGCCGTCCTTGTCCCGGACGGCGCCGATGCGCCGGAGATCCTTCTTCCGCTGCGGGAGGATCTTGGCGACTACGCCCTGCGCCTTGCCGATGCGGTCCGAGTGGTCGCCGCGGTCGAGGGGCGCGCGGAGACCTCCGTCCTGACCGACTTCAGGATGGCCGGGACGGACGTCATCCGCGTCCGCGCCGGGGAGGCCGCCGCCGACGGCACGCTCTCCTTCCAGGCGGGCATCGCTGTCCATGAACTCGCCCGCGAGGTGCTGCTCTCGGCCGCGTGCGCAGCACATGCCCCGCGCGCCCTCTACGGCAACCGGAAGCCCCAGAGCGCCCTCGATTATCTCGAAACGGTGCGCCTCGGGCAGTCGGAGCGGGGGAGCTACGTCGTCACGCTCCTGTCTCCCGTCGATCCCGCGCTGGGGGGCGGCCAGCCCCGCCTCGGGCCTGAGTTCGAGGACGACCCGTTCGCCCGCATCGTCACCCGCACGCTCCTCCGGGCTCTGCGGGCGACGCGCGACGCCGTCACGGAGGCGGCTGCCAGCGAGGATTTCGCGGCATTCGAGCGCCGCGTCCGGCACGGGGTCTCCGCCAATCTCTGCGAGGCGCTGGCGAAACTGGTGGGCGTGGGGGGAACGGTGGAGCTGGGGCTCACCTGGGCCAAGGTCCGGCCCCCCCGTCCCGACGATGCGAAGGGCCCCCTCAAGCTGGACTTCGGTCGCTCCGCGGCCGGGCTTCTCCAGGAGGCGGCCCGCCAGTTCCGTGTCCGTGAACCCCTTCCGGACCAGGAACTCTCCGGCTGGGTCGTCCGCCTGATGCGACGGCCTGCGCGGGATGCGCTCGGCTCCGTGCTCGTCAGGGTGATGATCGACGGCAGGCCGCGCTCCATCCGGATCGAGGGGCTGTCCGACAGCGACTACGCCTTCGTCGCGGCCGCCCATGCCGACCGCAAGGCGATCTCGTTCGAGGGCGATCTGCACAGGCGGGACCGGGCGCAGGAGGTCCGGAACGCCCGGAACTTCGCCATCGTCGAGGGGGCAGAGGACGAAGAGGCGCCGCCGGCCGACACCGCCGCAGGGGTCTGACCGGAGCCCCAGGGTCCCGCCCGCCTCCATCTCTCCACCCCATCTCCGCTTGCCCCCCCGGTTCCGCCGTCGTGCCTGCCGCGACAGAGTCCGGGACGGGCGCGACAGCCGTGGGCTTTGCCTACGCTGGTATGGCTCCGCTAATGATAACCATTCTCATGCCAGGGGCCCGGGCCCGTGGACGGGGGTGGACGGCCGGCGGTGACCGGGGGGCCGGCGCCCCCGGGCGGTACCGGGCCGGACAACCAGGGGGTCACGGTGTTCAAGATGTGCAGGATTCATGGCGTGCGGGCTTCCGCCGCCGCCATGGCCCTTCTCTGCCTCGCCACGCCGGCGGGGGCGGCAGGCGCGGCAGGTCCGGCGGGGACGGGCGGCGACCGCGCGGCGGGTGACCGGGCCGCGCGCGACCGGGCCGCCGACGCCCGGGCCGCCGATGCCCGGGCTGCCGGCGCCCGGACTGCCGATGACGGGATCGAGGAGATCATCGTGGTGGCGACCGGCCGGTCCCGTGCCAGCGCCACCACCAAGACCGACACGCCGATCATCGAATCGCCGCAGCAGATCTCCATCATCAGCCGCGAGGAGATCGACCGGCGCGCCGCGGCCACGCTGGCCGAGGCGCTGTCCTACACCGCCGGCGTGCAGGCCTCGCCTTCGGGCGTGGACAGCCGCGTGGACGAGGTGAGCGTGCGCGGCTTCGGCGCCGCCGGCTTCTCCTCCAACAACAACTTCGTGGACGGGCTGCGCATGGCCGCGGGCGGCGAGGGCACCTGGATCCGGCCCGCCTTCGACACCTTCGCCCTGGACCGGGTCGAGGTGCTGAAGGGACCGTCGGGGGCCCTCTACGGCCAGTCGGCGCCCGGCGGCGTCGTCAACGTGGTGACCAAGCGCCCGACCTTCTCGCCGCACGGCGAGATCCTGCTCCAGGGCGTGGGCTACACCGATCTCGGCCAGTGGAGCGCCCAGGCCGGCGCCGACACCGGCGGCGCGCTCACGGCGGACGGCAGCGTGGCCGGGCGCTTCGTCGCCCTGGCCCGGCAGGGCAAGACGCAGATCGACGGGGTCGGGACCGACCGCTACTACGCCTCCCCCAGCGTCACCTGGCAGCCCACCGCGCGCACGAGCTGGACCGTGATCGGCCAGTACCAGCGCGACGAGGGCGGCTCCAGCTTCCAGTTCCTGCCGGCGCTCGGCACGCTCTACCGCAGCAACGGGCGCCTGCTGGACAAGGAGACCTATCTGGGCGAGCCGGACTGGAACCGCTACGACCGCAACCAGTACATGCTGGGCTCGCTGTTCGAGCACGCCCTGACCGACACGGTCACGCTGCGGAACAACGCCCGCTACATGCATGTGGACATCGTCTACCGCGGCGTCGTCCCGTCGGGTAACACCCTGGCCACCTGCCCGCCCACCCTCGCCGGCTGCCTTCCCGGCCGGACGCTGAACCGCCGCGCCGTGCAGGGCGACGGCGACACGGACGGCGTGGCCGTGGACACCCAGCTCGAAGCGCGGGTCACGACCGGGCCGGTCGCGCACACGCTGCTGGCCGGCGTCGATCACTTCCACACCGAATGGGAGCACACCTACGCCCTGGTGCGGTCCACGCTGGTGCTGCCGGTCCTGGACATCTTCGATCCGGTCCCGCGCGGGGCGGCCGGCTTCGCCGGCGCGCTGACGCCGCTGATCCCGACCGAGACGACCAGCCGGCAGACCGGCCTCTACGCCCAGGACCAGATCAGCATCGGCAATCTGCGCGTGACCCTCGGCGGCCGGAAGGACTGGGCCGAGGACGAGAGCCACAACCCCGTCACCGGCGGAAAGCTGGACACGAAGAACGACGCCTTCACCTGGCGGGCCGGTGCCGTCTGGCTGTTCGACAACGGGCTGGCGCCCTATGTCAGCTATTCGGAGAGCTTCCAGCCGCTGCTGTCCAACCGCGATCCGGCGACCAGCCAGCTCGACGGCGGCAAGCCCTACGAGCCCACCACCGGCCAGCAGGTCGAGGCCGGCCTGCGCTACCAGCGCGGCAACAACATCTATGTCACGCTGGGCGCCTATCAGGTGAAGCAGCAGAACATCCTGACCGCCGACCCGGAGGGCAGGCTCTGCGGCGTCTCCGTCTGCCAGGTGCAGACGGGCGAGGGCCGCGTGCGCGGGCTGGAGCTGGAGGGCAAGGCGACCCTGCCCTGGGGCATGGCGGTGATCGGCACCCTGACCCGCAGCGACGGCGAGATCACGAAGACCACCATCGCCAGCCAGCGCGGCAACACCCTGCCGCAGCTTCCGGAGTGGATGGCGTCGCTGTTCGTGGACCAGCATTTCCAGACCGGCCCGCTCCAGGGCGTCGGCCTGGGCGGCGGCGTGCGCTACACCGGCGAGAGCGTGGGCGACACGGCGAACACGCTGGAGATCCCCGACTACACGCTGTTCGACCTGTTCCTGCGCTACGATTTCGGCGCCGCCGACCCGGGGCTGGACGGGCTCTCCGTCGCCGTCAACGCCCACAACGTCGCCGACAGGCGCTATGTGGCGAGCTGCATCGCGGCCGGCTGCTACATCGGGCAGGGCCGGACCCTGACCGCCCGCGTGCAGTACAAGTGGTGAGGGGGCGGGGATGACGGACATGGAAATCCCCGCAGCACTCCTGCGGGCGGGCGGCGACGGCGCCGTCCTGGCCGGGGCGCTGCTGCTCTACCTCGCCTCGCCCAACCGGCCGCGCCCGGCGGGTCCCGCCGGCCGGCGCCGGCTGGGCCGGGCGGGGGCGCTTGGGCTGGTCGCCGGACAGGGGCTGCTGCTGGCCGCCCTGGGTCCGGCGGCGGCGGTCTTCACCGCCGTGACGCTGGCCATGCTGGTCTGGTCCGTCGCCCCGCTGCTGCTGGCCTGGTGGACCCGGCCGCAGGGGGAGGGCGCCCGATGACCGGCGGTCGGACGGGCGTGCCCGCCCTCACGGCCCGCGACTGGGCCGGCAAGGCCGCGGCCGGGCTGGTCCTGGGCTTCCTGCTGGCGCTCGGCGCCTCGGGCCTGCTGCGGACCCTGCTCAACGCCGGGGAGCCGTTCTTCTCCGCCAAGGGCCAGTTCTCCATGTGGATGATGGCGCCCGTCTGGGCGCTGGTCCTGTCCTTCTGTTTCCTCTTCCGCTCGGGCCTGCGCGCCTGGATGTGGCTGCTGGCGGCCAACATCCCGGTCTGGGGCCTGACCGCCTGGCTGGGGGGCCTGCGCCTGTGAAAGTGCGGACCGACATCCTCCGGATGTACAAGGAGATCCACGGCTGGGTCGGCATCGTCTCCGGCCTCGCCCTGTTCATCGGCTTCTATGCCGGTGCGCTGACCATGTTCGAGGGGCCGGTGCAGCAATGGGCCTCCGCGCCGCCGCAACTGGCCCCGTCCCCGTCCCTGGAGCGGACGCCCGAGCTGGTGGAGAAGGTGCTGGCCGCCCATCCGGAGGCGGCGGCGGGTTACACGGTCAACCTGCACATCGACGCCACCCACCCGGCCCGCGTCACCTGGACCGTGGCCGAGGACGAGCACGCGGCCGAGCACGGCCACGGCACCGTCCATTACGCCAGCCTGACGCCCGACGGCGCGCTCCAGGTGGAGACGCGCGGCCCGTCCCCCGTGGCCCAGTTCATCGACGAGCTGCACCGGCAGGTCGGGCTGCCGCTGGATCATGAGATCGCCATGCCGCTGATGGGGGCGGTGGCGCTGCTCTATGTCATCGCCCTGGTCTCCGGCGTGATCGTCCTGCTGCCGTCGCTGGTGAAGGACCTGTTCGCCCTGCGCGTGGGCCGCAACGTCAAGCGGATGTGGCTGGACGCGCACAATGTGCTGGGCCTGTTCAGCCTGCCCTTCCATCTGGTCATGGCGCTGACGGCGGTGGTCTTCGCCTTCCACGACCAGTTCTACACGGCGCAGGGGCTGGCCTTCGGCCGCGGCGGGCCGCCGCCGCGGGCGGCCGTGGCGCCGGCCGGGGACGGGGCGTCGCTGCCCGCACTGCTCTCTCCCGCTGCCCTGGCCGGGCAGGTCAGGGCGGCGGTGCCGGGCTTCGAGCCCCTCCAGCTCGCCTTCTCGCCCCGGGCCGGGGCTCCCGGGGGCGCTTCCGGGGGCGATGCTGCCGGGGCGGGCTGGGTGGTGCGGGCGACCGGGGGCGACCCGGCCTACGGCATCCGCACCCCGCTCTACGGCATGGTGACGGCCGACGCGGCCACCGGGCGGGTGGTGGCGGTGGACTACATGCCCGGCCGGCAGGACGGCTGGTCGGCGACCGTGACCAGCTTCTTCGCCCTGCACTACGGCAATTTCGGCGGCACGCCGGTGCGCTGGGCCTATTTCCTGCTGGGGCTGGCCGGCGCCTTCCTCTTCTACACGGGCAACCTGCTCTGGGTGGAGACGCGCCGCCGGCGGGAGCGCCGGGCCGCGGCGGAGGCAGCCGCAGCGGGGGCGGCGGCAGGGGCGGCGGCGGGGGCCGTGGGCGCGCCGGACCAGACCCGCGCGACCCGGATCCTGGGGGCGCTGACGGTGGGGGTGCCGCTGGGCTGCGTCGCCGGAACGGCGGTGACGCTGGCGGCCGCCCGCTGGCTGGGCGACGGGGCGACGGAGACGCTGCACAGCCTGATCTACCACGCCGTCTTCCTGGCCGGCACCGGCTGGGCGCTCTGGCGCGGCGCTGCCCGCGCCGGCTGGGAACTGGCGCTGGCCGCGGCGCTCTGCCTGCTCGCCGTTCCAGCCACCGGCCTGGTGACGGTCGCGGGCTCGCCGGGAGCGGCGGGGCCGGTCCTGGTGGAGCTGACGGCCGTGGCGCTGGCCGTCCTGCTGGCCGGTTCCGCCCGCGCGGCCCGGCGCCGCGCCACCGCCGGCCCGCGCGACAGCGTCTGGGCCGCCGACGCCCGCCCCGCCCCTCTCCGGCCGTCTGGGGCCTGAGAGGGGGCCGGAGGGGCCGCCCCCGGACGGACCCTGCCGTCCGGGGTACGCCGCACGGTTTCCGATCGCCAGCCCGCCCTACCTCCTCTTCCGGTGCGCCTCTGCACGCCCGCGCCGCCGCGTCGTTGCGCGGCGGCGCGTATTCATTGTACGCTTGCAGAAAACAACTGCAGGGAGGCCCCCATGGAGGGCGCAGATACCGAAGCCAGGTCACGGGCTTACTGGCGTGCCAACGTCCGCACCGTTCTTTTCTGTCTCGCCATCTGGTTCGTCGCGTCCTACGGGGCCGGCATCCTTCTCGTCGAGCCGCTGAACGCGATCCAGATCGGCGGCTTCCCGCTCGGTTTCTGGTTCGCCCAGCAGGGGTCGATCCTCGTCTTCCTGGTCCTGATCGCCTTCTACGCCTGGCGCATGAACAGGCTGGACCGCGAATACGACGTCCACGAACCCTGAGCCGACGCCGGGAGGCACGACCATGGACCTGAAGACCCTGACCTATCTCGTCGTCGGCGCCACCTTCGCGCTCTATATCGGCATCGCCATCTGGTCGCGCGCCGCGACCACGGGCGAGTTCTACGTGGCCGGCAAGGGCGTGCATCCGATCGCCAACGGCATGGCCACGGGGGCCGACTGGATGTCGGCCGCCTCCTTCCTCTCCATGGCCGGGCTGATCGCCTTCCTCGGCTATGGCGGCTCCGTCTACCTGATGGGATGGACGGGCGGCTATGTGCTGCTGGCGATGCTGCTCGCCCCCTATCTGCGCAAGTACGGCAAGTTCACGGTGCCGGAATTCATCGGTGACCGCTACTACAGCAGCGCCGCGCGCGTCGTCGCGGTCGTCTGCCTGATCTTCATCTCCTTCGTCTATGTGGCGGGGCAGATGCGCGGCGTCGGCATCGTCTTCTCCCGCTTCATGGAGGTGAGCATCGAAACCGGCCTCGTGGTCGGCATGGGGATCGTCTTCATCTATGCGGTGCTGGGCGGGATGAAGGGCATCACTTACACGCAGGTGGCGCAGTACGTGGTGCTGATCACGGCCTACATCGTGCCGGCGGTGTTCATCTCCTTCCAGCTCACCGGCAACCCGATCCCGCCGCTGGGCCTGGGCAGCACGGTGGCGGGCACCGACCAGTACCTGCTGGAACGGCTGAACCAGATCGTCACCGACCTGGGATTCGCGGCCTATACGGAGGGAGGCAAGAGTACCATCGACATCTTCGCCATCACCGCGGCGCTGATGGTGGGGACGGCGGGGCTGCCGCATGTGATCGTGCGCTTCTTCACCGTGCCCAGCGTGCGCGACGCCCGCTCCTCCGCCGGCTGGGCGCTGCTGTTCATCGCCCTGCTCTATCTCTGCGCCCCGGCGGTGGGCGCCATGGCCCGCTACAACCTGACCTCCACCGTGCAGACCGGCCCGGTCGGGGCGGCGGAATCGAACCTTGTCTATGCCGACCGGCCGGAGTGGATGCAGCGCTGGGAGCAGACCGGCCTGCTGAAGTTCCAGGACAAGAACGGCGACGGCCGCATCCAGTACTACAACGATGCCCGCATGGACCCGGCGCGGGCGCAGCAGCTCGGCTGGCAGGGCAACGAGCTGACCGTGGACCGCGACATCCTGGTGCTGGCCAACCCCGAGATCGCGCGCCTGCCCAACTGGGTGATCGCGCTGGTGGCGGCCGGCGGCATCGCGGCGGCGCTGTCCACCGCGGCGGGGCTGCTGCTGGTGATCTCCTCGGCCATCTCGCACGACCTGATGAAGAGCACCTTCGCCCGCGGCATCACCGAACGGCAGGAACTGCTGGCCGGACGCATCGCCGCGGGGGTGGCGATCCTGATCGCGGGTTATCTCGGCTACAACCCGCCGGGCTTCGTCGCCGAGGTGGTGGCCTTCGCCTTCGGTCTGGCGGCCAGCTCGCTGTTCCCGGCCATCATGATGGGCATCTTCTCCGTCCGGGTGAACCGGGAGGGGGCGATCGCCGGCATGCTCAGCGGCCTTATCTTCACGCTGGGCTATATCATCTACTTCAAGGGCATCTTCATCGAGCCCCTGGCGAAGAACGTGGCCGAGAACTGGCTGTTCGGCATCTCGCCCGAAGGCATCGGCTTCGTCGGCATGATCCTGAACTTCGTGGTGGCGATCGCGGTCAGCCGCGCCACGGCCGCCCCGCCGCAGGAAGTGCAGGATCTGGTGGCCTTCATCCGCTCCCCGCGCGGGGCGCAGGCCGCGATGGAGCATTGACGTCCGGCCCGGGGTGGCGGGCAGCCGCCGCCCCGTCCCGGTTCCGGGATTCCCGACATGGGCGCCGACAAGACCCCGTCCGACCTTCCCGATCCCCTCCTGCCCGGCGCCGGAGCCCGCCTGCCGGGCGGGCAGGCGGTGCGGGGCCTGCTGCTGTCCCGCCCGCCCTTCGATGGTCTGCCGTCGGCCGAGCTGGACGGGCTGGCTGCCGCCGTCGCGGTGCGCCGGCTGCCGGCGGGGGCTGTGCTGGCGGAGCCCGGCGGCGTGGTCGCCGCCGTCAGCCTTGTCGCCGCCGGGGCGCTGGAGGTCCGGGCCCCGTCCGGCGAGCTGCTGTCCCGCCGGGGGGAGGGGGAGGCGGCCGGCGTCCAGGCCGTGCTGGAGAACGCCCCCGCCGGCAACCGCATCACGGCGCTGGAGGACACGCTCCTCTACGACATCCCGGCGGCGGAGTTCCGCCGCCTCTGTGCGGCGCATCCCGCGGTCGGGCGCTTCTTCGCGCCGCCGGGCAGCGAGCGCCGGCGCGACACCCCCGCCGCCCCGCGGGCCGGCTGGGACGGACCCGCCGGGCTGCTGGGCCGCCGTCTGGCCGACCTGATCCGGCGGGAGCCGGTGGTGGTCGCGCCCGAGGCCAGCATCGCCGAGGCGGCCCGCCGGATGCGGCAGGCCGACATCTCCTGCCTGCCGGTGGTGGCGGCGGACCGGCTGGTCGGAATCGTCACCGACCGCGACCTGCGCAACCGGGTGCTGGCGGCGGGGCTCGATCCGTCGCTGCCGGTCTCCGCCGTGATGACGCCGGAACCGACGCGGGTGGAGGACACGGCCCTGCTGTTCGAGGCGCAGATCCTGCTCGCCCGCCACCGCATCCACCATCTGCCGGTGCTGCGCGGCGGGCGGCTGGTCGGCGTCGTCACCGGCACCGACCTGCTGCGGGCGCAGGGCCGTTCCTTCGCCTTCCTGGCGACCGACGTGGGCACCCGCGAGGATGCCGCCGGCATCGCCGACGCGCTGCGGCCGCTGCCGCATCTCGTCCACGATCTGGTGCAGACGGGGGCCAGCGCCTACGGCATCGGCCATGCCGTCAGCGCGCTGGCCGATGCCGCCACCCTGCGGCTGGTCGAGCTGGCGGAGCGGCGGCTGGGTCCGCCGCCCGTGCCCTATGCCTGGATGGCGCTGGGCTCGCAGGCGCGGCAGGAGCAGACCGTGCGCTCCGACCAGGACAACGCCCTGGTGATCGACGACGCCTACGATCCCGTCGCCCATGGCGACTGGTTCGCGCGCTTCGCCGCGCTGGTCTGCGAAGGGCTGGCGGACGCCGGCTACGAGCTGTGTCCCGGCGACATGATGGCCCGCAACCCGGCATGGCGGATGCCGCTCGCCGCCTGGAAGGAGACGTTCGGCCGCTGGATCCGCACGCCGGAGCCGGAGGCGCTGATGAAGGCCAGCGTCTTCTTCGACATGCGGGCCGTGGCCGGGCATGCGCCCCTGGTGGCGGAGCTGCAACGGACGGTCCTGGCCGTCGCCCGCGGCAACCGCCTGTTCCTGGGCCACATGACCGGGGCGGCGATGACGCACCGGCCGCCGCTGGGTTTCTTCCGCAACCTCGTCCTGATCCCGGGCGGGGAGCACCGCCACAGCCTGGACATGAAGCATGCCGGCCTCGTCCCTATCGTCGATCTGGCCCGGCTCTACGCCCTGGATGCCGGGCTGCCGCCGGTGAACAGCCGTGACCGGCTGGTCGCGGCGGGGGAGGCGGGGGCGGTCAGCGCCAGCGGGGCGCACGACCTGATCGACGCGCTGGACTTTCTGGGGCTGGTGCGGCTGCGCCATCAGGCCCGCCTGCTGGCGGCCGACCGGCCGCCGGACAACTATGTGCTGCCGGAGGAGCTGTCGCCCTTCGACCGCGGCCATCTCAAGGACGCCTTCGCCGTGGTGAAATCCATGCAGGCGGCGGCCCTCGCCGCCTACCGCGGCGGCCGGGCCTGAACGGACACCCGCATATGCTGCTCGACCTTCTCGCCGCCGCCTCCGCCGCGCTCGCCGCCGCGGGCCTGCTGCTCCTGGGGTTCCGTCTGGCGGGGCGACGGGCGCCGCGCTGGCTCGCCCCCGTGGCGGCGGCGCTGGGCGTCATCGCCGTCACCGCGGCGCTGCGCTACCAGTGGGCGCCGCGGATGGAGGGGCTGCTGCCGCCGGACATGGTGGTGCTGGACCGGGTGCAGGGGCACAGCCCGTTCGACCCGCTGTCCTATGTCTGGCCGGTGACCGACGCGCTGCTGCTGGCGGACACGGCCAGCCGGCGCCACCACCCCGGCCATCCGGGGCTGGTGCTGCTGGATCTGGTGCTGCTGCGCCGGGGGGAGGAGACGCTGCTGGCCCGGCATCTGGTGGACTGCGGCGGGACCCGCGACGCCGTGGTGCCGCCGGGCTGGGACGGCGGCGACCCCGCCGCCCTGTCCTGGGCGACGACGACGATCCCCGGGCTTCAGGCTGCCGCCTGCGTTTCCGGAGAGACGCCGGCCCGGGACGCGCCGGCCCGGGCACCGGCCGCCGCTGCATCGGGGCCGGCGCTGTAGTCGGGGGGCCGTCCGCGCCCGGCAGGAAGACCCGCCCCGGCGGTCGGGGCGGGTCGTCTGTCCGTGTGGATCAGCTCCCGGCCTGCAGGGTGCGGGCGGCGACCCAGCCGGTCTGGCCGGTGGCGGTGCGCACCCGGAACCAGCCGTTCTCGTGCTCGCCGGTGGCCTGGACCGCGGCGCCCTGGGCGATCTGGCCGATCACCTCGGCGCTGGTCCCCGGGCCGCCGCGCAGGTTCACCCCTTCGGTGGCGCGGTAGGTGGTCCCCGGCTGCGGCACCGCCGCCGGAACGCCGCCCACCGAGGACACCGCCGCCATCGGGGTGGCCTGCGGGGCCTTCAGCGCCGCCGCGACCTGCGGCATGGCGCGGAACTGCGGCACCAGCTTGTTCACGGCGTCCATGATCGCCGCGATCATGGTCTTGCCCATCTCCGTGTTCTCGTAGCCGCCGAGACCGCCCGCGATCGGCAGGGCGCCGAAGCCGCCGGCGCCGAACGCCCAGCCGATGTCCCGGGACTCGGCCGAGCCGGTGGCGACGGCCTCCTGCACGCCCGTGCGCACATCCGTGACGGTCAGCATGACGTTCGCCGTGCTCTCCTTCGTGCGCAGGCCGCCCAGCACCGCGCCGGCGATGCCCGGCACGAACGCGCCCAGCCCGGCGGCGTTCCCGCCGGAATTCTCGTTCTGCGAGAGGACGTGGACATCCACGATGAAATCGGCCGCCGCGAGCTGCCCGCCCCCGAGGTTGGACCCGGCCTGCAAGGAGCCGCCGGCCGCGAGCGCGCGTTCCTGCTGGATGCGCTCGAAGTCGTCGCCGCGGGCGACGACGCGGAAGCAGCCGGTCTGCTGCATGACCAGACGGACGGCGGGAATCGGGCTGGTGAGCCCCATCATGACCAGGATCGGGGACTTCGGCTGATTCTCCACCAGGGCGATGGTGCCCAGGGGACGGTCGCAGCGTGCGAGCTGCTCGTTGGCATTCTGCGTGCCGGCGGCCCCGGCCGACCCCGTCGCGATCGACGAGCCGCCCCCCATGGTGGTGCCGGTGGAAACGCAGGCAGAGAGCATCGAGCCGGCAAGGGCCAGCGCGACGACACTTTTCACTTTCATCATGGTCCTCGCTGTGATGGATGCTCGCCCTTTGCCGGGCGAATTAATTCTTTTCCGCACATTTTATCGAGGTATATCCGCAAAAAAGTGTCGGTCAAGGCGTGTATACAAACGTATGCGCGCCGTCGATGACTGCCGATCCTGTCGAAGCCGGTACGTTTGTCTGTGGTGAATTTCAAACTATCGGTCGAATTAATAATTTTTATCATAAAAGGAGAAGCAGAATATGAATATCAATCTGAAGGATTCGTCGGGTGGCGAGGCAGAGATGGCCGGCTGAAGATCAGGCTTCCTCCATGGGGAGCGGTGTCTGTCCCTTGCCGTTCCGGAGACGGGCGTGACCCTGCAGGGTGCTCGCCTGCCGCTCGCCTTGCGGGCGGCGGGGCGGCGGGATCAGGCCCCGATCTCGATGGTGACGGTGGTGCCCAGGCCGGGGGCGGTCTCGATGGCCAGGTTGCCGGCGTGCAGGTCCACCAGGGACTTGGCGATGGGCAGGCCCAGCCCCGTGCCCTCGACCGCCGCACGGGTCTGCGCCACCTGCCGGAACGGCTCCATGGCGGTCAGCACCTCTTCCGGCGTCATGCCGGGGCCGGTGTCGCGCACGGTGAAGACGGCCCCGCCGCCGGCCAGCGCCCGTGCCCGCACATCGACCCGGCCGCCGGGCGGGGTGAACTTCACGGCGTTGCCGATGATGTTCAGCAGGATCTGGCGCAGCCGCAGCGCGTCCGCCGTCAGCGGCAGGGGCGACTCCGCCTGCACCTCCAGCAGCACCTCGCCGCGCACCGCCCGCGGCAGCAGCATGCCGACGCATTCCGCCGCCAGGATGCCGGCGTCCAGCGACTCCGGCGACAGCTCCATCCGCCCGGCCTCGATGCGCGACAGGTCCAGCACGTCGTTGACCATGCGCAGCAGGTGCTCGCCCGAGGCGTGGATGCTCTGCACATAGTCCTGGATGCGCGGCGGCAGCGTCCCCGCCATGCCGGACATCATCAGGTCGGAGAAGCCGATGATGGCGTTCAGCGGAGTCCGCAGCTCGTGGCTCATGTTCGCCAGGAAGCGGGACTTCGCCTCGTTGCTGGCGGCGAGCTGGTCGCTCAGCTCCTTCACATGGCGCAGGTGGCGCAGCATCATGTCGCTGATGGCATGGCGCAGCGAGGTGGCGATCTCGTCCGCCCAGGTCGGCCAGGGGGCGGCATGGCCGCGCCGTTCCTCCACCCAGCGGTCGAAGGAGATGCGCGGCATCGGCCGCTGCCCGGCCGCGCCCAGCGGCTTCGCCGGGTCGCCGCCCCAGGTGATCTGCCGCGGCTCCTCCGGCCGGGTCCACATCACGAAGTCGCCGCCCGACAGGCGCAGCGCCAGCAGGCCGCTGGCCTTCTGGCGGTAGGCGGTGGCGTCGGGAAAGACCGAGGACAGGCTGCTGGTGCGGAACAGGCCGGCGCTGCCCCAGCGCGGCTCCAGCCAGGCCCGCAGTGCCGCCACCTCCGCCGGCGGCGGGCAGTCGCCCACCGTCAGCAGATGACCGTCGATGGAGAGCGCTGCCCCGGTGGCGCCGAACAGGTCGGTCAGCCGCGTCGCCTGCTGCGTCAGCGCCGGCTCCACCGCGTCGGAGGAGGCCATCTGGACCATCAGCGCCGTCAGGACGGCGTGGTCCACCTGCCGGCCGCGCATCGCCTCCGCCCGCTCCACCGCGGCGATGCTGAGCGCCACCGCCTCCACCACCGTCATGGCGGCGGAGCGGCGGGGGATGGCGACATGGTGCGGCTGCCGGTGGTGCGCCGCCACCATGCCCCAGAGCCGCCCTTCCACCAGGATGGAGAAGGACATGGACGCGGTCACGCCCATGTTGCGCAGATACTGGAGGTGGACGGGGCTCAGGCTGCGGTGGCGGGAGAAGGACAGGTCCAGCGGCTCCGTCCCCTCGATCCGGTGGACCGGCACCGGCACGTAGTCGCGGTCGGGGACATGGCGCGACAGCGACTGGCTGTACAGTTCGCGCGCCTGCCGCGGGATGTCCGAGGCGGGGAAGTGCAGTCCGGCGAAGGACTGCGGCCAGTCCTCCACCTTGTCCTCGGCGATCACCTCGCCGTGCCAGTCGGCATCGAAGCGGTAGACGATGGCGCGCTCGAACCCGGTCAGGACCCGCACCGAGCGGGCGCAGGCCTGCGCCAGCCCGGTCAGGGAGGACGCCTGCCGGATCACGGCCACGTCCGCCTCCACCGCCGCCAGCAGGGAGCACACCGGCGCCTCGCCCGGACGGGCGGTCAGGGGCTCCAGGTCCAGCACCACGCAGCCGCCGCTGCGGTGGGCGCGGATGTCGATGCGCCGCCCCCGGGCCATCTCCCCCCGCCAGGACCGGGAGGTCCGGTCCGGCAGCCAGTCCCGCAGCGCCGCCAGGGGACCGGCGTCCAGCACCTCCCCCAGCGGCCGGCCCAGCGGCGGGCGGGCGCAGTCCAGGAGTGCCTGGGCGTTGTCGCTGGCGGCGCAGACCGTCCAGTCCCGCGGATCGACGGCCAGGACCGCGCCCCAGGGCTGGATGGCGCCGACCCGGCGGATGTCCTCCTGCTCGCAGACGGAGAAGTCCACCACCTCGCCGGTGACCGACGCGGTGTGTGCGGCCGGCGCCTCGGGCGCCGGTCCCGGCGGGCGCAGGTCCTCCAGCTTGCGCACGAAGATCCAGTAGCGGTCGGGCACGCCCGCGTTCTGCATGCGGATCTGCACCCGCACCGGCGCCATCTGGAAATCGAAGACGAAGTCGAAGCGGGCATCCAGCGTGCCGGAGGTCACACCGTCCATGAAGCGGCCGCTGAAGGCCGGGATGTTCGTGCAGGGCGCCACCTCGGTGAAGAAGTTGCGCCCGATGACCCGTTCGGGGATGCGGCCGCTGAGCCGGCTTTCCGTCCTGTTGTAACGGTGGATGACCCCGCTGCCGTCCACCTGGATGGCGCCGACCGGCAAGGCATCGAACTCGGCCGTCCCCATCCCGTCGATGGTGCCGCGGATCTGCTCGGTGAAGGGGCCGAAATCGTCGGTGGTCCGGTCCGGCACGACGGGCTCGTCTCTGGGGTTTCCGCCGATAGTAGCGCCGGCACCCCCCTGACGAGAAGGAGGTAACACTCCCCGGGTATCCTTCCGGTCGCGGAAATGCCACGGCCTTCCGCCGTTCCACGGCCTTTCCGACGGTGGCCGCGCGGACCGGGCGACTATGCCGCGGGGCTCCGCCGCGTCGCGGGCGCCCGCCTCAGCCGGTGCCCGGTTCGGCCGGGCGGTCTGTGTCCTCTGCGCGTCGGCGCAGCTCCTCCGCCGTGAGACCGGCCGGGGTGGCGCCCTGCAGGGTACCGTCCCCGGGCGTCCGCTCCGGCGCCTGCGTCTCTTCGCCCGGCCCGGGCCGGCCGTCCTGGCCGACAGGCCGGGGGGCCGGGGCGCGGTCGGGTCGTCTGTCCTGGGTCATGGGGGGCTCCTGGCCGGTCGGGGAGGCGGGGATCGCCACACCCGGTCGACGCTCAACAGCCGGGAGGTCGGCCTGCTCCCGCCCCCTGGCGCTGCTGCCGGCCCGGTGGCGAGGATCGCCACGGAATGGCGGTATCCGCCACCGCTTCCGACGTCTCCGACCGCCCTCCTGGGATGCCGGCCCCGGAAATCAAGGCTGTCCGGGCGGTGCCCCGAGGCTGGCACGCATTCTGCTTAAGGCTGCCCAGGAATGGTCACAGGCTCCGGCGATCCCTCAAGGATCGGGCCGCGGGCCGGGACCGCACGACAGACTACGCGCAGCAGGAGGGGGGATGGATTCGCTCGACAGCTTTGCCCGGCGGGAGGCCTATGCCCAGGCCGCACCCGTACCGGCGGACCCGGTGGAGTTTCCGGCGCCGAAGACGCGCCCGCGCCGGGACCGTGCCGGGGCGCCCGGGCTGTTCCGGCGCTGGCGCCGCGGCCTGACCGCCGTCGGCATCCTGGCGGTCGGGGTCGCCGGCCTTGTCACCTTCATCGCCACCAAGCCCGAACCGGCGCGCGAGACGAAGCCCGAACGCGAGTGGGCGGTGGATACCGTCACCGTGGCGCGCGGCGACCACCGGCCGGAGGTGGTCGCCCTGGGCACCGTGCTGGCCGGCCGCACCTCGGAGCTGCGGCCGCTCGTCAGCGGGGCGGTGCTCTCCATCTCCCCCGCGCTGCGCGACGGCGGTGTCGTGAAGGAGGGGGAGACGCTGCTCTCGCTCGACCCGGTGGACCACGAACTGATCCTGGCCCAGCGCCGCGCCGACCTGGACGAGGCCCGCGCCCGGCTGGACGAGCTGCGCGCCAACCTCAAGGCCCAGCAGCGCGAGGCGGAACGGGCGGAGACCCTGTTCCAGCGCGGCATCGTCGCCGCCCCCCGCTATGAGGAGACACAGAACGCCTATGCCGCCGAACAGGCCCGCGTGCGGGCGCAGCAGGCGGTCATCGCCCGGCTCCAGGCTGCCGTGAAGGCGGCCGAGACCGACCTCGCACGGACGACCCTGGTGGCCCCGTTCGACGGTTTCGTCGGCGATGCGCGGGCCGAGGCCGGCATGTACCTGACCCCGGCCGACCGCGTCGCCGTGATCTCCGGCGCCGAGCGTCTGGAGGCCAAGGTGACGGTGCCGACCGACACCTACGGCCGGCTGGTCGCCAGCGGCGAGAGCCTGATCGGGCGTGAGGCCAAGGTGGTCTGGTCGCTGGGCCAGAACCGGCTGGAATTCCCGGCCCGCGTGGTCCGCGTCGATGACCGGATCAACACCGCGGCGGGCGGCGTCGCGCTGTTCGTGCAGCTCGACGGCACGCTGACCGGCCAGCCGATCCGGCCGGGCGCCTTCGTCAGCGTCACCATCCCCGACCGCCTCTATGCCGACGTGATCCGGCTGCCCGCTCCCGCCCTGCATGACGGCGGAACCGTCTATGTGATCGAGGACGGCCGGCTGGCCGCCCGCCCGGTGGAGGTGGTCGCCGTCAAGGCGGATGCCGTCTACCTGTCCGGTGGTCTGCAACCGGGCGACCGCGCCGTCGTCACCCGCTTCCAGGAGATCGGACCCGGCCTGAAGGTCACCACCCGCAGCGCCCCCGCCGCCGAAGCCCAGCCCGCGCCGAAGGCTCCGGACGCGCCCAAGGCGGAGGACGCACCATGAACCCCAATGCCCTGATCCGCTCCTTCACCCGCCACAAGGTGGCGGCCAACATCCTGATGCTGCTGATGCTGCTGAGCGGCGTCTGGGGGATGCAGCGGCTGGAAGTCCAGATGGAGCCGGACTTCGACATTCCCCAGATCTCCGTCGCCGTCGTCTGGCCCGGTGCTTCGGCCGACGACGTGGACCGCGGCATCGTCGAGGCGCTGGAGCGCGAGGTCCGCTACCTGGACGGGGTGGATGACGTGGTCGGCCGCTCCCGCGAGGGCATCGGCGAGCTGTTCATCGAGTACAAGTCCGGCACCGACATGACCCGGGCCATGACCGAGGTGGAACAGGCGGTCGCCAGCGTCACCACCCTGCCGCAGGGGTCGGAACGGCCGGTCATCCAGCAGTTCCTGGTCTATGACGACATCATGAACCTGGTGCTGTCGGGGCCGCTGCCCGAACCGGCCCTGCGCGCCTGGGCGAAGCAGATCCGGGACGGGCTGATGGCCCGCGGCGTGGACCGCATCAATGTCGAGGGCCTGCGCGACACCGAGATCTGGGTGGAGATCCCCGCCGCCGAGCTGGACCGGCTGGACGCCACCCTGGGCGATGTCGCCCAGCGCATCGGCGACATCTCCAGCGACGTACCCTCGGGCTCGCTCACCGGCGGGGTGGAGAAGCAGATCCGCACCCTGGGCCGGCAGGAGCAGGCGTCGGGGATCGCCGGGCTGACCCTGCGCGGCGATGCCCAGGGGCGCCTGCTGACGCTGGGCGACATCGCCACGGTGCGCGAGACCTACGAGGACGGCGCCGTCAGCGGCCGCCGCAGCGGCAACCCGGCGATCCGCCTGGAACTCCAGAAGGCGAAGAACGGCGACCTGCTGGCCATCACCGCGGTGGTGGACCGCTATCTGGAGCAGATCCGCCCGACCCTGCCGCCGACCCTGAAGCTGGAAATCTACGACCGCGAGACCGATGCCCTGGAACAGCGCATCGACATGCTGGTCGACAACGCCGTCGGCGGCATGATCCTGGTCTTCGCGGTGCTCTACATCTTCCTGCGCCCGCGGGTGACCTGGTGGATCGTCGTCGATGTGCTGATGTCGCTCTCGGTCACCTTCGCCATCATGATGTGGCTCGGCCAGAGCATCAACATGATGAGCCTGTTCGCGCTGATCATGATGGTGGGCATCATCTGCGACGACAGCATCGTCGTGGCCGAGCATGCCCAGACGCTCCAGGAGCGCGGCTGGGACCCGACCCGCGCGGTGGAGACGGCGGCCCGGCGCATGTTCTGGCCCATCGTCGCCGCCTCGGTGACGACGGTGGCGGCGTTCGCGCCCATGCTGATGATGCAGGGTCCCAACGGGGACTATGTCGAACCGCTGCCCATGGTCGCCATCGCGGTGATCCTGGCCAGTCTGGTCGGCTGCTTCCTGACCCTGCCCAGCCACATCCGCCACGCGCTGGAGCACGACAAGGGCCACTCCTCCCGCGCCCGCCTCTGGTTCGACCGCTCCTTCCTGCGGTTCCGCGACGGCCGCTTCAAGCGCATCGTGCAGTGGTCGGTGGACAACCGCTACGCCACGGTGGCGGCCGCCGTCACGGCCATGTGCCTTGCCATCGGATTGCAGGCCGGCGGCCGGGTCAACTTCGCCTTCTCGCCGCAGCCGGAAGGCCAGTCGCTGACGCTGAACCTGCTGTTCTCCCCCGGCACCCCGCGCGAGGTGGTGGCGCAGCAGCTCGACGAGGCGGAAGCCGCGCTCTACCGGGTGGAAGCGAAACTGGGCTATGAGCGCGGCGCCCTGGTCAGCATGACCTTCGGCCAGGTCGGTGCGACCGTGAACGGCCGTGTCGTGCCCCAGGTCGGCGACTACATGGGCGGCATGGAGGCCGAGGTGATCTCCGCCGACCTGCGCGACGACCGACTGACCGACATCATGAAGATGTGGGAGGCCGAGACGCGCCTGCTGCCGGGCATCGACGAGGCGGTGTTCGAGGAGGACAGCGCCGGCTTCGGCGGCAGCAACATCGGCTGGCGGCTCCAGCACGACGACCCCTATGTGCTGAAGCAGGCGTCGCTGGAACTGCGCGAGGTGCTGCGCGGCTTCGCCGGGGTCAGCGGCATCCGCGACAACCTGCCGGCCGGCAAGCCGGAACTGGTGGCCGCCGTCACCCCGCGCGGCGAGGCCCTGGGCTTCACGACGGAGATCGTCGGCCGCCAGCTCCGCGACGCCCTGGACGGCGCCATCGCCAAGCGCTTCCCCCGCGGCGACGAGGAGGTGACGGTGCGCGTCCGCCTGCCCGCCGCCGACCAGTCGGAGCAGGCGCTGCGCAACCTGCGGCTCCGCTCCCCCACGGGGGAGGAGGTGCCGCTGGGCGACGTGGTCACCCTGAAGGAGCGGCCGGGTCTGGCCCGCATCCTGCGCAGCAAGGGGCTGCGCACCGTCTCCGTCTTCGCCGACGTGGACATCCACAAGTCCAACCCGGGCGAAATCCGCGATGCCATCGAGAAGGAGCATCTGCCCCGCATCATGGAGAAGTACGGCGTCGCCCGGAACATGGGCGACGGCGCCGAGCAGGAGGCCGAGTTCTGGGCCGACTTCTACGCCGGCATCCTGGTGGCGCTGGTCGGCATCTATCTGGTCCTGGCCTGGATCATGGGCAGCTTCACCCGCCCCGCGGCGGTGATGGCGGTGATCCCCTTCTCCGTGGCGGGGGCGGTGTACGGCCACTGGATCATGGGCGCCGACATGACCATGTTCAGCTACATCAGCATCATGGGCATGGCCGGCATCCTGGTGAACGACAGCATCCAGGTCGTCACCAGCATCGACGAGCGCCACGCGGCGGGCGAGCCGCTGCACCTCGCCGTCGTGGACGGGGCGGTGGAGCGCCTGCGCCAGGTCGCCCTGACCTCGCTCACCACCATCTTCGGCCTGCTGCCGCTGATGCTGGAGACGCAGCTCCAGGCGCAGTTCATGATCCCGATGGCGATCACCTTCGTGTTCGGCATCGGCACCGCCACGCTGCTGGTCCTGCTGCTGATGCCGGCCATGCTGATGGTGGTGGAGGACGCGAAGTCCGGCGCCGGCCGGGTCTGGCGGGGACTGAAGCGGGGCGGCCGCTGGCTGGCCCGCGACCCCGACGCCCCCCGCCCGGCCCGACCGCCGGTCCGCACGCCGGCCGAGTGAGCCCGCCCCTGTGCCTGCCCTGCCGTCGATCCTGCCGCCCCGTCCGGTTCCTCCGGGCGGGGCGGTTGGCGTTGCGGGCAAGCGCCTTGTGCGGCCGGACCGGGGCGTGCCAATGAAGGGGGCCCCGCAGCCCATCGGTCGCCGCCATGTCCTCCGCCCCGCCCCGCGCCCCCCGGCCCTTCCAGTCCCGCCCCACCCCGGCCAAGGCGGCCCCGCCGAAGCCGTTCCGCATCTGCGGGCTGCCGGCGGTGGCGGCGGTCTTCGCGCGCGACCCCGACCGCGTGCAGCGCCTGTTCTACGAGGAGCGCCACCGGCAGGCGGTCGGCCCCTTCTGCGCCCGGCTGGCGGAGGCGCGGAAGCCCTACCGGCTGGTGGAGAAGGAGGAGCTGGACAGGGTCGCCGGCACGCCGCTGCACGGCGGCGTCGTCGCCGTGGCCGAGCCGCGGCAGGTGCTGCCCTTCAACCCCGACTGGGCGAAGCGCTGGGCGGCGGAGGGCCGGCCGCTGCTGCTGCTGGACGGCATCGGCAACCCGCACAATCTGGGCGCCATCGTGCGCACGGCCGCCTTCTTCGGGCTGGACCGGCTGGTGATCTCCGACCATCCGGAGCAGGCGCAGCCGTCGGAATCCGCCTACCGCGTGGCCGAGGGCGGCTTCGAGTATGTCCAGATCTACCGCGCCGACCGCTTCGCCACGGCGGTGCGGCGGCTGGCGGAGAGTTACCGCGTCGTCGGCACGGCGCTGGGCGGGCACCCCGCCCTGGGCCGGCTGACCGGCGGGCCGAAGCCGCCGGCCGTGCTGCTGGGCAACGAGGAGGACGGCCTGCCGGCGGAGACGCTGCGCGCCTGCGCCGAGCTGGCGACCATCCCTGGCGCGGGGCAGGTGCAGTCCCTGAACGTGGCGGCCACCGCCGCCATCCTGGCCTGGGAGATGACGCGGCCCTGAGGCCGGCGGCCCCCGGCGGCGGGAAACGCCGTCAGAGCACGCTGCCGTTCCGGATGGCGGACAGGCGCTGGTTCACGGCGCCCCAGTTCACCGTGTTCCACCACGCGGCCAGATAGTCGGCGCGGCGGTTCTGGTACGTCAGGTAATAGGCGTGCTCCCACACGTCGTTGCCCATCAGCACCGGCCTGCCGTCCATCAGCGGCGTGTCCTGGTTCGGACGCGCGACGATCTCCAGCCTGCCGGCGGGATCGACGGTGACGAAGACCCAGCCCGAGCCGAACTGCTTGGTGCCGGCCTCGTTGAACGTCTTCTTGAAGTCCTCGAAGGCGCCGAAGTCGCGGGCGATGGCCTCCCCGACCGCGCCGGTCGGCTCACCGCCGCCGTTCGGCCCCATGATGGTCCAGAACATGCTGTGGTTGGCGTGGCCGCCGCCATTGTTGCGCACGGCGGTGCGGATGCCCTCCGGCAGCTCGCCCAGGCGCTTCAGCAGGTCGGTCAGCGACAGGCCATGCAACTGGCTGTGCTCGGCCAGGGCGTTGTTCAGGTTCGTGACGTAGGCCTGATGGTGCTTGCCATGGTGCAGGCCCATGGTCCGGGCATCGATGTGCGGCTCCAGCGCCGTCACGTCATAGGGAAGCTCCGGGAGGGTGAAGGGGCTGCCGGTCTGCCGGTTTCCGGGCGGCCTGCTGTCCGACGGGCCGCTTCCGGGAGGGGGACTGCCCTGGGCGCTGGCGGGCAGGCGGGCGAAGGTCGCGGCGGCGACCGCGGCCGTGGCGGCGGTGGCGAGCAGGCGGCGGCGGGTCGGCATCGGCATCTCGGGTCCTTCCGGAAAGGGCTCAGGCGCAACGGGATCGTCTGCAACAGGTCGTGCCTGCCGCCCGACGGTGCCATTCCCCGGACGGGTGGCGGCGACGGGCGGCAGGCCCCGTCCGGGGCAATCATGTCGGGCGCCCGCTCTTGCGTGCCAGTCCCCCTTGCCGGGCGGTCCGCGGCATGGGAAGCAGGGCCATGACCCGCGTGATCCTGCTGAACAAACCCTATGACGTGCTCTGCCAGTTCACCGATGCGGACGGGCGGGCGACGCTGAAGGACTTCGTGCCGGTGCCGGGGGTCTATGCCGCCGGCCGGCTGGACCGCGACAGCGAAGGGCTGGTGGTGCTGACCGACGACGGCGCCCTGACCGCCCGCATCGCGGACCCCCGGCACAAGATGGCGAAGACCTACTGGGCGCAGGTGGAGGGCATACCGGAGGATGCGGCGCTGGAGGCGCTCCGCCGCGGCGTCGTGCTGAACGACGGCCCGACCCTGCCGGCGGAGGTGCGCGCCATTCCGGAGCCGCCCGGCCTCTGGCCGCGCACGCCGCCGGTCCGCTTCCGGAAGTCCATCCCCACCGCCTGGCTGGAGCTGACCCTGCGCGAGGGGCGCAACCGTCAGGTCCGGCGCATGACGGCGGCGGTCGGGCTGCCCACCCTGCGGCTGGTGCGCCGGGCCGTCGGCCCCTGGACCCTGGAGGGGCTGGCCCCCGGGGAGTGGCGCGAGGCAGCGCCCCCGTCCCCCCGTCCGTCGCCCCGTCCGTCCCCCCCTCCCTCGCCGCGCCCGCCCCGGCGCTGAGCGGGGAACAGCCGGCCGGCGCGGCCGTTGGCAGGACAGACGCCGACACCAGCGGCCGATCCCGACGGAGGTGCGCCCATGCCCCTGTTCATCTTCCTTCTGCTCGTCATCCTGATCGCCCAGGTCGGGTTCTGGGACACGCTGGAGGCGGTCCTGGGCGGGGCGCTGATGCTGGTGCTGCTGGCCGTCCTGGTCGTGCTGCTGGCCGGCGTGGGCGTGCGGATGGGGCTGCGCCGTCTCGGCCGCTGAGGGGGCCCCGACCGGGCCCCGGACGGGGCCTAGTATCCCAGCGCCTTCAGCGCCGCGATGGACAGGGCGGCGGAGCTGTGCAGGACGAAATGGCCGCCGCGCGCCTCCCAGCCCTCGCGGGTCTTCTCGTGGTCGTCCACCAGCACCCGGCCGGGGCCGGACCAGTCCGGCTTGTCCCGCGCCATGCAGGTGATGACCTCCACCTCCGCCCCCAGCATGTTGGCGACCCAGCGGCGCTTCTGCGCCTCGGCCCAGTCGCCCCGCGGCATGCCGGTCAGGATCACCGGCCGGTGCGGGGCGCAGTAGTCCCACAGCTCGCGGGCATCGGCCATCAGCGCCAGCGTGCCGAAGAAATCCGCATCCCGCGCCAGCGCCTGCCACATCTCGCGGGTGGTCAACTGGTCCGGCCGGCGGCCGGTGACCCGTTCCACCCCGCGGTCGAAGTCGGCCAGCACGCCGTCGAGGTCGAGGAAGAGTGTCGTCATGCCGCCGCCCGCTCCACAGGTCTCCGATCCCTCCCGGCCCTCTCTGCGCCGGTCCGGGCTTACCCGCCCGCACCCGGACGGCTATGGTGGTGCCGGGTGGGACGGTCCTGGAGATGGGGTCGCCCGGGCGGCAGGGGAACGGTGGTGCTGGACGACGGAAGGACGCAGCCCGGCGCGGGCAGCGGCGGCAGGACGGGAACGGACGGCGGCGGGACGGAGGCGCCGCTCTACCGCCGGGTGAAGGCCTATGTGCTGGAGCGCATCCGCGACGGCGCCCTGCAACCCGGCGACCGCGTGCCCTCCGAGCACGAGCTGGTGGCGGCGCTGGGCGTCTCGCGCATGACGGCGAACCGCGCCCTGCGCGAACTGACGGCGGAGGGGCGGCTGACCCGCGTCGCCGGGGCGGGCACCTTCGTCGCCCCGGCCAAGCCCCTGGGCACGGTGCTGGAGATCCGCAACATCGCCGACGAGATCCAGGCCCGCGGCGGCGCCCATTCCGCCCGCGTGCTGCATCTGGCGACGGAGCCGGCGGCGGGCGAGGTGGCGGAAGGCTTCGGTCGGCCGGCGGGGACGCCGCTGTTCCATTCGATCCTGGTGCATGCCGAGAACGGCCGCCCGATCCTGCTGGAAGACCGCTGGGTGGCACCCGACGCCGCGCCCGACTATCTGGCCCAGGACTTCGCCCGCGCCACGCCGTCGGAGCATCTGCTGGCCGTCGCCCCGGTGCGGGAGGTCGAGCATCTGGTCGAGGCCGTGCTGCCCGACGCCCGCATCCGCACCCTGCTGGACATGGAGGTGGGCGAGCCCTGCCTGCTGCTGCGCCGGCGCACCTGGATCGCCGCGGGTGAGGCGGAAACGGAAGGAGAGCCGGCCGAGGGAGCGGAGGCGCGTGCAGAGGGGCGTGTCGCCTCCCTGGTCGAACTCTGGTTCCCCGGCGGCCGCTACCGGCTGGGCGGCCGCTTCCGGCCGGGCTGACGGATCAGTCCGCCATCATGCCGGGGCCGGCCCGTCCACCGGCACGCCCGCCAGGACGCGGCCGGCGCAGGCGCCGCCGCCCAGCCAGTAGGCCAGCTCGGCCGGGCGGTCGATCTCCCAGACCGCGAGGTCGCAGCGTTTCCCCGGCTCCAGCGTCCCCGCCTCCGCCGCCAGCCCCAGGGCGCGGGCCGCCTCCCGCGTGGCGCCGGCCAGCGCCTCCGCCGGGGTCAGGCGGAACAGGGTGCAGGCCATGTTCAGCGCCAGCCGCAGGGACTGCACCGGGCTGGTGCCGGGGTTCAGGTCCGTCGCCACCGCCATGGGGATGCCGCGGGCGCGGAACCCCGCCACCGGCGGCAGCCGCGTCTCGCGCAGCAGGTAGAAGGCACCGGGCAGCAGCACCGCCACCGTGCCGGCCGCCGCCATGGCGTCCAGCCCGGCCTCGCCGGCATGCTCCAGATGGTCGGCCGACAGGGCGCCGCAGCGGGCGGCCAGCGCCGCGCCCCCCAGGTCGGACAACTGGTCGGCGTGCAGCTTCACCGGCAGCCCGTGCCGCCGCGCCGCGGCGAACACCCGGTCCACCTCCGCCGGCGTGAAGGCGATCGTCTCGCAGAAGGCGTCCACCGCGTCGGCCAGCCCCTGGGCCGCGGCGGCGGGGATCATCTCCGTCACGATGCGGTCGATATAGCCGGCGCGGTCGTCGCGCCGTTCCGGCGGCAGGGCGTGCGCCGCCAGCAGGGTGGTCCGCACCCGCACCGGCAGCTCCCGCTCCAGCCGGCGGGCCACGCGCAGCATCTTCAGCTCGGCCTCCGGCTCCAGCCCGTAGCCGGACTTCACCTCCACCGTCGTCACGCCCTCGGCCAGCAGCGGGCGCAGCCGGCGGGCGGCGGACCGGAACAGGTCCTCCTCCGTCGCCTCCCGGGTCAGGCGCACGGTGCGGGCGATGCCGCCGCCCTCCCGGGCGATGGCCTCGTAGCTCTCCCCGTTCAGGCGGCGCTCCCACTCCTCCACCCGGTCGCCGCCGAACACCAGATGGGTGTGGCAGTCGATCAGCCCCGGCGTGACCCAGCGGCCGCCCAGATCCACGACGCGGGCGGCCAGGGCCTGCGGCGCCGACGGCAGGGCGGCGCGTGGGCCGACCCAGGCGATGCGGCCGCCGCGGGCGGCGATGGCGCCGTCGGGGATGGTGCCGTAAGCGTCGCCGGCGGCGGTGCCGGGCGCGCCGGGGGCCAGCGTCGCCAGCGCCGCCCCGGTCCAGAGGGTGTCCCAGGGGGGTGCGTCTGTCATGGGGCCATCCTGCCGGGTGTCTTGCGGGGCCGCAACGGCGCCGCTAGACTAACCTGTATAGACAGCCATGCGGAAACCATCAGCGCGGACGCGATCGGCCACCCGGCCCGCCGGGCGCCGGCGCACCCGCGGACAGGGAGGGGGGAGTGCTGCTGCGCGCCTGCTACGCCGACCGCGTCCGGCTGCCCGAGGGCTGGGCCGAGGGGGTGCGGATCGAGCTGACCGAGGGCGGCGACATCGCCGCCCTGATCCCCGGCGGTTCGCCCGAGGGGGCGGAGCGGCTGGCCGGCCCGGTGGTGCCGGGCCTGCCCGACCTGCACAGCCACGCCTTCCAGCGCGCCATGGCCGGGCTGGCCGAGCGGGTCGGGGAGGGGGGCGACAGCTTCTGGTCCTGGCGCCGCACCATGTACGGCTTCGTCGCCCGGCTGACGCCCGACGACGTCCACGCCATCGCGGCCCAGCTCCAGATCGAGATGCTGAAGGCCGGCTATACCGCGGTGGCCGAGTTCCACTACCTGCACCACGATCCCGACGGCCGCCCCTATGCCGACCCCGCCGCGCTGTCCCGCGCCGTGCTGGCCGCGGCGCGGGAGACGGGCATCGCCCTGACCCACCTGCCGGTGCTCTATATGACGGGCGGGCTGGACGGGCGGCCGCTGGCGGACGGCCAGCGCCGCTTCGCCGGCACGCCCGCCGGGCTGCTGGCGCTGCTGGAGGCGCTGGCGCCGGAGACGGGCCCCGACCTGCGCCTGGGGCTGGCGCTGCACAGCCTGCGCGCCGTGCCCGCGGGCGCCCTGCGGGAGGCGCTGGCCGGCCTGCGCGCCCGCGACCCCGAGGCCCCCGTCCACATCCACGCGGCCGAGCAGCCGAAGGAGGTGGAGGAGTGCCTGAACCATCTGGGCGCCCGGCCGGTGGAGTTCCTGCTGGAGCAGGCGGGCGTGGACCGGCGCTGGTGCCTGATCCACGCCACCCACATGACCGAGGCCGAGGCCACCGCCCTGGCCGCCAGCGGTGCCGTCGCCGGCCTCTGCCCGACGACGGAGGCCAATCTGGGCGACGGGCTGTTCCGCTGGGAGCCGTTCCGCCGCGCCGGCGGGCGCTTCGGCATCGGGTCCGACAGCCATGTCTCCGTCGATCCGCGGGAGGAGCTGCGCTGGCTGCACTACGGCCAGCGGCTGGCCGCCGGCCGCCGCTCCTTCGGCCTGCCGGGACGCAGCCCCCATCTGGGCGCGCGGCTCTGGCTGGATGCGGCGGACGGCGGGGCGCAGGCCCTGGGCCGGGCCGCCGGCCGCCTCGCCCCCGGCCGCCGCGCCGACTTCCTGGTGCTCGACCCCGACCATCCGTCCCTCTGCGGCCCCTCCCTCTGCGGCCGGGAGGGCGACGCCCTGCTGGACGCGCTGGTCTTCGCCAACCACGGCAACCCGGTGCGCGACGTCATCGTCGGCGGCCGCCGGGTCGTCGCCGCGGGGCGGCACCCGGCGGAGGAAGCCGTCGCCGCCCGCTACCGCCGCACCGTCGCCCGCCTCACCGCCTAGGAGCCCGCCCATGTCCACCCGCCGCGACAATTCCCGCAGCATCCGCGCCGCCCGCGGCCTGACCCTGACCGCCCGCTCCTGGCAGACCGAGGCGCCGCTGCGGATGCTGATGAACAACCTGGACCCGGAGGTGGCCGAGAAGCCGGAGGAGCTGATCGTCTATGGCGGCATCGGCCGCGCCGCCCGCGACTGGGAGAGCTTCGACCGCATCGTCGCCACCCTGACCCGGCTGGAGCAGGACCAGACCCTGCTGGTGCAGTCCGGCAAGCCGGTGGGCGTCTTCCGCACCCATGCCGATGCGCCGCGGGTGCTGATCGCCAACTCCAACCTGGTGCCGCACTGGGCGAGCTGGGAGCAGTTCGACGCGCTCGACCGGCTGGGGCTGATGATGTACGGCCAGATGACGGCCGGCTCCTGGATCTATATCGGCACCCAGGGCATCGTGCAGGGCACCTACGAGACCTTCGTGGAGGTCGGCCGGCGCCATTACGGCGGCGACCTCGCCGGGCGCTGGGTGCTGACGGCGGGGCTGGGCGGCATGGGCGGGGCGCAGCCGCTGGCCGCCACCATGGCCGGCGCCTCCTGCCTTGCGGTGGAGTGCCAGCCCAGCCGCATCGACCGCCGCCTCACGACGCGCTACCTGGATCTCCGCACCGACAGCCTGGACGAGGCGCTGGAGATCATGGCCCGCGCGCGGGCGGAGCGGCGGCCCGTCTCCGTCGGGCTGCTGGGCAACGCGGCGGAGATCTTCCCCGAACTGGCCCGCCGCGCCGCGGCCGGGGACGCCCGCGCCCGGCCCGACGTGGTGACCGACCAGACCAGCGCCCACGACCCGGCCAACGGCTATCTGCCGGCCGGCTGGACCCTGGCCCGGTGGGAGGAGATGCGCGCCCGCGACCCCCGCGCCGTCGCCGCCGCGGCGCGGCGCTCCATGGTCGCGCATGTCCAGGCCATGCTGGACTTCCACGCCCTGGGCGTGCCGACGCTCGACTACGGCAACAACATCCGGCAGATGGCGAAGCAGGAGGGGCTGGCCGACGCCTTCGCCTTCCCCGGCTTCGTGCCGGCCTACATCCGGCCGCTGTTCTGCCAGGGCAAGGGGCCGTTCCGCTGGGCGGCGCTGTCCGGCGACCCGGACGACATCGCCCGCACCGACGCCAAGGTGAAGGAGCTGATGCCGCAGGACGGTCCCCTCCACCGCTGGCTGGACATGGCGAAGGAGCGCATCGCCTTCCAGGGCCTGCCGGCGCGGATCTGCTGGCTGGGCCTGGGCGACCGCCACCGCGTCGGCCTCGCCTTCAACGAGATGGTGGCGCGCGGCGAGATCGGCCCCGTCGTGATCGGCCGCGACCATCTGGACAGCGGCTCCGTCGCCAGCCCGAACCGGGAGACGGAGGCGATGCGGGACGGCTCCGACGCGGTGTCCGACTGGCCGCTGCTGAACGCGATGCTGGCCTGCGCGTCGGGCGCCACCTGGGTCAGCCTGCACCATGGCGGCGGCGTCGGCATGGGCTTCAGCCAGCATTCCGGCATGGTCATCGTCTGCGACGGGACCGAGGCCGCTGCCCGCCGGCTGGAGCGGGTGCTGTGGAACGACCCGGCGACCGGGGTGATGCGCCATGCCGACGCCGGCTATGCGGACGCCATCGACTGCGCCCGCCGCCACGGCCTGGATCTCCCGATGCTGGGGCAACGGCCATGACACCCTACCGTTTCGTTCCCGGAACGATTCCGCTGCTGGTCTCCATGCCGCATGTCGGCACGGGCCTGCCCGACGGGCTGGCGGACCGGCTCGCCCCCGCGGCGCGGGACCTGCCGGACACGGACTGGCATGTCGATGCGCTCTACGACTTCCTGGGCGGGCTCGGCGCCTCGGTGATCGTGGCGACCCGGTCGCGCTATCTGGTCGATCTCAACCGCCCGGCGGACGATGCCAGCCTCTATCCCGGCCAGACCACCACGGGGCTGTTCCCGGACACCACCTTCGCCGGCGGCCCGGTCTGGGCGAAGCCCGTTACCGAAGCGGAACGATCCGCCTTCCGGGCCGATATCTGGCAGCCCTACCATGACCGGATCGCGGCCGAGCTGGCGCGGCTGCGCGACCGTTTCGGTCATGCCCTGCTCTGGGATGCGCATTCCATCGCCCCCGTCCTGCCGCGCCTGTTCGACGGGCGGCTGCCCGACCTGAACCTGGGCAGCAACGGCGGCCTGTCCTGCCCGCCGTCCGTCGCCCGCGCCGTGCTGGCGGCGGCCGGCGACGATCACACCGCGGTGCTGGACGGCCGCTTCAAGGGCGGCCACATCACCCGCCAGTACGGCCGCCCGGCGGAGCGCGTGCTGGCGCTCCAGCTCGAACTCTCGCAGGCGACGCATCTGGCCGAGGGGCCGCCGCCCCGGCTGGACCCGGCGAAGGCGGGGGCGCTGCGCCCCGTCCTGCGCCGCATGATCGAGACGTTCCTCTCCGCCGCCGCCGACCATTTCGCCACGCTTCCCCCTGCCGCCCCGCTTCCGGAGTCCCCGCGATGACCGAGACCCTGCGCCTCACCCCCGCCGGCCTGACCCTGGCCGACCTGCGCCGCGTGCTGGCCGGCCCCGTGCGGCTGGAGATCGCCCCGCGGGACCTGGAGGCGGCCGAGGCGTCGGCCCGCACGGTGGCGGAGGTGATCGGCTCCGGCCGCACCGTCTACGGCATCAACACGGGCTTCGGCCTGCTGGCCCGCACCCGGATCGAGCCGGACCGGCTGGCCCAGCTTCAGCGCAACCTCGTGCTCAGCCACGCCGCCGGCACCGGGGAGGCGATGCCCGACCGGGTGGTGCGGCTGATGCTGGTGCTGAAGGTCGCCAGCCTGCTGCGCGGCTTCTCCGGCGTGCGCGGGGAGGTGATCAGGGCGCTGGCGGCGCTGGTCTCGGCGGAGGCGCTGCCGCTGGTGCCGGCCAAGGGCTCCGTCGGCGCGTCGGGCGATCTCGCCCCGCTCGCGCATCTGGTGCTGCCGCTGCTGGGGCTGGGGCAGGTACGGCTGGCCGGTCGCACCGTGCCGGCGGCCGACGGGCTGGCCGCCGCCGGGCTGCGCCCGCTGGAACTGGGCCCTAAGGAGGGGCTGGCGCTGCTGAACGGCACCCAGGCGTCCACCGCACTGGCGCTCGCCGGGCTGGTCGCGGCCGAGTGGGCGTTCGACGCGGCCCTGGTGGCGGGCGCGCTCAGCATCGACGCGGCACAGGGCTCCGACACACCGTTCGACGCCCGAATCCACGCCCTGCGCGGCCAGCGCGGCCAGATCGACGCCGCCGCCGGCTACCGCCGGCTGCTGGCCGGCAGCCCGATCCGGGCCAGCCACCTGAGCTGCGCCCGGGTGCAGGACCCCTACTGCCTGCGCTGCCAGCCGCAGGTGATGGGCGCCTGCCTGGACCAGCTCCGCTTCGCGGCCGGCACCCTGGCGACGGAGGCGAACGCCGTCACCGACAACCCGCTGGTCTTCCCCGACGACGGCGACATCCTGTCGGGCGGCAACTTCCATGCCGAACCCGTCGCCATGGCCGCCGACCAGATCGCCCTGGCGCTGGCGGAGATCGGATCGCTGTCGGAACGGCGCACGGCCATGCTGGTGGACCCGCACCACAATGGCGGGCTGCCCGCCTTCCTGGTGACCGACGGCGGGCTGAACAGCGGCTTCATGATCGCCCAGGTCACGGCCGCCGCGCTGGCCAGCGAGAACAAGGGGCTGGCGCACCCGGCCAGCGTGGACAGCATTCCCACCAGCGCCAACCAGGAGGACCATGTCAGCATGGCGACCTGGGCCGCCCGCCGGCTGCTGGAGATGGCGGACAACGCCGCCGGCATCGTCGCGGTGGAACTGCTGGCCGCCTGCCAGGGCATCGACTTCCGCCGGCCGCTGCGCACCTCCGCCCCGCTGGAGGCGGTGCATGCCGCGGTGCGGGAGGAGGTCGGCTTCTACGACCGCGACCGCCACTTCGCCCCGGACATCGAGGCGGCGCGGGGCCTGATCGCCGCCGGGCGGGCCGCCAGCGGGACCGACTGGCTGGCGGCCGCCTGACGCGGGGGACGGGGGTCAGCGGATCAGGAACTTCAGCAGCCGCTCCATCTTCGCGCCGTAGGGCGGGCGCATCAGGCCGGTGCCGTTCAGCCGCGACTGGTGGAAGACCGACTTGGCGTGGCTGAAGGTGCGGAACCCGGCCTCCCCGTGGTAGGCGCCGATGCCGCTCTCGCCCACGCCGCCGAAGGGAAGCTCCTCCTGCGCGACGTGCAGCAGCGTGTCGTTGACGGTGACGCCGCCCGAGACGGTGCGCTCCAGCGTGCGGTCCACGACGCCCTCGTCATGGCTGTAGAGGTAGAGCGCCAGCGGCCGCGGCCGGTCGTTGATGTAGGCGTAGGCCTGTTCCAGGCTGTCATAGGGGACCAGCGGCAGGATCGGGCCGAAGATCTCCTCTCGCATCACCGCCGCCTCGTCCGGCACGCCGGTCAGCAGCGTCGGCTGCAGCTTGCGCCGGGCCGGGTCCGGCACCTCGTTGCCGGGATTGATCGTCTCCACCCGCGCGCCGCGGCGCTTCGCATCCTCCAGCAGCCCTGTCAGCCGCTGGTAGTGGCGGTCGTTCACGATGGCGGTGTAGTCGGGGTTCGTGTCCAGCCGCGGATAGAAGCGGGTGACGGCGGCGCGGTAGGCGGCGATGAACGCCTCCTCCCGGCCGCGCGGCAGCAGCACGTAGTCCGGCGCGATGCAGGTCTGGCCGGCATTGAACAGCTTGCCGCCGGCGATGCTCTCCGCCGCCTTGTCCAGCGGATAGTCCGCGGCCACGATGGTGGGCGACTTGCCGCCCAGCTCCAGGGTCACGGGCACCAGATTCTCCGCCGCCGCCCGCATGACATGACGGCCGACGGGGGTGGAGCCGGTGAACAGCAGATGGTCGAAGCGCAGCCGGCTGAACGCCTGCGCCACCTCGGCCCCGCCCTGCACGACGGCGACCTCCACCGGCTCGAACACCTCCGCCAGCACCCGTTCCAGCAGGGCGGCGGTGGCCGGGGTGTATTCCGACGGCTTCAGCATCACCCGGTTGCCGGCCGCGACCGCCGCGGCGAGCGGCGTCAGGCCGAGCTGGATCGGGTAGTTCCAGGGGCTGATGATGCCGACGACGCCCAGCGGCTGGTACAGCACGCGGCCGCGGCCGGGCTGGAAGGTCAGGGCGATGGACCGGCGCTGCGGCTTCATCCAGCGCCGGAAGTGCTTGCGGGCATGGCGGATGGCGCCCAGGGTGGAGAAGATGTCGGCCAGCCGCGTTTCATGCGCGGAGCGGTGGCCGAAATCCTGGCGCACGGCCTCGACCAGCGCCTCCTGGTACTTCAGCACCGCCTGATGGAGGCCGTCCAGGGCGGCGGCGCGGCGCTCCTCCGACAGGGGGCCGTGCAGCAGGTAGGCGTTGCGCTGGGCGTCAAGGAGCTGGGACAGCCGGCGGTCGCCCGTGCGGGCATCCTGTACCGGGAAATCGATCACGGCATCGGTCATGGTTTTCCTCCCTGCCCGGGTCCCGCTCCGGCCGGCCCGGCTGTCGTCGATGTTGGCCGTGTCTGTGCGCACGGCAAGCGCGCATCCGGTCCGTCCGGCAGTCCGTCCGCGAGGTGGCCGTCCGCGAGGTGGCCGTCCGCGGGGAGCCCGTCCCGGGGCGGGTGTCGCGGCGGTCAGCCGCGGCGGAAGCGCTGCACGCCGATGATGCGATAGCCCTGGGCCGAAGGGAACCGCGTTTCGATGCGGTGGCGGGCGTCGCGTTCGGTGGCGGCGCCGATCAGGCAGATGCGGCCGGCCGCCCAGTCCCCGGCCTGCGCCGGGGGCGGTCCCGCCCGCAGGCTGCCCTGCCCGTCATTCACCACCGTCACCTCCCACAGGCGCTGATGCACCAGACCGGCGCGGTCGATCATGTGCAGACGCTGCCTCGGCGTCTGCTGGGCGGCATGCAGTTCCGCCTCGGCATCGGCGCGCAGCTCCTTCAGGCGGGTCAGCTCGGCCTCCGCCTCGGTGATGGCGGCGTCGGCCTGGGCCTGCCGCAGCTGCACCTCCCCGCAGACCTCCTTCAGCGCCCGGTGCTCCCCCTCCAGCCG